>CAMBDW010000003.1 GCA_945865535.1 Chryseobacterium gleum | reverse complement strand
TATTTTTTTATTTTTTATTGAATTATCTGAGAGGAAAGAAAAGAATTTACCCTGAATTGCATTTTTTCTGAACAAAAAAATAATTATTTAGCAACTTCTTCTTCAGTTTTTTCTGCCTCAGAAGACTCATCATGAGCCATACAACAAGAATGATCTGCTACACATGCAACTCCAGTATTATGACATACTAATGCTTCAGTTGTAGTTTCTCCCCCTCCACAAGCAGTGAAAATAATCATTAAAGCAGCAATAAACAAGTACATTAATTTTTTCATCTTTATTTTTTTTAATTAGTAATTGACCCAAAAATAAAAAGGCAACCTAAGTTGCCTTTTTACCTTAAACATAAGAATTTTTTACTTAGCTTCTTCGACAGGAGCAGCAGCAGCTTCAGCAGCAGCAGCTTCAGCAGCAGCAGTTTCAGCAGCTAAAGCTTCAGCAGCAGCAGCTTCAACAAGGGCTAAAGAATCCGCAGTAGCTTGAGCAGCAGCAGCATCAGCAGCTTCTTGTTCAGCGTTTCCACAAGCAGTGAAAGTAACAACTAAAGCAGCAACTAGCAAGTACATTAATTTTTTCATGAAAAAAAATTTATTTGGTTAATAACTGCGGCAAATATACATAAATTTGAAACTTAAAATAAAATATCTTTGAAAAATGAAAATTTATTTATCAGTAGTCGCTTTTTTTTTATTCTGCTGCTCTAATCCTGAAGAAAAAATTCCAAAAAACATCTTATCTCAAACAACATTTGAAACTATCTTAAAAGAAGTTCATTTAGCACAAGCAACTTTTGAACTCAATAAAGCTAAAGATTTGGAAAGTGCTAAAAAAGAATTGGCTAATTCTTATTTTGATATTTACAAAAAATATCTAATTTCTGAAGAGACCTTTAAAGAAAACCTTAACTATTATTCTGAAAATCCCGAAAAATTAGGACATATTTATACTAATATTTTGGAGCAATTAACTACCGAAAGATCTACGCTTGATCAGCAATAAACCAATTCGCATATTTGTTAATTGTAACATCAATATCCGTAAATTGAAACCCAATAGTTTTTTCAATTTTAGTAGTGGAAAAAGTACTCTGAGTCATTGCGCTATTAGCGGTTTCCTTAGTTATAAGTGGGGTTTTGCCTATAATCAAAGATTTAATTGCCTCTATTCTCCAAGCAATTTCTTTTAAAAATGGAGTGACCTTTATAGTAGCTTTTGGTTTGCCAAGAGCTACGGCAATCCTATCAAAGCAATCTCGATATTTAAGATTAGCGCCATTAACAATAAATCTTTCATTTTTTACATCAGAAAATAACAACTGAATTAGCGATTCCGCTACATCAGCAACATCAACATAGCCTGTGCTTCCGCTAGCGTAAAATTTCAATCCTTTAAAGATTTTTTCGAAAATCTGTGAGCTCCCTTTTGTCCAATTTCCAGGACCTAAGATAACTGATGGATTTACAATTACAACATCCAAGCCTTCACCTGAAGCACGCCATACTTCTTGTTCGGAAAAATACTTACTAAGGGCATAATTACTATCTAGTTTTGTAGCTTTAAAATGGCATTCTTCATCTACCACCCCAGCAGTAGAGTTACGCCCTAAAGCAGCAATTGAACTAACAAAACCTACTTTCTTTATTCCAGAACTCAATCCAACATTCATCACATTTGCAGTACCTTCAATATTTACTTTTTTCAAAAGTTCAATATCGGATGGGGAAAAAGAAACAATTCCTGCACAATGCAAAAGCAAATCACAATCTTTAATTGCCTCTTCTAATGAAGGGATGTCATTAACATCCCCCTCAACCCAATTTATTTTAGCAAATAAATCCCCCGCATTATAATAGGCGAAAATGCTTTTACAAACATCCATAGAGGAAGATGCTCTTTTAAGGGCCTTAAACGCTTTAGATTGTTGAGCTAATTTTAATAAAACATGTGAGCCAACTAAGCCAGTGCCTCCAGTAACAAATATCATATGGCAAAGATATGAGAATAGATTTTAGACTATAGATGTTATGCCCTAGATTTAATAATTTGTCTATTTTTGAGAAAATTATTTGCGGTGAACTTTATAGAAGAATTAAAATGGAGAGGTATGATACACGATATCATGCCAGGGACACAGGAGCAGTTTGAGAAAGAAATGACTGCTGCTTATATTGGCTTTGATCCAACAGCTGATTCTCTGCATATTGGGAATTTAGTTCAAATTATGATTTTAGTCCATTTACAAAGATGTGGGCACAAGCCTTTTGCATTGGTTGGTGGAGCAACTGGAATGGTTGGCGACCCTTCAGGCAAAAGTAAAGAGCGTAATTTATTAGATTTAAAAACCTTAAATCACAACTTAAATGCTGTCCAAAAGCAATTAGAACAATTTTTAGATTTTGATTGCGGGAAAAATGCTGCAGAAGTAGTAAATAATTACGATTGGTTTAAAGAATTTTCCTTTTTAGATTTTATCCGTGATGTAGGCAAGCACATGTCTGTAAATTATATGATGGCCAAGGATTCTGTGAAAAACAGATTAGAAACTGGGATGAGCTTTACAGAATTTTCCTACCAATTAGTACAAGCTTATGACTTTTACTGGCTCTGGAAAAACAAAAATTGTAAAGTGCAATTAGGGGGATCTGACCAGTGGGGAAACATAGTAAGTGGGACTGAACTTATTAGAAGAAAAGGAGAAGGAAGGGCGTTTGCCGTAACCACTCCGCTTATTGAGAAGGCAGATGGTGGAAAATTTGGTAAAACAGAAAGTGGAAATATTTGGCTGGACAAAACAAAAACCTCTCCTTACAAATTTTATCAATTTTGGCTTAACTCATCAGATGAAGATGCCAAAAATTATATTAAGATTTTTACTCTTTTATCTGAAAAGGAAATTGTAACATTAGTTGCGGAGCATGAAGCAACCCCTCATTTAAGATTATTGCAAAAAGCAATTGCAGATGAAGTTACTACAAGAGTTCATAGCAAGGAAGATTTAGAAATGGCAATAAAAGCATCTACTATTTTGTTCGGCAATTCTACTGCTGATGATTTAAAGTCTTTAGATGAAAATACTTTTCTTTCGGTTTTTGAGGGGGTCCCACAATTTGAAATGAAAAAAGCAGCTTTAAATTGTGGTATTTTAGATATCCTAGCTGAAAAAACACAAATTTTTGAAAGTAAAGGAGAGGCAAGAAGAATGATATCCTCAAATGCTGTGAGTATAAATAAAGAAAAAATAGCAGAGGATTTTCAAATATCTAAAAATGACTTGTTGAGCGAAAAATACTTGCTGGTACAAAAAGGGAAAAAAAATTATTTCTTGATTATTGTTTCCTAGCTACTTTTAAAGCTTTGTCCAATTCTTTGTATTTCTGGCTACCAAAAAGAATATTTCTGCCATTTTTAAGATGTACTTTTACTCCTAAATTACCACTTACATTATACGCCTTTCCGTTAAATCCGTATCTTATTCCCCAGCCACCATATTCTGCTAAAGGTTTGTACTGGATGGCCTCTATCTTTTCAATTTCATCAGTATTTATAGTATAGGATTTAAAATGAAAAGGAAAGAATTGATAGTGCAAGCCTTCTTGATTTACTTTTATCCTAAGTTCAAAAAGATAAAACAGCATAGGAATTGCAAGGCCTATTAAAACATGATAACTATTAATTGGATTTTCATCAAAAGGGCCAAAAGCCATAATAGGAAAGGATACTAAAATTACCCACAGCCACCATTGTGTAAACTTTTGATTTTCTTCAAATAGATAATTCATTACTTCATTAGTTGTTGCGCCTTTATTATATTAGTAGTAGGCATTTGGCATGCCTTATTTTCGCAAACATAAATAATAGTACTTCCTTGTACATATTTTTCTTGCAAGAGCGCCATTTCGCTACTTTGAAAACTACCAATAAATAATTTATTCGGTACATATTTTTGATTCAATTCCATGGCTTTAGTGTGAGCATCTTTACCTACAACAGCTACTTCATAATAAGGAACTATTTCTTTTAACATCAAATTAGCATAATTAGCATAGCCAGAGCCATACTTTTGGATATCTGGTTTTACATTATTTGCCATAATAATGGCTTTTTGCTTATAATTATCCTTATCCAAAAGGGTGCCTAAATCATACAATACATTTGCCATTACCGAATTAGAAGCTGGTATTACATTGTCATTAATTTCCATTTTTCGAGCAATTAGTTCAGGATCTAACTTGGAGGTGAAATAAAACATTCCAGAGTTTTTATAATAGAAATTTTCCAGAGAATAAGCAACTAATTGCTCTGCTCTGCTTAGCCATATTACATCAAAAGTAGCTTCATAAAGACGAATAAATGCAGTACTTACAAGAGCGTAATCTTCCAAATAAGCATTAATCGTTGAGCGTCCATCTTTATAAGAATGCCATAGCCTTCCATCTTTTTGCATTTGTGTATTGGCTAAAAAATTAGCATTCTTTAGAGCTGTCTCTAAATGTTTTTCTTGGCCAAAAGCCATATAAGCATCTATGTATCCTTTGAGCATCAAACCATTCCAGGAAGTTAAGGATTTATCATCTAACCCTGGTCGAATGCGCTTATCTCTTTGCTTCATTAAAATTACTTTCCATTGTTTAATTTTAGCTTCCAAATCAGCAACTGAAATTTTATGCTTTTTAGCAATTTCTTGCTTGCCTTTCTTTTTAAGCAAAATATAGTTCCCATGCTCCCAAAGCCCTGTCCCATTTACATTGTAGTAATCTTTAAAAATTTCAAAATCTTTAGCAATAAATAATTTAAGTTCGGTTTCATTCCAAACATAAAATTTCCCTTCCTCTGATTCACTATCAGCATCCAAAGCTGAATAAAAAGCTCCATTTTTGGCCATTAATTCCCGCTCAACAAATTCCAAGGTCTCAAAAACTACTTCTTTATACAGTGGATTTCTAAATTTCAAATAGGCTTCAGCATACAAACTAACTAACTGGCCATTATCATAAAGCATCTTTTCAAAATGAGGAGCTTTCCAAAGATCATCTACTGCATATCTAGAAAAACCACCCCCAATTTGATCGTAAATACCTCCAAAAGCCATTTTATCTAAAGTCAGTTCAACATGATTTAAAACCTCAGTATTTTTGGCTAGATGAGCATATCTTAATAAAAAACTATAGGAATTTGGCATGGGGAATTTAGGCGCCCCATCACTTCCTCCTTCGCTATTATCAAAGCGTTCGGACCAAGAACTTACCATATTATCCAAATCCTTCCATATAAAATTCGCCTCCTGGGTATTTAAGCCAATATTTTCCACTTGTTGAATACCTAAGGAAAGTCTATCTGCAAACTCAATCACTCTATTTGGCTCTTTTTTATAGGTATTTGCAAGTCCTAAAATCTGGTTTTTCCAATCTTCTTTTCTAAAATAAGTGCCTCCCCAAAAAGGTTTCCCATTAGGAAGGGCTACACAATTAAGAGGCCAACCCCCTCTTTGATTCATCAATTGTACAGCCGTCATGTACACCTGATCTATATCTGGCCTTTCTTCCCTGTCTACTTTTATACAGATGAAATTATCATTCATTATTTGAGCAACTGCAGTATCCTCAAAACTTTCGTGTTCCATAACATGACACCAATGGCAAGCCGAATAGCCAATACTTATAAGTAATAATTTATCTTCTGCCTTTGCCTTTGCTAAAGTTGCTTCATTCCAAGGATACCAATCAACAGGATTATGAGCATGCTGAAGTAAATAAGGACTGGTTTCATTAACTAAAGCGTTGGTATATTTGTGTTGTTTAGTCACTTTTTTGTTTTCTTGTTCTTGGCTGTTACAACTAATATTTAGTACTAATAATAATCCTAAAATATTAAAGCCCTTCATTGCTTAATGCGCCTTTGCGTAATTTGCAAAGAAATGAGGTATCGTTTCTATTCCTTTTAAATAATTAAAAATACCATAATGCTCGTTAGGAGAATGGATAGCATCAGAATCCAAACCAAAACCCAGTAAAATAGATTTCACCCCTAATTCTTTTTCAAAAAGTGCAACAATAGGTATCGATCCTCCACTTTTTACAGGTACTGGTTTTTTACCATAAGTAGTTTCCATAGCTTTACTTGCTGCCAGATAGGCTGGAATATCAGTTGGCGAAACATAAGGATCTCCGCCATGATGTGGCGTAACTTTTACTTTTACTGATTGTGGAGCTATACTTGTAAAATAATCGGAAAATAACTGTGTGATATTTTCATTACTTTGATTCGGAACTAATCGCATAGAAATTTTTGCATACGCTTTTGAAGCAATCACTGTTTTTGCCCCCTCACCTGTGTATCCACCCCAAATTCCGTTTACATCTAAAGTTGGTCTTATTCCAGTTCTTTCCATAGTTGTATATCCTTTTTCACCGTGAATATCGGAAAGATCTAAAGCTTTTTTATACTTGTCTAACGAAAAAGGAGCTCTAGCAATCTCTGCTCTATTTTCAGCAGAGAGTTCCAAAACAGTATCGTAAAATCCAGGAATAGTGATGTGGTTATTTTCATCTTTCATTTTTGCAATCATCTCGCACAGAATATTGATAGGATTAGCAACTGCACCTCCATATAATCCTGAGTGCAAATCACGGTTAGGGCCTGTAACTTCTACTTCAAGATAGCTAAGTCCTTTGAGTCCTGTTGTGATGGATGGAGTATCATTTGCAATAATTCCAGTATCGGAAATCAAGATAGCATCACATTTTAATCTTTGTTTATTTTCTTTTACAAAAGCTCCTAAATGGACAGATCCTACTTCTTCTTCTCCCTCAATCATAAACTTAATATTGCAGGGCAAAGTATTTGTATTGATCATTAATTCGAACGCTTTTAGATGCATGTAAAACTGTCCTTTATCATCACAAGCTCCTCTGGCAAAAATTGCTCCATCAGGATGAATAGCTGTCTTTTTAATAACCGGCTCAAAGGGACCACTTGTCCAAAGCTCTAAGGGATCGGCAGGTTGTACATCATAATGTCCATAAACCAGAACCGTTGGCAAATTAGGATCTATTATTTTATCGCCATATACAATAGGATAGCCTGGGGTTTTGCAAATTTCAATATTTTCGGCCTCTGCATTTTTCATAAATTTTGCTACTGCATCAGCACAGTGGAGCACATCTGCTTTGTAAGAGGGATCGGCAGAAATTGATGGGATTTTTAAAAGTTCCAATAGTTCGTTGATGAATCTATCTTTGTTTGCGCTGATGTATTTTTTTATATGTTCCATTTTTTATTTTATTAAACTTTTTCCTGTCATTTCATTTGGGGCTTTTATCCCCATTATTTGCAATATGGTAGGGGCAATATCTGCTAATTTCCCATTTTCTATATTATTAAATCCTGTATTAAGAGCAAAACAAGGAACAGGATTTGTACTGTGAGATGTATTTGGAGTTCCATCTGTATTTATTGCAAAATCAGCATTTCCATGATCGGCAATAATAAGAAAAGCATAGTCGTTTTTAAGCCCAGCTTCCACTACTTTTTGAGTGCATACATCTACCGTTTCTATGGCTTTTACAATAGCATTATAGTTGCCAGTATGGCCAACCATATCAGGATTGGCAAAATTCAGACAAATAAAATCAGTTGCTCCTTTTTCTAATTCGGAAATAATAGTTGAGGTTAGCTCTGGGGCGCTCATTTGAGGCTGTAAATCGTAAGTTGGAACTTTTGGGGAGTTTACAATAATTCTTTTTTCGCCAACAAATTCTTTTTCTCTACCTCCTGAAAAGAAGAAAGTAACGTGAGGGTATTTCTCTGTTTCGGCAATACGGATTTGAGATTTCTTGTTTTGTTCCAACACCTCTCCCAGAGTATTTTTGATATTTTGCTTATCGTAAATTACCTGTATATTTTTAAATGTTTTATCGTAATTTGTTAGAGTAGTATAATGGAGATTAAAAGTATCCATTTCAAATTCTGGGAAAGAGGTTTGGGTTAAGACTGTGGTGATTTGGCGGCATCTATCGGTACGGAAGTTAAAACAAATTACAGCATCATTCTCTTTTATTTGTGCTATTGGCTGGTTCTTTTCATCTACAGCAATTAGGGGTTTTATGAATTCATCCGTTACTCCATTGTTGTATGAATTTTGGATACTCTCTTGTAAATTTTGGGATTTTTCACCTTTTGCTTTTATCATTAAATCATAAGAAAGTTTTATTCTTTCCCACCTTTTATCTCTATCCATAGCATAATACCTGCCACACACGGAAGCAATTTTTGCTCCAAATAAATTTTGTTCTAATTTTTTAATAAATCCTTTTCCACTTTTAGGATCGCAATCTCTACCATCAGTAAAAGCGTGAATAAAAACATTTTTTACTCCTGCTTTATTTGCTAGTTGGCATAGTTTATAAAGGTGGTTTTGATGAGAATGAATACCTCCATCTGATACCAAGCCAATTAGGTGCAGTGGTTTCTTATTTTGTATTGCATAGGCAAAAGATTTTTTTAGATTTTCCATCTGGGCAATGGAATTATCCTCACAAGAGAGGTTAATTTTTGCCAAATCTTGATAAACAATTCTACCAGCCCCAATATTGAGATGTCCTACTTCTGAGTTTCCCATTTGACCCTTTGGAAGACCAACATACTGGCCAAAAGTTTTGAGCTTTGAATTAGGATATTTGGTGTATAATGAATCCACAAAAGGAGTGTTGGCATTGTATATAGCATCTGATTTGGATGTATCGCCAAGGCCCCAACCATCTAAAATAATAAGTACTGTTTTTTTAGCTTTCATAGCTAGGCAAAGATAGGAAAAGGGGGAGTTTTTTAATTGTTAGTCTATTTTTTTAACCCCTCTTAAGAGTTATCTTCAGCTTTAATTTCTTTCTTAGGTTGTAATTTAGGAGCTGGCTTTTCCCAAGTCTTTAAATCTTGCACAATTACCTGATAATAGGTTTTTAACATACCTTCAATTTCAGTTACAAATTTTGTTACCCTAAAATCAGATGATTTAATCACATCTAAATTAAATTCTATAATATCTTTATTTTTATGTTCATAAAACTTATCAATATCTGCATATTTAAGTTTAATAGACTGTTTAGTAAATTTTATATCAGCTTCAATATATAAGTGTTCTAGGAAAGATTGGTCTTTCATCTTCTCTAATTGCTTCTTTATCCAAGTTATTCTACTAGTTACTCCCCCATCAAGAGGAGGTGTAATATTAACAGACATAGATATTGTTCTTCTTTGAAAATCTGCTGTAACCTTAATTTCTGAGACAGCTCCTTTAACTTTTAATTTAGTTGACAAATAATACTCCGTTTTTAATTTTTTAATATCCTTAATTAATTTTGTTTTAGGATTTTCAACATCTAATTTGACCAAAACACCTAATTCTCTACTCAACATAAGAGACATATTTGATTCTTCTTGATACCAACTTGTAATTGCTTTAATTAGTTTTTCCTCTGTTATGTCACTTTGAGATTTTATCGCTTCAGCTACATCAAACCATTCACCACTCATTTTACTAAAGCTACTAACTCCTGAGCGAGTATCATTTAGATAATGAATTACCTCTTTCATTATTTCAACTTGATCCTCATCTTCAATATTATTATCATTATTATATAAAAGTAATTGAGCTAAAGTTTTTAAATATGTCCAAGAAAAATGATATAATGATATTTTTTTTGATTGATTACTAATTGTAACAGGAGAATGTGAAGAATCAGCAACAAATTCATTAGATATAGTTAAAATCTTAGGCACATTGCTTAAATCCTGAGCAAGCTTGTAATATTTTATTATTTGTTCCTCTTCTATTATGTCCGTATCATTCTTAACTTCTATAAAAACTGCATCTTGTATAACTCCAGAAACAACAATTAAAATTACACCATCTAATCTTGATTTCTCATCAATATCCATAAAACGTACTTCAGTATAAAAGAAAGCTTTACCACCTTTTTTTATTCTTAATTCACTAAATATTTGATTTCTAAATTCTTTTACTAAACGAATTGATGACATTAATATAGAGGTTAAGGCCATCTCATCTCCAGTCTTTAATATAGGTATTAATCTTGCCTCTGAAAATATAATTTTACCATTATTTACGTAATCATCAAAGTCAGTTTTTTTAAGACCAACAAGCTTATTTATTTTTTTAATCATAACTATTCTATTTAAGAGGGCTAATCTATGAATTATTTTCAACTATTCCCCAATTAATCTTAGTATCACAAATAAAATTTAGTCAATTTTATTTTTTTACAATATGTGTTTTTCATTTTTGTCCAAAAAAGTGCCGTTTTTGTGTAAAATAATGCTATTTATTTGCAAAATAATGCCTTTTTATACCATTTTCTTTATTTTATACACTTCAAAAACAGCACTTTTTATAAAAAAGAGCTAAAATAAAGTTTTAAAAAATCACTAAAATGAATAAAAATGAACAAAAATGTTAAAAAACACACTAAAAATACCTCAAATTGTACATTTATTGAACTAAAATGAAATTTTACTTATTTGGCAATTAGCCAAAAGCAATTTTTAAAAAAATTAGACAAAAAAGCTTTATAAAATTACTAAAACTGCAAAAAATGAACCAAAAGTGAATAAAAATGGCACAAAAAGATAAAAAAACTTTAAAAAAGTGAAAAAAAATTATTAGTTATTATCAAAAACCAAAAGCCATTCAGGATCTTTAGCTTTACTATCTTCAGCTATAATTTTAAAACCATTTTTTTGGTAAAAAGAGTGGAGGGAGTAATCTTCAATAGAGAGCCAAAATTTTGGCTTTTTATAACTATTTTTAACTTCCAATAACCACTTACTGGCTAGCTTTTTTTGTCGGTATTCTTCCAAAACAAAAATAAACCCAAGGTATAAATAACCCTGTTTAAATAAATGGGTGTGTTTTAACTCCAAGGGAGTTGGCTTAGGGGGGTTTTCTGAAAATACAATCCCCCCAGCAATAATTTTTTTATTATCCTTTAAAACATAAATTACTCCAGATTGCTCGTAACTTTCCCAGTTAGAGATAATAGTGTCTTGCCAATCTAAAGGGAGGATCTTAAAAAACTCGTTATGCTTTTTGCATTTTTGAAATACCGGTTCCATTTTACATCATTTCCCAAGCCCAAAGCTTATCAGAATCCTCTGTCCAACGATTTCCAATGTCTGTTCGATAATAGCTATTATTAACCATAATATTACCAATACGATTTTGCATTGTTTTCTGAGCTTCTTTCATAGTAACACCTGTCCCTGTCACCAAAAGAGCGATACCACTATTGCCTGTAATTAGCCACTCGTTATTTACTTTCTTTATATCTATAGGATGTACCCCCTCTTTTAACTCTTTCTTAAAAATCACAACCGAATCTTTTGAGAATAAGTCAAAACTCTTTTTGTCTTTAAAAGGAAATGGAGGAACTACAATATAAGCCCCAATTTGAAACCCTTTTTTTGTATTTATAACAAAATCCTCACCATTGGCTATTTTATACAGCATCTCCCCAATAGGTTCATTGATACCATCTCGCTGGATATAAATCTGAGGATATCCAAATCGGGAGGTAAATTCTAGAGGATAGATTCCGTTTCCATTCACTATACAATTAATATCGATATGGCCTCTAAAATTGTTTTTGGCCAAAGTGTTCTCAAACTTTTTTAAGGTCTCATCAAATATTGGAGATTCTTTTGACCAAAACATACTGGTTCCCATTTCCCCTGTTGAAACTCCAAGTTCATTAGGAAATAGCTTTTTGTGCTCAAAAGTTACATTAATAGGTTTTAAAAACTGAGTTCCATTAAAATAGGAGGATACCGACACCTCAACCCCACGAACTTTTCGTTGCAATTGAAAATTTCCAAATTTATTTCCCCAAGATTTTTCGTATGCTTTTAAAACTCTAATAACATCTAACCCCTCATCATCACTACCCACAAATAACAGCTGTTTTGAATCTTGAATTACTCCACAGGGCTTAATAACATAAGGGCCTGGTTTTTGCTCTATATATTTTATAGCATCTTGAAAATTTATAAACTCTTCAAAGGGAAGTGTTTTTACTTTGTGTTTTTTAAGTTCTGCTTGGCCGAAATTTCTATCTAGTTCTAAAAGGTCAGTATATTGAGAGCCTCCTAAAACTAACTTCCCAGCAGCTCTTAAATCATCACACTCCTTGCCAAAACCGGTATAATCAAAAACAATCACATCAGCCCAATCAATATGCTGCTGCCAATTAGTAACTTTTTTCAAAAAACCATATCCTATTTCTCGAGATGACTTGTCTGCAATATGAAACTTTACAGAGTGGCCTTCTTCTTTAGCAGCAATCGCAATGTCTAGTATTTCGCCCCATCTAGAAACAAAAAGAAAAGATCTTTTTGGAAGAGGACTTTTTTCGTTATGTGTTGTTTTCAACAGAGATAGAAACAGAAAATTTTACCCAAAGATATGATATTTTCTAATTGTTAAATACATTTCTTAAATAAATTTTAGCTTGAAAAAGAAATAGCTAATTTTTATCAAAAACTAGACCAAACTACACATTCGCTCCATTATTTCATCACTTTCCCATATCTGTTCAATATTAGGGGTGCTCATAATGCTTTGCATGAGTTTTTCTTGTTTCATCCCTACCTTCCAAGCTTCAGAATAAGGAGTATTGGTAAAGCTAACCATAGAATAAAGAGGAACCCATTTATCAGGGAAAAGGTTGGCAAATTTCTTTTCTATTTCTTTCTGTAGTAAAAATTTAGGATCGGCTGTTTTATCCCGCATTTCCACAAAATTATGCATAGATAAATCTTGGACCCCATCTCCATTTGGTTTTCTCGATTTAGAATATTCTTCCAGGCAAGTTTCTAAATTATCTTCATACTTATCTAAAAGCTCGTCTAAAATCCTGCAATCTTCAAAGCCGGCATTCATCCCCTGTCCGTAAAAAGGAACGGTAGCGTGTGCAGCATCTCCAATAAGTAAAGATCCGTCTTTTACATGCCAAGGGTAAGTCCTGACTATTCCTAAACCAGATGTTGGATTGGCATTCCACTGCTGGTATAAATCAGGAACAATAGCAATAAAATCTGGGAAAATAGAAGTGAAATAGTGCTCTACCTCCTCTTTTGTATTTAATACTTCAAAAGAGTTTTTGCCTTTTTTGGGAGCAAATAAAGTGCAGGTAAAACTTCCGTCCAAATTGGCAAGAGCAATAACCATAAACTCACCTCTTGGCCAAATATGTAAGGCGTTTTTATCTAACAAATACTCCCCACCCGCACCTGAAGGAATCATCAACTCCTTATAATCGTGTTCAATTTGATTGTAATTATACTCATGATTGTGTTTGTCAACCATTTCCTTTCTAATTACAGAAAAGGTTCCGTCCGCCCCAATAAGCAAATCAGATGGAACTCTCTGCGTTTTTTGAGTATTTGCATTTTCAAACACTGCTTCTCCATTTGCTAAATCAGCATCTATACATCTTTCGTTAAAATAAAGGCTTGCGCCATTTTTTTCGGCCATCTCCATCATCAAAAGATTCAACCCTGCACGCGAAACAGAATAAATAGCCTGACCTTGAGTTCCATAAAGCTGCTCGCTTAAATTGCCTTGCTTATCGTGCATCACTCGCTTATACATAGGAATTGCGATTTTTAAGACTTCTTTATCTACTCCTACTTTTTCTAATGCTGTCCATCCCCTTTTAGAAAGGGCTAAATTGATTGATTTTCCTGCGGTAATAATCTCTGAGCGCAGATCTTTTCTTCTTTCAAAAATGGAAACTTTATAGCCTCTTTTAAGCATGTACAGAGCGCAGAGAGATCCAACTAAACCGGCCCCAACAATGGTGATTTCTTTCTTCATTATATTACTGACTTTAAAATATTGTAAAAATTAAATACATCTGAAAAACTATTGTAAAGCGGAACAGGAGCTACACGAATTACATCCGGTTCTCTCCAATCTGCAACTACTCCTTTTGCTGTTATTTTGTCAAAGAGTTCTTTACTCCCATTTTTTACTCTAATAGAAATTTGACAGCCTCTTTCTTTTGGTGTAATAATTTCTATTCTATCTGTTTCAATGGTATTTAATAAAAATACTAAATAATCGGTTAGTTTTTTAGATTTTGAAACCAACTTTTCCATCCCAACCTCATCAAAAATAGAAAGAGAGGCCCGTATTGCTGCTAAAGACAAAATTGGTGGATTACTCAATTGCCAACCTTCCACCGATTTTATGGGATTGAATTCATCAGGCATTTTAAAGCGACTTTCTTTATTGTGCCCCCACCAACCAGCAAATCTTGGCAAATCTGAGTTGTGGTGTTTTTCATGAACAAAGGCTCCTGCTACTGAACCGGGTCCTGAATTCAGGTATTTATAAGAGCACCAAATGGCAAAATCAACTCCCCAATTATGAAGCTCCAATTTTATATTTCCAGCTCCATGTGCTAGATCAAAACCTACATTTATTGCTTTGGCCTGTGCTAATTTAGTGATCCTTTCAAAATCAAAAACTTGGCCGGTATAGTAGTTTACTCCTCCGAGCATAATAAGTGCAATATCCTCTCCTTGGCTACGAATTATCTCCTCAATATCTTCTGTTCTTATTGCTGACTCCCTATCTCTTGGTTTTAATTTTATTAATGAGGTATCAGGGGATAAACCGTGGTATTTTATTTGTGACTCAACAGCATATATATCAGATGGGAATGCGTCAGCTTCAATAATAATTTTATGCCTATTTTTAGTAGGTCTGTAAAAAGAAACCAACATCAAATGTAAATTAACCGTAAGGGTGTTCATTGCAACAACTTCCGACTGTTTTGCTCCAACTATTTTAGCATAGCTTTCAGCTAAGAATTCGTGATAGGGCAACCAAGGATTCTTGGCATGGAAATGTCCTTCTACTCCAAATGTTGCCCAGTCTTCTAATTCTTGATTGATAAATGCTTTGGTCCTTTTGGCTTGTAATCCGAGTGAGTTTCCGCATAAGTAAATATGTTCTTGGCCATTTTTTTGCAAAGGAATATGGAACTCATTTCGGTAGTGTTTCAGTTCGTCCTTTTCATCTAGCTGCAAAGAAAATTCTTGGGTATTTTTATAGCTCATTTATTTTATATAAAATAGGCCTGCTTGGAGCGGCATCTGATACAAATGCTGGAATTTGCAGATTTAACAAATAGCTGCCATCTTTAATAATTTCAGAAGCAAAAATCATTTCAGTAATCGTTTTATTTTGGGTTTTGGGATTCAATTGCTTACTTTTTGTTTCCCAAAATATATTGTGAGAACAAAGATGTCCATCATCAAATAATCTGTCAACTGAAGGAATGTCTACTAATAAATGTTTTACTCCCAAACTTACAATATACGCCATGGCATCAATACTAAAAAATGATGGAGCCTCCTGCATGTAGTCTCTACTTTTTTTAGTTTCCGAATTTGGAAGAGTCCTAATAATTAACCCTTTTAATAACTCAGAATTCGTATTTTTCAATTGTGATTCTAAGTCTTGTTTTGTAATTACTAAATCGTCAGAATTTAGTTTTGGGATGTAATTCTCAGTAGTGCTTTTTGGCGTAACTGAAATAAGAGTGGATGGAATAATTTCATCATTTAAAGCAGCTAAAATAACCATTCTTTCATTTGTAATATGACCGATACACTCGGTATGAGTGCCGTTACAATGTGGGGTAAAATTATAAGTTTCAAAATTGCAGGGGCCCCCTTTTCGAGTATCTCCAATAAATTGCCCGTCTTGATAAGCTTTAGAGCTCGCTTTAGCTACTCCATAAGTATTGGGCTGGTTTCCATTAAAATTTAGAGCAATAGAAATGTCCATTGCTTTGGAGAAATCAACAGTATATTTTTTAGTTCCAATTACAATCTCCGCTTTCATTATATGAAATCTTCTTTTTTCATATTTAACCAATTCAAGGCATTTTCCGAAAGGAGTTTCTTTTTGACTTTTATAGGATATGGCATGGAGTGTATGAGTTTTCCTGGCTCTAATTCTCCAAGTGGGAAGGGATAATCTGTGCCTAAAGCCACCTTATCTTCTCCAACTAATTCCACAATATACTCTAGCATTTTATCATCATGAACTAAAGAATCTAACCAAAATTCTCCCAAATATTCTTTAGGATTTACATTGTTGTCCACCGCTACTAAATCAGGCCGAACATTAAACCCGTGCTCAATTCTACCGATTGTTGCAGGAAATGAACCTCCCCCATGAGCGAAAGCAACTCTTAGTTTTGGAAATTTATGAAACACCCCACTAAAAATCATAGAACAGATTGCTAGAGAAGTTTCCATAGGCATTCCAACAAGCCAAGGCAACCAATATTTATCCATTTTCTCCTTTGCCATCCACCACCAAGGATGAACAAAAATAGACATGTCCAATTCCTCACAGGCTGCATAAATTGGGAAGAAAGAAGGGTCATCCAGATTTAAATTATTGATGTGAGAGCCTATCTGAATCCCTTTAAATCCAAGTTTTTTAGCTCTTTCTAATTCCAAAATGGCAAGTTTTGTGTCTTGCATAGGGACATTTGCTAAACCAACAAACCTCTTAGGATTTTGATCCACTACTTTTATCAAATCATCATTTATAAATTTAGAAATCTCCAAGCCATCTTTCGGCTTTGTCCAGTAAGAAAACATAACCGGAATAGTAGATAAAACCTGCACATTCACATTTTGATGATCGCATTCTTTTATCCTAGTATCAGGATCCCAAGAATTGGCTTCTACTTCTCTAAAAAACTGATCGTTCATCATCATTTTAGCGCAGCAAGGTTTGTGATGTTCTAATTGAACAAACTCACCATAACCAAATTTCTTATTAAAATTTGGAATATCCTTTGGAAGAATATGGGTGTGAATATCTATGGTGAACAGCTTTTCCATTTTTTATTCTACAAACCTTTTATCTGTTTCCATAATATATCCACAGGCATTGCAAGTTCTCATATCTTCAGATCCATAAAATTCTTTGAATCTTGGTTGAAAATCTTTTTCTACATTTGTTAAATGGAAATAAGTGTCGTGTAAAGGTTCGTTGCAATTGTCGCAAAACCACATCAACCCATCTCTTTCGTTTGCTGTCCTTTTACATTCGATAACCATACCTATAGAGCCTACAGATCGAACAGGAGAGTGAGGAACTTTTGGAGGTAATAAAAATACTTCTCCCTCTTTAATAGGAATATCAACTGCCTTTCCATTTTGCTGGGTACGCACTACAATATCTCCTTTTATTTGATAATAAAATTCTTCCGTTTCGTTATAATGATAGTCCTTCCTAGAATTTGGGCCTCCTACAACCATAATGATAAAGTCTCCTGATTCTGTATACAAACACTTATTGCCTATAGGCGGTTTTAATAAATTTTTATTGTCATCTATCCATTTTAGGAAATTAAAGGGGGATCTAATACTATTCATAATTTTATGTTTTAATGGTTGCTATTATTTTTAGTTCTATTGCTATTGGGGTGGGTAAACTCTTTATTTCAATAGTTGTTCTGCAGGGCTGATTATCTTTAAAATAATCAGCATAAATTCTATTATAGGTTTTAAAATCATCCTTCATATTAGTAAGGAAAACTTGTACATCTACAATATTCTCCCAAGAGGATCCTGAATCTTCCAAAATATATTTGATGTTTGCAAAAACCGAATGACATTGCTTTTCAATATCATAACTTTCAATCTCTCCATTTGAGTTTAGCGTTACCCCAGGGATATCTGTTTGTCCTGCTTTTCTTGGCCCTACTCCAGAAAGGAATAAAAGATTTCCAACTTTACGAGCATGAGGATACAATCCTACTGCCAAAGGAGCTCTGTTTGAATTAAATTGGTCTCCGTTCATTTACTTAATAAATTTCTTTATACATATAATAATGAGGTCCTATGTCTGCGATATCAAATAAATCTCCTATTTCTTGTAACCCCACTGATTGATAAAATGGGACCGCTAAAATTCTAGCATTGCACCAAAGCAAATTACATTTTTTAAGTTTTAAAATTTGAAAAGCTTCTTGCATAATTTGTTTGCCATATCCATTTCGCAAATAATTAGAATCTGTAGCCATTCCTCTTAATCTGTAGGGATTATTACCTTCCATTTTATTTGTTTCTTCTGGGTAGAAAGTAGCGCAACTGACAATCTTTTCCTCTAGAGTAACTCCTAAATGAAAGGTGAGTTTTTCATTATCTCTACGGTATGCAGTAGTTGAATAATCATGCCCTTGACGTAGCATCTTATGTCTTAAAGGACGAATTTCTTCAGCCTCAACTAATTTGATATGTGTAACTTGTCTTTCCATTTTATATTTTAACACATATATTTTTAGACTCTGTAAAAAACTCTAAAGATTTAAATCCTCCTTCTCTGCCAACTCCAGAATGTTTCATGCCTCCAAAAGGAATTCGTAAATCTCTAAGAAGCCAAGTATTGATCCAAACCACTCCTGAGTCAATATTTGCAGCAACTCTATGGGCTTTACTAATATTTTCGGTGAATATAGAGGCCGATAAACCGTACTTTGTAGAATTTGCCATTTTTATAACCTCTTCTTCTGTTTTAAATGGGATCAGACTTACTACTGGCCCAAAAATTTCTTCTTGATTAATAGAGCAATCTGATGAGAGTCCTTCAATAATTGTTGGCTCGATATAATAGCCATCTTTCAATTCTCCATCTAAGATTACTCGCTTTCCTCCAATAAGAATTTTTCCTCCTAAATTTTTAGCTTCTTCAATTTTATCCAAAATTTTATGCATGTGTTCTTTGGAAACTACCGCGCCTAAGTTGGAACTTGCGTCTTTTGGATCGCCCACTTTTAGCTGGGCTGTTTTAGCAACCAAAGCATCTTTGAATTTATCGTAAATCTCTTGCTCAACAAAAAGGCGAGAACCGCACAAACAAACTTGCCCTTGATTGGTAAAAGCCGCCCTTGCGGCCGTACTTACCGCCTTATCAAAATCAGCATCTGCAAAAATGATGTTTGGGTTTTTTCCTCCCAATTCCAAAGAAAGTTTTTTAAACATAGGCGCGGTAATGGTTGCAATATGTTTACCAGTTACAGTTCCTCCGGTAAAAGAGATAATCGGGGTATCTGGATGAGTAGTGAGTGGATCTCCTGTTTTACTTCCCAGTCCGTGAACAATATTTAAAACCCCTTTTGGCAATCCTGCTTCTATGCAAATTTTACTAAATAAATAGGCGGTCATTGGAGTAACTTCAGAGGGTTTTGCAACTACTGTATTGCCAGCGGCAAGAGCTGGAGCAATTTTCCAAGTGAGTAGATACAAAGGTAAATTCCATGGAGATATACAAGCCGCCACTCCAACTGGTTGGCGTAAAGTATAATTGATTGCCATCCCATCCATTTCATGCATTTGGGAGCTATCGTGCAAAATGGCTCCTGCAAAAAATCGAATATTTGCTGAGGCTCTTGGAATATCTACATGAGCCGCTGAAGTTTCTGGCTTGCCATTGTCTTTACTCTCTGCTTTTACCAATTCATCTGCATATTTTTCAATGGTATCGGCTATCTTCATTAAAATATCGGACCGCTCTTGTTTTGGAGTCTTACTCCAAGTGATAAAAGCCTCCTTGGCTGCCGCTACCGCATTATCTATATCTAACTTTTCAGAATCTGGAATTAAAGAATAAACCTTACCATTAGAAGGATTGTAATTATCCAAATACTTACCACTGGTTGGTTCTATTAAATTCCCATTTATATAATTTAAAATCTTTTCCATTTATAAAGATGTCGTTCTTCCTCCATCAACTGGAAGGTTAATTCCATTAATATAAGATGCCGCTGGAGTACATAAAAAGGCTACTGCATTTGCTATTTCATCTACATTGCCAAATCTTCCGGCAGGAATATCTAATTTCATAGCTTGCTCTATTTCTTTTACTTTTTTGCCTTGGACTTCTGCTTTTTTAGCAATTAAGCTTTTTAATCTATTGGTATTGGTAAAACCTGGCAATACATTATTTACGGTAATGCCGTAGGGCCCAAGCTCAAGGGAAAGAGTTTTTGCCCAACTAGCAACTGCAGCACGTATAGTATTAGAAACACCCAATCCTGGAATTGGAGCTTTTACTGAAGTAGAAATAATATTGATTATTCTGCCAAAACCTGCTTTTTTCATGCCTTGCATTACTTTTTGAACTAGGATTTGATTGTTCACTAAATGCATTCTGAAAGCATCTTCAAAAGATTGAGTATTGGCATCTGCAATAGGACCTCCAGCAGGACCTCCAGTATTATTTACTAAAATATGGTAAGTTGCTTTTAAAAGATTGACCTCTTCTTTTAATTTTTCAGTATTTGAAAAATCAATGCATATAAATGAATGAACTTGCCCTTGAGATTTATCTAGGTGATTTAATACATCCAAGAGTTTACTTTCGTTACGAGCAATTAGGGTAATATTAGCCCCTAGTTTTGCTAACTCAATAGCAGAAGCCTCTCCAATTCCTTGGCTGCTTCCGCACACAATGGCATTTTTGTTCTTTAGTGATAATTCCATTTATTCAATAATTACTTTTTTCTCTACTGTTCCATCATTATAGATGTAAAAAAGAAGTTGGTTAGTGGCTTTTGTTGCTCTACCTAAAAGGTCGGTTACTTTTACCACTTTTCTGCTATTAGTAGTTTGAATAGCCTCAATATCGGATGGCTGGCAAAGTGCCAAAGTTAATGCCATATTTGGAAATATCGAAATTGGTCCTGAGCAAACTTGTGGACAAGTACAGGGTGGTGCCGGTACAGCACAAATAGTAAATAGCGTTTGATTGTTAGTATCAGGTACTAAAAAGTGCAAAAGGTCTTGACCGGTTAATGAATCCGTTGAAACCCATGTCGCATTTCCAGCGCCTAAAATAGGATTGCCCCAAGTTTCTGCTATAGTATATGGGCATCCATTTGGATTTATAATATACACATTAACAGGTACATAAGTAGCCCCTCCACTAACAACCGTAAACTCTCCAATCATATTCATATTTACATGAGGAGTGCAAACATATTGATACAGTCCTACAACTTGAGGAATGTATTGAAAAAAGGTGTCTGCAGGCAATTGCCATATTTGATTAAAAGCTGCTGCTCCAGATGGGATATTAGTAGATGTTATGGTATGAGTCATGGTTGGAGGATCAAGAGGAGTCCACTGTATGGTGTCTCCTAATTGAACTGTAACATTGTTTGATGGAAGGAACTGGTAATAGCCATTCCACACTTGTATTTGATGTATGGTCCCTTTGGAGCTAAAAGAAAAGAAAATGAATAATATTGGTAGTAGTTTTTTCATAATGTTTTATTTTTTATAATTAAATCCTAAAGTGTCTTTTATCTTTTGTGGCAATTCTGGTAAATAAGATCTTGAAATCATAAGAGTGGCAATATTTGCTAAATCGGTAAATAATTTATGTTTATCAACCGTCTGCTTCAAATATTCTTGACCTGAACTTCCTCCAGTACCAATTTTTTGGCCTAACATCTTCTCCACCATTTGCACGTGTCTAAAGCGCCAAGAGGCAATCTTATGATCTAACTCTACCACACTTCTTAAGAATTGATAAGGCAAATGCAATATGGGCTGATCTCTGTACAAATTAATAAGCAGTGCCGACATAGTTGCTTTGTAAGAAAGTTTTGTTTCTCCCTCTGCCATGGCTTTATTGTGCTGCTCTTCACTTAATACTCGGTTAAAATACTTCCTGTTTTCATCAATCATTCGTATTCTAAGAGCCCTATCTTCCTCTGTTAAATTGGCTGATTTAATACCCGAAATTTCTTTTTCTAACATTTGGTTTACCGCCTCTTCATATTTTTGAGTAAAGTCAAAATTTTTCATATTTAAAAATGGGATGCGCTCTAACCATTTTTCAACTAAGGAAAACAAAGAGTCATTTGCTTCCAAAGTTAAGATTTCTGCTTTCTTTTCTGCTTCAAATTGGGAGTGATAAGGGCAGCCTCCTACTTGCTGCCTTTTCTCTATTTTGAGCCCTAACATTACTTCTAATTTTCTAAACTGATGAGACTGAAACCCTGAGGCAGGAGACAGGTAATCTCTGAAATCTAAAAAATCCAAAGAAGTCATAGTTTCTAAAATCTCCAACTGCCCAACAAGAGTAGTCATGATTTTATTAACCCTGTCCATTCTACTTACAATAACCCCAATATTGCTCTCGTCAATCTTATCGGCTTTAAACAAACCCATAATAGAATCTAACTCATGCAAGATTTGTTTGAACCACAACTCATAGGTTTGGTGAATAATTATAAAGAGCATTTCTTCATGAGCCTCCTTCCCTTTTTCTTTACTCACAAGGGTTTGAGAATTCAATACTTTATCGAGTGCTAAGTAATTTATATAGTGTACTGATGATGGTTTTTCTGACATGAAAGCTTTTTTATAAAGCAGTAAAAGTAAGCAATCTGATTTAAAAAATCAAAAGCAAATTATCTACTATACTTTTCAAAAGAATTAAATAACAATATTTACAATTCTTTTTGGGACAACAATTACTTTTTTAGGAGATTCTCCATTTAAATAATGAGTCATTTTTTCGTGTTTCATCACCTCACTTTCCACCTCCTCTTTTGTCATTTCAGAAGGTAAGGATATTGTAAAGCGAGTTTTGCCATTAAAAGAAACAGGATAATTTATTTGACTTTCTACTATATAACTTTGATTCCATTTTGGAAAAGCTACTTTTGTAACTGAAGTGTTATTACCCAATTTTTGCCAAATTTCTTCCGAAATATGAGGCGCGTATGAGGAGAGTAAAATGGTGAAATCAGAAATAATTTCTCGACTATTACACTTTTGATCTGTAAGTTCATTTACACAAATCATAAAAGTACTGACAACCGTATTAAAAGAATGTCTTTCAATTTCTTCTTCTACTTTCTTTATGGTTTTATGTAGGGTTTTATAGTTTTCTTTGGTTGGCACCTGATCAGAAACGCTAAAGTTATTTTCGCCATCATGTACCAATCTCCAGAACTTTCTTAAAAAATTATGAACCCCATTTATCCCTTTGGTATCCCAAGGCTTGAATTGTTCTAATGGTCCTAAAAACATTTCATACAAACGCAAAGTATCGGCCCCAAATTTTTCTACAAGCTGGTCAGGTGTTTGAACATTATATCTTGATTTTGACATTTTTTCGATCTCATAACCGCACAAATATTTCCCCTCAGCATTTAAAATAAATTCCGCATCAGCATATTCGCTCCTCCAATTTTTGAAAGCTTTAATGTCCAGAATATCATTATCTACAAAGTTTACATCAACATATAATCTTGTGGTTTTATGCTCTTTACTTTTATCGAAACTTACAAATTTATTAGTGTCTTTAATTCTATAAACAAAAGATGACCTACCTAAAATCATCCCTTGATTTATCATCTTTTTAAAAGGCTCGTCAAAAGAAATAAAGCCTCTATCGTACAAAAATTTAGTCCAAAACCTAGAATACAATAAGTGGCCAACGGCATGTTCTGCCCCGCCAATATATAAATCTACCTGTCCCCAGTAATCTGATTTTTCCTTGGCACAAAACGCCCCGTCATTTTTCGGGTCCATATATCTTAAAAAATACCAAGAACTCCCGGCCCAACCCGGCATAATATTGGTTTCCATCCTATCTCCTTCAAAAACATTCCAATCCTCTTTTTTTGCTCTTGCAAGCGGAGGTTCACCACTTAAAGTCGGTAAATATTTGTCTATCTCAGGCAGTATCACAGGTGTATTATTTTCTAAGATATAGGCTGTTTCGCCTTTATAATAAATCGGAAATGGTTCTCCCCAATATCTTTGCCTGCTGAAAATGGCGTCTCTTAGTCGGTAGTTGATTTTCCCTTCTCCAAATCCTCCTTGCTCTAGTCGTTCAATTGCTTTTTGAATTGCTTGCTCTGAGCTAAGTCCATCTAAAAAATCAGAATTTGTAATGCCTACATCTTTTGCCTCATTTGCCTTTTTACTTATATCAACCCCCTTAAAAATATTGATGATTTCAATCCCAAAATGAGTTGCAAAATCCCAATCTCTTTGATCCCCACAAGGGACAGCCATAACCGCACCCGTTCCATAGGTTGCAAGCACATATTCTCCAATCCAAATAGCAACTTTTTCTTTAGTAAAAGGATGAATTGCATAAGAACCCGTAAAGACTCCACTTACGCTTTTATCCGCCTGTCTTTCTCTTTCAGATTTTAATTTTACCTTGTTTACATAGCTTTCTATAGCTACATTTTGAGCTCCAGTGGTGAGCCTCTCTACTAGCTGATGTTCTGGAGACAAAACCATAAAATTAACTCCAAAAATAGTATCTGGTCTTGTGGTAAAAACTTCTATTTTATCTTCAGAATTTTCAACATTAAAGCGTACTGAAGCTCCCTTAGATTTACCTATCCAATTTTTTTGAATGTCCTTTATTGATTCTGACCAATCAATAGTTACTAATCCAGAAATTAAACGATCTGCATAAGCGGTTATTCTTAGCGACCATTGCTTCATTAATTTTTGTTCTACCGGAAATCCCCCTCTTTCTGAAAGCCCTTCTTTTACCTCATCATTTGCAAGGACGGTTCCTAAGCCCTCACACCAATTTACCCAAGTTTCTGACAAAAATGCTAATCTGTAATTCAATAATATTTTCTCTTTTTCTTTTTCGGAAAAATTACTCCACTGCTCTGCTGAAAATTGTGGAGTATTCTCATCACAAGCTGCATTAGTTTTAGTATTTCCACTTTTCTCAAAATCTGAAATTAATCCTGAGATTTGTATGGCCTTATCTCTTGCCTTGCAATAATAAGAATCGAAAAGTTGTTTAAAAATCCACTGAGTCCATTTGTAATAATTTGGATCGGAAGTCTGAATTTCTCTACTCCAATCGTATGAAAATCCAATTTGGTCCAATTGTTTTCTATATCTATCAGTGTTTTCTTTGGTTGCAACTGCTGGATGAATTCCTGTTTGAATTGCATATTGTTCAGTTGGCAAACCAAAAGAATCGTACCCCATTGGATGCAAAACATTAAACCCTTTTGATCTTTTATATCTTGCAAAAATATCAGAAGCTATATATCCTAGTGGATGACCAACATGCAATCCAGCTCCAGAAGGATAAGGAAACATATCTAGAACATAGTATTTTTCTTTACTATTATCTTCTAGAACTTTATATGTTTCAGTTTCCCTCCAATAATTCTGCCACTTTTTTTCAAGAGCATTAAAATTATAATCCATCTTATTAATATTAATCTGTTGGCAAAGTTAACGAATAACATCAATTAGTAAATTGTATTTTTATATTTTAGCCAGCCATATGCAGCTAGGATCAAATAAATTGTTAAAGTGGAAGATATTCTCTTCATCGGCTTCTGTTGTAATTAGCTTATCTCTAGTATTATTTATTGTTGGGCTACTTGGCTTAATTCTAATAAACGCACAAAGATTAACTGATTATGTAAAAGAAAATATCGGCTTTACAATCATGTTAAAAGATGGGATAACTGAAATTCAAACTAGCACATTTCAAAAGAAATTAGAAGTTGAAAATTTTACCAAAAGTGTAAATTTCATATCAAAAGAACAGGCTACCCAAGAATTAAAAACTGATTTAGGAGAAGATTTTGTGGAATTTTTAGGATACAGCCCCCTTTTATCATCAATTGATGTAAAATTAAATGCAGACTACGCAAATACGGATAGTTTACAACAAATTACCGCTGAATTAATGGCAGATCCAGTTGTATTTGAGGCTTATTATCAAAAAGATTTAGTAGACAAATTGAATAGTAATGTGAAGCAATTGTCATTCTTTTTATTAGTTTTTTGCATATTGCTTTTCTTTATCGCATTTGTACTCATTAATAATACTATTCGGCTATCGGTTTATTCAAAAAGATTTTTGATTAGAACCATGAGACTAGTAGGGGCAACTGATAGTTTTATACAAAAACCATTTCTAATTAAAGGATTGTACCAGGGTTTTTACAGCTCTATTTTTGCTGTTTTTATGATGATAGGAGCCCTACAATTAGTCCAGGAAGACGCCCTAAATATTGATGACTTAAAAATAATTGGAATTGTTTTTATACTTATCTTTTTATCAGGATTAATACTCAGCTTATTTTCCACTTTTTTTGCTGTAAAAAAATATCTTCAACTCAACGAAAACGAACTTTATAACTAAATACATTACTATGGATTTTGCATTCAAAAAAAAGAATTACCTGTTACTAATTGTTGGCTTAGCTTTTATAGTAAGCGGCCTTATTTTAATGATAGGAGGAGGGTCAGAAGATCCTACAAAATTCTCTGCTGATATTTTTGATTTCCAAAGATTAACTCTAGCTCCTATTTTATTAGCCACAGGTTTCATTATCGAGATTATTGCTATTATGTATAAGAGCAAAGATGCTTAATAAATGGATTTAATTGATGTTATTATCCTTGCTATTATAGAGGGAATTACAGAATTCCTGCCGGTATCCTCTACTGGGCATATGATTATTGCTTCCTCATTTATGGGAATTGAAACGGAAGATTTTACAAAATTATTTACCATTATCATTCAGCTTGGGGCAATATTGTCGGTTGTTGTTTTGTATTGGAAACGCTTTTTTCAAAGTCTAGATTTTTATTTTAAACTGATGGTGGCTTTTATTCCTGCGGCTGTGTTGGGCTTTTTGCTGAATGATGTTATTGATCAGCTATTAGAAAGTCCAATTACAGTAGCGATTTCCTTGCTTATTGGAGGTTTTATTTTATTGAAAGTAGATAGTTGGTTTAAAGGAAATGAAGATTTTGACCCAAAAAATCCAACAGCACATACCGAAATAAGCTATCTAACTGCATTAAAAATTGGATTTTTTCAATGTTTAGGAATGATTCCTGGAGTATCCAGAAGTGGCGCAAGCATAGTAGGTGGAATGACACAAAAAATCAATAGAAAAACGGCTGCAGAATTTTCTTTCTTTCTTGCTGTTCCAACAATGCTAGGCGCAACAGTAAAAAAAAGTTACGATTTTTATACTCAAGGATGGGTACTTTCTGGAGATCAAGTTAATTACCTAATTATTGGAAACATAATTGCCTTTATTGTAGCATTTCTTGCCATAAAATCCTTTATTAGTTTCTTAAGCAAGAAAGGATTTAAACTTTTTGGTTATTATCGAATTATTTTAGGAATAACCTTATTGGTTATTCATTTTTTTATTCATCCATTAAGTGTCATTTAATGACTTCTGAAGATTACCTAGCTGGACAAATGGTATTAATTGACAAACCGCTTGGCTGGTCATCATTTGATGTTGTGAAAAAAATAAAACATCTCATCAGTAAAAAATACAATCTAAAAAAACTAAGGGTGGGTCATGCAGGAACCCTTGATCCTTTAGCCACAGGGCTTTTAATTGTTTGTACCGGAAAATTTACCAAAAGAATCTCTGAAATTCAAGGCCAAGAAAAAACATATACTGGAACTATTACATTAGGAGGGACAACCCCCTCTTACGATTTGGAAACAGAAGTGGATAATGATTATAAAACTTCTCATATAACTAAGGAGTTAATCCATCAAACTACAAAACAGTTTATTGGAGAAATTGATCAAAAACCACCTATTTTTTCTGCACTAAAAAGGGGGGGAGAAAGACTTTATGAAAAAGCAAGAAGAGGAGAAGAAATAATGATTGAAAGTAGAAAAATTTTTGTGAGGGAGTTTAATATTATTTCTATTGAAAATTTAACTATAGCTTTTGAAATTAAATGCAGTAAAGGAACTTACGTTCGCTCAATTGCTAATGACTTTGGCACTGCATTAAATAGTGGAGGATATCTTTCCAGTTTATGCAGAACGGCAATTGGAGATTATGAATTATCTAAAGGAATTGATATTGAAAGCTTTGAAAAGCTTTTAAATAAGTAAATTTACTTGACTTCTGTTTTTCAATCCATTATATTTGCCCCCTTTAATTTAAGCCTTACTTTCAGATGAAATACAAATTATCCATGTTCAATTTTGACTTGCCAGAAGCAAGAATTGCAAAAAAACCAGCTGCTGAAAGAGAGGAGGCAAAACTCATGATTGTACATAAAAATACTGGTCAAATTGAACATAAAGTAGTGTCTGATCTCAAAGATTTTTTTGTTGAGGGAGATGTGATTGTACTCAATAACACCAAAGTTTTCCCTGCAAGATTAATTGCCAATAAAGAAAAAACTGGGGCAATGATAGAAGTTTTTTTGTTGAGAGAATTAGACAAAGAAAATAGGATTTGGGATGTGCTGGTTGATCCTGCTAGAAAAATTAGAATTGGAAATAAATTATTCTTTGGTGAAAAAGATGATCTCATTGCGGAAGTAATTGACAACACAACCTCTAGAGGAAGAACATTGAGATTCCTTTTTGATGGTACTCATGAAGAATTTAAACAAGCTATTACGGCTCTTGGAGAGACCCCTATACCAAAACACCTTGACAGAGCAGCAACAGCTCAAGATGATGAAAGATATCAAACTGTTTATGCAAAACATGAGGGAGCCGTTGCCGCTCCTACTGCTGGACTACATTTTAGCAGACTTTTAATGAAGCAGCTAGAGTTAACAGGAGTTGAGTTTGCAGAAACCACGCTACATGTTGGTTTGGGGACATTCAGCCCTATTATGGTTGAAGATTTATCAAAACATAGAACGGAATCGGAGGAAATAATCATTCCTCAAAGGGCTGCAGAGCAAATTAATACTGGCAAGGCCCAAGGAAAAAGAATTTGTGCTATTGGGACCACAGTAATGCGCACATTAGAATCTTCTGTTTCGACAAAAAATGAAGCTCTTGCTTTTACTGGATGGACAAATATATTTTTATTCCCTCCTCATAATTTTAGGATTGCAAATTGTATGTTAACCAACTTTCATTTACCACAATCTGCATTAATGATGCAAGTTGCAGCTTTTTCTGGATTAGATATTTTGCAAAAAGCATATGCGGAAGCTCTAAAAAAGAAATACAATTTCCATACATATGGAGATGTTATGCTAATTATTTAAAGTGAAAAAAGTGGCCTTAATAGTTGCTGGGGGGAAAGGAGAAAGAATGCAGACGGAAATCCCCAAACAGTTTTTACTATTACAAAATGAGCCCATTTTAATACATACTATAAAACAATTTTCTCACTTTGAAGAAATTATTGTCGTTTTACCCAAAGCACAATTTGATTACTGGAGTAACCTTTGTAAAGACACTAATTTCAATCAAAAGCATGTTTTAGTTCAGGGAGGTGAAAGCCGTTTTCAATCTGTAAAAAATGGACTTGAAAAAATAGATGAGGAATCAATTGTTGCAATTCATGATGGTGTTCGCCCGCTCATTTCTAAAACTTTAATTGATCGCTTAGTTGCTGAAACTAAAAAAGGAATTGGAGTTGTCCCTATTACCCCTATTAAGGATTCCATTCGGAAAGTTGATGGAGAAACTTCAAAACATATTGATAGAAGTAATTTTTATCAAGTACAAACCCCTCAATGTTTTATAAGTACTGACATTAAAGATGCTTATAGGCAAGAATTTGCAGAACATTTTACAGATGATGCTTCTGTATTTGAAGCAAATGGAGGCAACATCACAACTATTTTAGGAGAAGAAAGAAATCTAAAAATTACTACTGAAAAAGATTTAAAGATTGCAGAGGTCTTTATGCAATAATTTTAATTTTATTTAGTTCAGATATCAAGTTTACCCCAGGAATTTTCCCTTTTTCAAAAGTACCTAGCTTTGTAAATCCTAATGCCACAGCCCCATTTTTAGAAGCTATTTTGAGCAGTGTATTAAAATCAAAATTGGTATTTTCTTTAATTATTTGCAACTCCTCTAAAATAGAAAGTGAGTTATTAGAGGCTAGGCTATCTGTTCCTACACATAATTTATCAGTATCGAAAATAGAGTAGTCCGGTAAGCTATTTTCAATATATAAATTTGCCTTTGGGCAAGTACAATAATAATAAGAACCGATATCTTCTTTTTCGGCAAAAGTGTTGTGGACCAATAATAATTTTTTGGTTCCTAATTCTTTTAAAATATCAGCTGATTTGTTTCTGCTTTCCCAAATTGTAGAGCTTGTATTAATGCTTTGAAGCCAAGCAAAAAAATCTCCTTGCTTATTTTCAAATAGCTCATTTTCCTTAATTGTTTCCTGAACATGAATAGTAAGCAATTCGTCATTTTCATCAAAATTTCTTGCAATTTCTTGAATTAATTTTGGCGGTACAGAATATGGAGAGTGAGGAGTAATTGTTGCCTTTAAGCCACTGGCTCTGAATTGATTTCTCAACTCTTTTGCCTCCATTATTATTTGGTTTGCCTTTTGATCTTGTACTCCAAAAACTTCAATGAAATTATAGTATTGTAAGTTGCCTTTTTGTTTTTGAGAAAGAGTGTCTGCTGTATTACAAATATCTCCCACCCCAACAATGCCGTTTTTTATCATTTGCTGTTCTGCAAAATCAATGGCTGCCAAAATCGCATCTTTTTTTAAATTATTTCTTTTTTGAACGGCACCAATAAAATCCAACAATCCTTTGCCTTTTTCTGCTACGCCTTTTAAATGGCTCAATTCCAAATGACAATGTGCGTTTACAAATCCTGGACATAAAATCCCCTCAAAAATTTCTAACTTTTCTTTTGACACAGATTTTCTATCTTCAAAAATAGCAACTACTTCTCCTTTTTCAGAAATTTGCAAAACACCTTCTTTTAATGGATTGGTATGAAGTGGATATAAATAATCTGCCGTTAAAAATCGCATAGACAAAAGTAATATATCTTTGTAAACAATTATGAGTGATAAAAAAGATATAAGGAGTTTAGATTTAGAAGAGATTGTAGCATTCTGTGCAGAACATAGTCTGCCTAAATTCAGAGCTAAACAAATATGGGAATGGCTTTGGCAAAAAAGAGCAACTTCATTTGAAGAAATAACCTCCTTATCAAAAGAAATGCGTGAGTTATTAAGTAGTAATTTCACTATTAACACTGTTAAAATTCATAAAGCAGAAAGAAGTATAGACGGAACTATAAAATACAGTTTCCAATTGCATGATAAACTTTTGGTTGAGGGGGTTTTAATACCCTCACAAAAAAGATTAACTGCTTGTGTTTCATCACAAGTTGGCTGCAGTTTAACTTGTAACTTTTGTGCTACTGGAACATTAAAATTAGCAAGAAATCTAACTGCTGGTGAAATTTACGATCAAGTTTTTATTCTTAATGAAGAGGCTGTCTCAAACTTTGGCAAACCACTATCAAATATAGTTTATATGGGTATGGGAGAACCATTATTAAACTACAAAGCAGTATTGAACAGCATTAATTTTATAACCACTGAGGAAGGATTAGGGATGTCTCCAAAAAGAATTACAGTTTCAACAGCTGGTATTTCAAAAATGATAAAAACCCTTGGGGATGATAAGGTTAAGTTTAATCTGGCTATTTCATTACATGCAGCCTCCGATAGTAAGCGCGATATCTTAATGCCCTTGAATAAAAAAATTAACTTAGCTGAACTAAGAGAGGCTGTTGGGTATTTTTATGATAAAACGGGCAGCAGAGTTACTTACGAATATATCTTATTTAAAGACCTAAACGACAGTATTGAAGATGCACAAAAGTTAGTTCAATTTGCAAAAGCTAGCCCTTGTAAAATAAACCTCATTGAGTACAATACTGTTGATGATCTTCCTTATGAAAAATCATCAAATAAGGTTACTGATACTTTTATCAAATTCTTAGAAGAGAGAAAGCTAATCGTAAATTTGAGAAAAAGTAAGGGCAAGGATATTGCAGCAGCTTGCGGGCAATTGGTAAACAAACTCAAATAACTTTTAAACAAAGAAAAAAGAGATCTTTACAGGCTATTTTCTTTGTACATTCGCATTTCAAGTTAGCTCTAATTTTGTCCATAATAAAAGATATCCAGGCTCCTATTAAAATGGAGATGAACTTGTTTGAGAGCAAGTTTAAAGAATCCTTAAAAAGTAATGTCGCATTACTTGATAAGATTATGTATTATATTATCAAAAGAAAAGGCAAGCAAATGCGACCTATGTTTGTTTTTCTGTCAGCTAAACTTTTTGGGAAATTTGAAGAAAATACCTATCGAGCAGCAGGAATGATTGAACTCTTGCACACTGCCACTTTAGTGCATGATGATGTTATTGATGAAGCAAATTTTCGAAGGGGATTTTTTTCAATTAATGCCCTTTGGAAAAATAAAATTGCTGTTTTAGTTGGAGATTTTCTACTCAGTAGAGGACTGCTATTAGCAGTGAAAAACAAAGAATTTGATTTATTAGAAATCATGAGTACCGCCGTTCAAGATATGAGTGAAGGAGAGCTTTTACAAATTGAAAAAGCTAGAAAATTAGACATCACTGAAAAGGTGTATTTTGATATTATTCGTCAGAAAACAGCCACATTAATTGCTGCCTGCTGTGCTAGCGGGGCTAACTCTGTAGGTCAAAATAAAGAGACTGTGGAAAAAATGCGATTATTTGGGGAAAAGGCAGGAATTGCCTTTCAAATTAAAGATGATTTGTTTGATTATACTCAAAGCTCATTAATAGGAAAACCAACTGCCATTGACATAAGAGAACAAAAAATGACCCTTCCATTAATCCATATCCTTAATTGTGTGGATGCTCCATTAAAGAGATACATCATAAATATTGTAAAAAATCATCATAAAGATGAGAAGAAAGTAACTGAAGTAATTGAACTGGTTAAAGAAAGTGGAGGGCTTGAATATGCAGAAAAAACAATGAAAGCATATCATCAGGAAGCAGTGAATATACTTAATAATTTTGAAAATAATGAGGCAAATAAATCATTACGCCTATTGTTAGATTATGTAATAAATAGAAAGAAATGATCCCTCAAGAAACCATAGATAGAATTTTTGAAGCAGCCCGGATTGAAGAGATTGTTGGTGATTTTGTGGATTTAAAAAAAACTGGGGTTAATTACAAGGGTAGATGCCCTTTTCATGATGAAAAAACCCCTTCTTTTGTAGTATCTCCTACTAAAGGGATTTACAAGTGTTTTGGATGCGGAAAAGGTGGCAACAGCATAATGTTTGTCCAAGAATTGCAAGGGGCAAACTACCCTGAAGCATTAAGATATGTTGCTGCAAAATACAATATCGAAATTGTTGAAGAATCCCTTACTGTTGAACAGGAAAGTAAACTCTCGGCCAAAGAAAGTCAGTTAATTGCAACAAAATTTGCTAGTGAATATTTTCAAGATACGCTTTGGAATACAGAAGAAGGCAAAACAATTGGATTGAGTTATTTTAAAGAGAGAGGATTTTCAGATGAAATAATAAAACAATTCAAACTTGGATACAGTCCTAAAAAACAAAACGCATTTGAAAAAGCTGCGCTTAAAGCTGGCTATGATAAAAATATTTTGATTGAATCTAGCTTAATTGGAGAGAATGAAGAGGGAAAAACTTATGATAAATTTCGAGAAAGAACTATGTTCCCAATACACTCCTATTCAGGCAAAATAATTGGTTTTGGTGGGAGGGCTTTTAATGCGGATGCAAAATCAAAATACCTTAACTCTGGGGAGACATTAATTTATGATAAATCAAAGGTTTTATACGGATTAGATATTTCAAAACAAGCAATAAGTAGGGCTAATAAATGCTTTATTGTGGAGGGCTATACTGATGTTATTTCAATGCATCAAAACGGTATTGAAAATGTGGTTTCTGCTTCTGGAACAGCATTGGGAACTTATCAGATTGGGCTTATTAAGCGTTCCACCAATAATGTTGTTTTATTATTTGATGGGGACAATGCAGGAATAAATGCAACCATTCGCTCCATAGATCTTTGCTTAAAAGCAGAAATGAATGTAAAAATAGCGTCTTTCCCTGAAGGAGAGGATCCTGATTCCTACTCAAAGAAACTAACTACTGATAAATTTCAAGAATACCTAGATAAAACAGCTATAAATTTTGTGGATTATCTTATTGATATTTACAAGCTAAAGCAAGAAACAGACCCTGCAAAAATAATTGAAATTAAAAAGAGAATTATCTTAAGCATTTCTGAAATCCCAGATGTTTTTAGTAGAGAAGAATATTGTAAAATTTATCACGGGAAATTAGGTGTTTCTGAACAGTCTCTTTTACAACAGGTTAGCAAAGCAAGAACAATGGTAAAAAGTGGACCAATAGGCAACTTGGGAGAGGAAACTGTGCCATTAATAACTCAAAAAAAATCTAAGACTACTATTGAACAAAAACTGCAGAAACAGGAAGAGGAAGTTTTAAGGCTTTTGATTAATTATGGAAATGAGATCTTTCTAGTTCAAGAGGAAGAAGAAAGTGTTGCCGGCATGATAATTAATGAATTGCATCAAGATGGGATTGAATTCTCCAATCCTCAGTATCAAAAATTGTATACTGCAATTATTAATGGGATTGAAAATGCGGGTTTAATTGATGTTCAGAAACTAACCAATAACTCTGATATTGAAATTAGTAAGCAGACCGTTGATTTAATCGCTCAGGCTCATAATATCAGTGATAACTGGAAGCAAAAACATAATATTATAACTGGTAGAGAAGATGAAAAATTACACAAAACAACTGAAAAAGCAATTTTATCTCTAAAAAAGGGAATTGTTGATCTTCAGATATCAGAACTACAACAGCAATTACAAACTGGAGATATTGATGAAGATGGAATAAAAAAATTAAATAATTTAACCAAAATAAAAACTCAAATTGCTAAACTTTTAGGCAGGAATATTGGCTAAATCTGTATAGCTTGATTAACTGTCTCATTTCTAAAAAAACTGCTTAATATCAGCTAGCATCAACTGCAAACTTTTCTTGCCATTCCATTCGTTTTCTTCAATAGTATAACAGATATCAAACTCTTGATAATCCTTTATATTATCAAAAAAATCTCCCATACCAAAACCAATACCTCCAATTGAGCCAGTTACAGTTTTAGCATTAATTCTTAAGTGAAATTTATCGGCTCCTAACTTTTTGCCATAACCAGTATCAATTACTGCCTTACTAATAAAAGCTGGAGCTAAATTAAGTGGGCCAAAAGGAGCAAATTGTTTTATTATTCTAAATAGTTTTTCGTCCACATCATTGATATCAATTTCCATATCAACTTCAATTTTAGCAGAGAGTTGATCCTCAGTAATTGTCTCAGAAACTACTTTTTCAAAGGCAATAATAAAAGCGTGAAGATTTTCCTTTTTAATACTTAGTCCTGCCGCATACTTATGACCTCCAAATTTTTGGCATAAATGAGCACATTTTGAAATAGCCTCATACAAATCAAAATCGTGAACAGAGCGAGCAGATCCTGTAAGCAGTCCATCATTTTCAGCAAGCACAATTGTTGGTTTGTAATAGGACTCTATTAATCGAGAGGCAACAATGCCAACAACTCCTTTATGCCATTTTTGGCTAAAAACAACTGTTGATTTTTTATTTTCATCAACCATTTCAAGAGCCTGCTTAGTAATACTTTGATCTAAATCTTTTCTGGTTTTATTATTTTCCTCTATCCCATCAGCAAATGATTTTGCTCTATCATAATCTTTCTCAACTAAAATCTCCACTGCTTTTTTGGCGTGCTCTATTCTTCCTGCTGCATTTATTCTTGGAGCAATTCCAAAAACCACATCTGATATAGTAAGTTCTTTTGTTTTGGAAGCGGCATCCATTAAAGCTTTTAAGCCAACTCTTGGCGTGGAATTAATTTGTTTAAGTCCGTAAAAAGCCAATACTCTATTTTCTCCTGTCATAGGAACAATATCGGCCCCAATACTTACTGTTAATAAATCCAAGTATTCAATTATTTCATCAAAAGAAATATCATTATTTATACAATATGCTTGTATCAATTTAAAACCCACGCCACAGCCTGAAAGTTCTTTATACGGATAATTGCAATCAATCTGTTTTGAATTTAAAACTGCAATTGCGTTTGGAATTTTATCTGCAGGGGTGTGATGATCGCATAAAATAAAATCAATACCCTTTTCATTTGCATAATCAATCTGTTCAATATCCCTAATTCCACAATCCAAAGCTATAATTAGGGCAAAATTATTTGCATTTGCATAATCAATTCCTTTTAATGAAATTCCATAACCCTCCTCATATCTACAAGGGATGTAATACTCAATATTCTGGTTGTATTTTTTCAAAAAAGAATACATCATAGCAACAGATGTTGTGCCATCAACATCATAATCTCCATAAACCAAAATCTTTTGTTTTTTTGAGATTGCAGTTTCAATTCTTTTAACCGCCAGATCCATATTTTTCATCAAAAAAGGATCGTGTAAATGAGATAATTCTGGCCTGAAAAAAAGTTTTGCTTCAGTAAATGTTTTAATCCCTCTTAATGCCAAAAGATGAGCCACAATTTCACTTACATCTAAATCTTTAGCCAATTTTTGAACAATTACAGAGTCAGATTTCTTTACCTCCCACCTTTTATTCATTATCTCATAATTTTTGTTTGGGTAAGTATAGAATACTTATGAATAAGTTCAAAAATTTCTGCAACCATTTGATTGTCTAATTTTAAATTATTTGCAATTGATTTTCTGCTTTGAATAATCTCAAACCATCTTTCAATCTGAAAAATAGTGAGCTTATTTTGATTTTTGAAATGAGCAATTGTTTCAACAATTTTTTTCCTGTCATTTAGCAATTCTATAATTTGATGATCTAACAAATCGATCTGATTTCTAAATTCTAACAGCTCATCTTTGAAAGCCTCATCTCTTAATTTAGTGTCTCTAAGAATTAAATTATTTAAGATTCGTTTGAGGTCTTGAGGAGTAATTTGTTGTCTAGAATCGCTTAAAGCACCTGTTGGATTGTTGTGTGTCTCTATCATTAAGCCATTCAAATTAATATCCATTGCAGTTTGTGAAACATCCTCAATTAGTGACGCCTTTCCGGCTATGTGAGACGGATCACAAATAATGGGTAAATCACGAACCTCTTCTCTTAATTTTATAGGCATTTCCCACTTAGGGTCGTTTCTAAAAGCAGATTCTTTATAATTATAAAAACCTCTGTGAATAGCCGATAATTTATGAACTCCAGCCTTATTTAATCGCTCCAATGCACCAACCCATAATCCTATTTCTGGATGAATTGGATTTTTAACAAATACAGGAATATCAACTCCTTTAAGAGCCTCCGCAATTTCTTGTACATAAAAGGGATTTACTGTGGTTCGAGCTCCTATCCAAAGCATATCAATACCTGATTCTAAACAAAGTTCCACATGCTTTGCAGTTGCAACTTCAGTGATAACTTTTAATCCCGTTTCAGATTGTACTTTTTGCAGCCATTTAAGGGCATTTTCTCCAACTCCTTCGAATGAATCTGGACTTGTTCTTGGTTTCCAAACGCCAGCTCTAAATACATCAACAATTGGTTTAATTTCATTTGCAATTTTCAAAATTTGAGCTTCTGATTCAGCGCTACAAGGACCTGCAATAATATATGGCTTTTTAGCTATAAATTTTTCTATCTTCATTTCTTTCCCTCCACTACAATTACAAATTCCCCCTTTGGTTTTTTATGTTCAAAATGCAATACTACCTCAGCACTAGCGCCTCTTATTGTTTCTTCAAACATTTTACTAATTTCTCTTGAAACAGATACTTTTCTATCAGCTCCAAAATATTCAACAAATTGCTGTAATGTTTTTACAAGCCTATGAGGAGATTCGTAAAAAACCATTGTTCTTGCCTCATCTGATAGAATTTTCAAACGTGTTTGCCTTCCTTTTTTTACAGGTAAAAATCCCTCAAAAACAAACTTATCATTTGGCAAGCCAGAATTAACTAAAGCTGGCACAAAAGCAGTTGCTCCAGGCAAACAATCAACTTCAATACCTTCTTTAACACATTCACGAACCAGTAAAAATCCAGGATCAGAAATAGCTGGAGTTCCTGCATCAGAAATTAATGCGAAACATTCTCCTTCTTTTAATCTGGCAATATATTTTGACAAAACTTCATGCTCATTATGCATGTGAAAAGAAGCTAATGGGGTTTCTATATTATATTTAGCAAATAACTTGTTTGAGGTTCTGGTATCCTCAGCCAACACTAAATTTACCTCTTTAAGCAAACGAATTGCTCTTAAAGTGATATCCTCTAAATTCCCAATCGGAGTAGGTATAATATACAGTTTTGACATCTTACAAAATTAGAGAAATAGTGGGTAAAATTCTAATTTTGGAGAGATCCTTATTGTTGGAGCTGGCAAATGAATGTAATTCAGCCAATGTTTTACCTTTTTGCCTGTTGGAGAGTTCCACTTTTTTAACATTTTAGGAATATCATAATCCAAAGCAATATACCATTCATTATTTCCTCCCATTTTTGTGTTATTCTCATTTAAATACTGAGTGTCATCTAGGCCAAAGCCAATTGCAAGATTGAGCCAATCAGGCCAACAGCAAGTTTTTGTAAAGTGATTTACATCAACGCTTAGCCAGTATGTTTGATTAGGATAATCATCTTGCCAGGCATACTTATTGGGTTCTTTTCCTCTCTTTCTGTCTAATTCCCAATAAATGTCCGACTGTTTATAATATGAAAATTTAAAATTGATAGCTTTTAAATCATCATTATAATACTGAGCAACCGGAAATAATGATCCTGCAGAGCCTAATGCTAAATCCCATTTACTAAATCCCCAATATGGAGCATAGGCATCTTTCATTTCAATAGCCAGCTGTAAACCAGAGCCAAATGCAGCTCCATACCAAAGCGCTTGTTCTTCTTGCATTCCTGCCCATTTCATTGAGGACGAAAAAACATCAGCTGCTTCTAAACCTCCCATAAAATGCCCCACTTTATCTACATTTAAAGCATAGGTTAAATCAGCTCCATCATCAAAGTGAAATGGTTCTTGTTTTTCCGACCACCAAGAATTTTGGACATACAAATAAGAGCCTCCAAGTGCTCCAGCAAGACTACTTCCAACTATAAAAACCCGCTTTTTATTTAATTTTAAACTATCGCTCTGCCCAAAGATATTTTGAGATAAGACAAAGAAAATCACAAGAAAAAACAAACTTTTAAATTTCATAACTATTGAAATTGCTTTTTATACTTTTGTTAGCAAACTTAACAAAAGAAATCCGACCTAATGTTTTTAGAATCGCAAATAGATCATCCCATGCAAAAAGGCAGTATTGAAGTAATTTGCGGATCTATGTTCTCTGGCAAAACTGAAGAATTACTCAGAAGATTGAAAAGGGCAGAATTTGCCAAACTTAAAATAGCTGTTTTTAAACCCCAAATAGACGTTAGGTATGATAATGAAAAAGTGGTTTCTCATGACTCAAATACCATTATCTCAACTCCAGTCAACTCCCCATTTGAAATATTAACTTTAGTTAATAACGCAAAGGTTGTAGCAATTGATGAAGCTCAATTTTTTAATGATGATCTTATTGCTGTTTGCAATACGCTCGCTAATCAAGGAAAAAGAGTAATTATTGCTGGGCTAGATATGGATTTCTTAGGCAAACCATTTGGTGTAATGCCACAACTTTTAGCAATTGCAGAGCACATTACCAAAGTTCATGCCATTTGTATTGACTGTGGTGAAATTGCAAATCATTCTTTTAGACTTACAAAAAATCAAGAGCTGGTTCAATTAGGGCAACAAAATGAATATAAACCACTTTGTAGACAATGCTTTAGTAATACTATTTAATGAGCGCTGCAAACGAAACCATATTGCATATTGATTTAAATAAATTAGAGCAAAATTTTAATTATTTAAAAGCTAAGTTAAATCCTAAAACTAAAATTATTGGAGTAGTTAAGGCTTTTGCTTACGGACATGGAGATGTAAAAATATCCAAAAAATTGGAGCAAATTGGAGTTTATGCGCTTTGGGTTAGTGATTTTGAAGAGGGGTTAATTCTTAGAAAATCTGGGATCAAAACAAAAATTATGGTTGCAAACCCAGGAATAAAAAGCTATGCCAAAATTATTAAATATAAGCTAGATGTTGTTTTATACAACCATAAGCTATTGGATTTGTATTGCTCGAATAAAAATGAAGTAGGTGTTCATATTAAGTTTAATACAGGAATGAATCGTTATGGATTTAATCCAAATGAAGTTGAATCTATTATCTCAAAAATACAACTTAATACTCATTTAAATTTAGACTCTATCTGTTCCCATTTAGCAGCATCTGAAGATAAAAATAAAGATGATTTTACAATAACCCAAATTGAAAATTTCAAATCAATTTCGCAGAAATTTGAACTCCTTTTAGGCAGAAAGATAGACAAACATTTACTAAACTCTCATGGGGTGTTAAATTTTACCGATTATCAAATGGATAGCGTTCGCTTAGGAATTGGGCTATACGGCTCTACTACTGATGTAAATTTAAAACAAATTAGTTCTCTTACTAGTGTTATTACTCAAATTAGAGATTTAGAAAGAGGGGATTCGGTTGGATACGGGACTTCTTTTATTGCGAAAGACAAAATGAAAATTGGCATAATCCCTGTTGGTTATGCTGATGGGATGAACAGACAGCTTAGTAATGCTATTGGAAGTGTTTTTATTAATAATTATAAGTGTCCTATTATTGGAAAAATTAGTATGGATAGTTTTGCCATTGATATTACAAAATGTAAAGCAAATGAAGGAGATTTAGTAGAAATCTTTGGAGATCAACTAACTGTATCTGAAATTGTAAAAAAAATAAATACTATTCCTTATGAAATATACTCAACTTTAAACAGGAGAATTAAGAGGGTTTATTCGGATTCGTAACGACTGTAAATTGTATATAAATAAATATATGCAATTGTAAGTATGAAAATAAAAAAGTAAGAGTCGACAATCATCAAACACATAAATGATAAAGGGAGTAGCGTTCTATGAATCCCATCCTGTTTTTTAAACAATTCCCCTATTTGAAGATAAAAAATCATTAGTAGTACAAATAGCCCAAGAATTCCAAGTTCAAACCACACATAAAGATATTGATTGTGTGGAGTGGTGTGCTTGTCAAAATAATGCCCACTATCAATACCATTTTTAAAAATTGTTCCAAAGCTACCAGTACCATGTCCTAAAAATGGTTTTTCAAATATCTTATTTAAAGATTCTCGTATAAAAACATAGCGTATGTCTTTCACATCCCCTTCTCCACCATTGCTTTTAATAATATTTGAAACTACATCAAATCGACTTTTATAAACTGTTGTTGTTTTATATACTACAAACTGAAAAGCGAATAGAAATATAAAAAACGCTAGTGACCTTAAAATATATTTCCTACTATAATTATAATAACAAATGTAAAAAATAGCTGACAAATTAAAAATTACCTGACCCGCTCTTCCTATTTCTGTAAAGATACTCAGGGCATATACTAATATAAATAGTATTAGAATATTTTTATATTTTGTTTTATTTTCAATTATTAAATACATGCATAAGGTAAATGAAAAAGCAAGTAATACATTATGATAATTGTATTTAATAAATGCGGAGACTTGCGAATCATCCTTGATAAAAGAGATATACTCCGCTAGTGGACTAATTAGATTATTATTTATCAATATTGCTAATGATGCTGAAATAAAAGTTATAATTAAAAAAGCTGTAGCCCCATATTTTATGGTTTTCTGATCAATTTTAATTGTAGCTAAGATTGGGAATGCAAGCAATAGTGCTAATCTCTGAAATTGCCACTCTGCATTTAAATGATTATCTCCCCATAACATCCCAAGCCCATATAAAAAGATTAATGCAAAAATTGAAAGTATCCAATGTGAATCTTTAATAAGCTGAAATTTAGCTTTAAAGTTCCCCTCTAAAATCCAACAAAGTGAAAGTAGCCCAATAATCAAATTTGAGATTGCAATTGAAGTAGGGATAAAAACTCCTAATGAAATAAATAAGTATTGTTGAAGCTGAGTTGTTAATTTATTCATTACCTAAAATTCTAGCATATGTTTCTTTATCTTGCAATATCTCAATTGCCTTTTTAACTTCAATATCAAAATTTAATCCAGATTTGATTCTCCCATTTTGATAATAATACCGGCTCATAATTTCGCCCGTTAAGATTTCTTTAATGTCATCTTTGCTTTTTTGTAAATCGTCATCTTTATTCTCTTGCATTTTTGCAACCAAAACATCATATTCTTTAGATAAAGCAGAAAAATATTCCTCATCTTCAGCTTCCTTTTTTAATTCTTCTAATGCTGTTTCTGTTTCCGTTTTATAAGTATATTTTTTATCCGTAAGATATGTTGTGAAATTTAGAAAATCTGAATCAGAAAAAATAAAGTTATTAGAAATTGAATCGTGTGCAAAGCGAAAATCAGTAGCGTAATCAAAAAATAATCGCTCCGTTAATAAAGATGCAATTATCATCCCATATTTTCCAGGATCTGTTACAATATCTGGTAAAATTCCGCCACCATCTTTTACTTCTCTGCCGTTTTTTGTTTTAAATGACGTCATTAAAGAATCCGGAACTTTACCAACGCTTCCGTCCTCATTTCTGTGAGAATAATCTAAGGTCTGTATGCATCTCCCGCTAGGAATATAATACTTGGCAACCGTTAATTTTAATTGTGAATTATACGATAATTGCCTGGTTTGTTGTACTAATCCCTTGCCATAACTTCTTTGCCCAATTACAATTCCCCTATCCAAATCTTGAATAGATCCAGAAACAATTTCAGAAGCTGAAGCAGATGATGAATTTATTAAAACTACTAATGGCACTTTAGTATCTAATGGGGTGTTATTTGCAACATAAGATTTATCCCAGGATTTTATTTTGCCTTTTGTGCTTACAATCTCTTGTCCTTTTTCTACAAATAAATTTACAATGTCCACGGATTCATTTAAAAGCCCTCCAGGATTGCTTCTTAAATCTAGAATTAATCCTTTTAAATCTTGTTCTTTTTTAAGCTCTATAATGGCATTTTTTAAATCATTTGCACAATCTTTAGTAAAAGAGCTAAGGCGTATATATGCAATCCCTTCTTGAATATATTCTGAGTATGGGACGCTCGCAACTGAAACCTGTTCTCTATCAAAACTAACTTCAAATGGTTTGGCAACATGTGGACGCTCAATTAATATTGTGACTGATGTATTTGGCTGACCTTTTAGTACTTTGCTAACTTCCTCTGTTGTTTTGCCTTTGGCGCTAACTCCATTTATTTCCAAAATTTTATCTCCCGCCATAAGTCCTGCTTTTTGAGCAGGGAAATTTTCATAAGGTTCGGAAATAACAACATAGTCCTCTGTTTTAGTAATCATTGCTCCAATACCCCCATACTGCCCAGTAGTCTGAAATCTAAAATCTTCAATTTCAGATTCTGGTATATAATTTGTAAAAGGATCTAATGATTTTAGCATCTCATCAATACCTTTTTTCATCAAATCTCCAGGATTAGTTTCGTCCACATAAAAAGTATTGAGTTCTTTATATAGAGTTGTAAAAATGTCAAGGTTTTTAGCAATTTCAAAATAATTATCCCCAGAATTTTTTGCATCTGAACTGGCATTATTTTGAGCAGTAGCTATAGTTGGTATAATAGCTAAACTAAAAGCTAATATTAAAATTTTAGAAATTTTCTTCATATTTTTTATTTATTGCAGAGGATCATACCCATGACCACCCCAGGGGTGACAACTACAAATTCTTTTTATTGTTAATTTTCCTCCTTTCCATGGCCCATATTTTGTTATTGCCTCTAAACCGTATTGGGAACAAGTAGGAGTGTATCTGCATCTAGCTGGTAATAATTGTGAAAACGCTTTTTGATAAACAATTATTATGGCTCGGAAAATAAAAGAAAAGATTACTTTCATAGCTCCTTAATTAAACGGCTTAAAAGTAAATTTATTTTTTCTTCTAAAGTCTTGTAATCCAAAATTTCTTCTTGCTGATAAATTATTGCTAAATTTAATTGCTGATTAGTGCCTTCTAAAAAGCATTCTAACTGCTTTTTTTGAAGACGATATGCTTCTTTAATTCTTCTTTTTACAACATTTCTGTCTACTGCTAGTTTTAATCTTTTTTTGGAAACAACAATTAACGACTTTACACAAACTTGGTCGTTATTTTTTTCAAAATTCCAGATAGCTCTAAATGGTTTTTCTGAAATAGATTTACCATTGGCAAACAATCTTTCAATCACTTTTTCACCACACAATTTTTGTTTTTTAGGGAATTTAAACATTTTTTAAAAATATAAAAAAGATCCTAAAACCTCTTTTTAAAAATTGATTTGCAACGGAATTTATCTTTTTCTTTTATTCGCTTCTTTTATATATTGATCCAATGCCATTAACATAGAGGGCGCTTTTTTATTTGGGGCTGAAATATCAACTCTCAAACCACTATCTTCCACTGATTTTATAGTTGTTGCTCCAAATACCGCTAACCTTGTTTCATCTTGCTTAAATTCAGGGAAATTCTCTAACAATGATTTGATTCCTGTTGGACTGAAGAATACCAAAACATCATATTTTACATCCGATAAATCAGATAAGTCAGAACAAGCAATTTTATACATTTGAGCTTTAGTATATTCTAAGCCGCTTTCATCTAATACTGCATTTTCTTTATTTTTAAGTAAATCAGAACAAGGAAAAAGGAATTTAGACTCGTTGTGTTTTTGCATGATAGGAATTAAACTTGCTAAAGTTTGTTCTCCAGTAAAAACTTTGCGTTTTCGATAATTAATGAAATTTTGCAAGTAATGTTCAATTGCCTCTGAAACACAAAAGTATTTGGTAAAATCAGGCACTCTCAACCTTAATTTTTCTATCATGCCAAAATAATGATCCATTGCTTTTTTTGAAGTAAAAATCACAGCATCATGATTTAAAATAGAAATTCTCTGCTCTTTAAACTCCATTGCGGTAATTTCTTCTAGATGCATAAATGGCCTGAAATCAATTTTTACATTATGCTTTTTTTCCAAGGCTGCATAAGGTGATTTTCCTTCTGGCTGGGGTTGTGCAATTAAAATTGTCTTAACTTTCTTATTTTGTTCAGCCATTTCTTTGTCCTATTTTAATAAAAAATCCCCTTTACTAGTAAAAGAAGAGGGAAAATTTCAATGGAGCAAAGATATAAAAAAATATAAACCTGAGGAAGTCCGAATGAGTTCGTGCCTATTTTCCAAAGCCAAAATAGCTTTAAAATAAAAAGAATCATAAAAAGGCCCAACGAAATCATTAACATGGTAGAGGATATATCAATGCTGAAAAAATAAATAACTACCACTAAAGGGAACAATACAAAGCCAAGGGTTTTATCAAATAGCAAAGAAAAAAATATAGCTAACTTGGCCAGATCCTTGACTTTAAAAAAGAATCCCAAAAGCTTGATAAGAATTAGCTTAAGCAAAAAAAATAGCAAGACTAAAAAAAATACTGAAACGATTTTCCACAAATCAATTACTGCTTGAAATTTTGTAATTATCAATGTGAAATTTATGGCCATTAATAAAAATGTGAGAAAATTGACCCTTTCTGTAAATGCATTTTCTTCTCTTAAGTATTGATTGGCATATCTTTGAGCAAATACGCCCATAAAAAACAATTTTGCATGTTTCCAGTACATCCCCTTTATTAGGGCAATGAGCAAAAATGACAAGAGTACTAAAATAAAAAATGCATCTTGATTATAGCTTATATTGGTTAATGCTAGCATTTCTTTTTTATTGTCACAAAGATATAGTTTAGGATATCATTTTTCGTTTAAAAAAATTACTTTTGTCAAAAAAAAATTAAGAATATTATGCTGCAAGATTTATACCAAGCCCCCGATTATTTCCTGATGGACGAACTTCTAACTGAGGAACATAAATTGATTAGGGATGCTGCCAGAGAGTGGGTGAAAAGAGAGGTTTCTCCAATAATAGAAGATGCTTGTCAAAAAGCAGAATTTCCAAAACAAATTATAAAAGGATTGGGTGAAATTGGGGCTTTTGGGCCATACATTCCTGCAAAATATGGAGGTTCTGGACTAGACCAAATTTCGTATGGACTTATAATGCAAGAATTGGAGAGAGGAGATAGCGGGGTTAGATCAACCGCATCTGTTCAGACATCACTTGTAATGTACCCGATTTGGAAATATGGAAATGAAGAGCAAAAATTGAGATTTTTACCAAAATTAGCTACTGGAGAATTTATGGGTTGTTTTGGGCTCACTGAACCAGATCACGGATCAAATCCTGGTGGGATGACTACTAATATTAAAGATATGGGAGATTATTATCTTTTAAATGGAGCTAAAATGTGGATCTCAAATTCTCCATTTGCTGATATTGCTGTAGTTTGGGCAAAAAATGAAGAAGGTAGAATCAAAGGTGTAATTGTAGAAAGAGGAATGGAGGGGTTTTCTACTCCAGAAACCCATAACAAATGGAGTTTAAGAGCTTCAGCAACTGGAGAATTGGTTTTTGATAATGTGAAAATTCCTAAAGAAAATATCTTGCCTAATAAAGATGGCTTGGGAGCTCCGCTTGGTTGTTTGGACTCTGCCAGATACGGCATTGCGTGGGGGACAATAGGCACTGCTATGGACTGTTATGATACTGCCTTGAGATATGCCAAAGAAAGAATTCAATTTGGCAAACCAATTGCTGCCTTCCAATTACAACAGAAAAAATTGGCAGAAATGATTACGGAAATTACAAAAGCTCAATTTTTAACTTGGAGATTAGGTGTCCTCAGAAATGAAGGGAGAGCGACTACTGCCCAAATTTCTATGTGCAAGCGAAATAATGTAGATATGGCCTTAAAAATTGCTCGTGAAGCAAGGCAAGTTTTAGGAGCAATGGGAATTACAGGAGAATATTCTATTATGAGACATATGATGAACTTAGAATCTGTAATTACTTATGAAGGGACTCATGATATTCACTTACTAATTACAGGATTGGATATTACTGGAGAAAATGCATTTCAATAGAAATGCAAAATTTATTTAGAATCATTGCATTATTAGAGGGAGTATCTTACATACTCCTTCTTTTTATTGCTGTTCCTTTAAAATATTGGGGTGGAGATGAGCAATATGTAAAATTACTAGGTATGCCACATGGCTTGCTTTTTGTAGCCTATATTTTTTTAGCTTATTTGATAAAAGAGGATAAAAAATGGGGGGTAAAAGATTTTGGAATTGTACTACTCGCTTCTATCCTTCCCTTTGGAACTTTTTATGTAGATTGGAAATATTTAAAACCCCTAGCCTAACAATTTAGCAGCCTCTAACAATTCTTTATACCAAACTTCTCCATATTTACGGATAAGTGGTGCTTTTAAAAAGGCATAAACAGGAACTTTTAATTTTTCCCCACATTCACATGCTGATTTGCAAATTTTTATTTCTTCATAGTTAAGGGCATCAAAATCGCGATATTCTTTTATTCTTATAGGAAATAAATGACAAGAAATAGGTTTTCTAAAATCAATTTTTCCATCTAAATAGGCTTTTTCAATGGTACATTTTGAAATTCCATTTTCATAAGTTACAAAAGCACATTCACCATTATTTACAAGGGGAGTGGTTAAATCACCATCAGAATCATAGACTCCAACGCCCTGGTTTTCTATTGCGGTTATTCCTTCTTTTCTCATATAGGGTTTTACCTTATGGTAAATATCCTCCAATATATTTTTTTCCTCTTTAAGTAGTGGAGCTCCAGAATCGCCCTCTACACAACAAGCTCCTTTGCATGCATTTAAATCGCATACAAACTGTTTTTCAAAAATGTCTGAAGAAATAATTTTATCCTGTACTTGAATCATAAAGCAAAACTACAATAAATTACTATTTTTGCCCTATGGCTAATTATGAGGAAATCTTTAAAAAAGTAGTTGCGCACTGTAAAGAATATGGTTATGTATTTCAATCCTCCGAGATTTATGATGGGTTAGCAGCTGCTTACGATTATGGCCCTAATGGGGTTGAATTAAAAAATAATATCAAAAACTATTGGTGGAAGTCCATGGTAAATATGCACGAAAATATTGTGGGATTAGATGCTGCTATTTTTATGCATCCTACTACTTGGAAGGCTTCCGGACATGTAGATGCTTTTAACGATCCTTTAGTTGACAATAAAGATTCCAAAAAAAGATACCGAGCAGATGTTTTAATTGAAGATCATATTGCAAAAATTGAAGAGAAAATTGAGAAAGATTGCGAAAAAGCAGCTGAGCGTTTTGGACCTGCATTTAACAGAAAGGAATTTGTTACCACAAATGCTAGAGTTCTAGAGAGGCAAAAGCAAATTGATGAGATCAATCAAAGAATGAATACTGCTCTTGCTAGTGGAAATTTAGAACAAGTAAAAGTTCTCATTGAAGAATTAGATATAAAATGCCCTGTTTCAGGAACTAATAATTGGACGGATGTTCGTCAGTTTAATCTGATGTTTAAAACACAAATAGGGGCAACTGCTGATGCCGCTTCTGATTTGTATTTAAGACCTGAAACAGCACAAGGAATTTTTGTAAACTTCCTTAATGTGCAGAAAAGTGCCCGAATGAAGATTCCTTTTGGAATTGCTCAAATTGGCAAAGCATTTAGAAATGAAATTGTTGCACGTCAGTTTATTTTCAGAATGAGAGAATTTGAACAAATGGAAATGCAATTTTTTGTTCGCCCTGGAGAAGAAATGAAATGGTACAATTACTGGAAAGAATTCCGAATGAAATGGCACAACTCACTGGGTATGGGAGAGGAAAACTACCGTTTCCACGACCATGAAAATTTAGCCCATTATGCCAATGCTGCTGCCGACATTGAGTTTAAGTTTCCATTTGGATTTAAAGAATTGGAAGGGATTCATTCCCGGACTGATTTTGATTTGAAAGCACATCAAGAATATTCTGGTAAAAAATTACAATATTTTGACCCAGAAATTGAAGAAAGTTATGTCCCCTATGTAGTAGAAACTTCTATTGGTTTGGACAGAATGTTTCTTGCTGTTTTAAGTAACTCTTTTAATGAAGAAGTCTTAGAAAATGGGGAAAGTAGAGTGGTCCTTAAAATACCTGCAATATTATCCCCCTTAAAAGCAGCAATAATGCCTTTAACTAAAAAAGACGGCATGCCAGAAAAAGCAAGAGAAATAATGAAGTTACTTCTAATAGATTTCAATTGCCAATATGAAGAAAAGGATTCTATCGGCAAAAGGTATAGAAGGCATGATGCCATTGGAACCCCTTTCTGTATTACGGTTGATCATCAAACTTTAGAAGATAATACCATTACTTTAAGGGATAGAGATACTATGACGCAAGAAAGAGTTTCAGTTGAAAAACTACATACAATTATTGCAGAAAAAGTGAATATTGGAAAATATTTGGCTTAATTTTCTCCTTTGGTAGTTACAGAAATTTTATCGAAAGTGGCATCAATTGGCGGTTGAATTTTCTCCACCTCTACTTTTACTTTTTGCACTTTGTGTAAAGGTAAAATAGCATCTACAATTCTTTTTGCAGTAACTTCAATCATATTTGCTCTAATTGCCATTTTTTGTTTTACAATTTCTATAATCTTTACATAGTCAACCGTATCATTTAAATCATCTGTTTTTTCTACTTCAGATGTATCGGCAGTAACCCAAACATTAACAATAAAATGTCCTCCCAAAATAGCCTCTTCTGGCAAATGTCCATGGTATGCAAAAACTCTAATTCCCTCTACAGTAATTAATCCCATTATTTTATTGTATTAAGGGCAGTTGCAATTCTTGAAATTGTTTCTTCTTTTCCAATAAGTGCTGCAATATTAAATAATGATGGCCCCATTCCAAGTCCTGTTAATGAAAGTCTAAATGCCGGAAGCAATTTACTCATTTCTAATTCATTTTCTTCTAAATATAATTTAAATGCTTTTTCAATATTTTCAGATGTAAAATCAGAAACATCCTCTAGCCTACTTTTTAATTCTGCCAGATGTTTTGATGTATCTTCTTGCCATTTAGCTTGGATTGTTTTTTCATCATAAGTAGTTGGTGCAGAAAAATAATATTTTCCTTCTTCCCACATATCTTTTACAAAAGTCGCCCTTTCTTTTAATTGTTCGCAAACAGTCGCCACAAAATTATCTTCTGCAGCTACCCCATTTTCTTTAAGGATAAGCTGCAGCTCTTGTGCTAACTCTTCTTTAGATTTTACTCGTAAGTATTGCTGATTGAACCATTTTGTTTTGTCAAAATCGAACTTTGCTCCTGATTTTCCTACTCTTTCCAAAGAGAAAGCGTCTATCAATTCTTGCATAGAAAAAATTTCTTGAGTAGTGCCTGGATTCCATCCTAAAAAAGCTAACATATTGATAAATGCTCCAGGAACATATCCACTTTCTTTGTATCCATCACTAATATCTCCTGTTTCAGGATTTTTCCACTCAATTGGGAAAACTGGAAATCCTAATCTATCTCCATCTCGCTTACTCAATTTTCCGTTTCCATCTGGCTTTAGAATTAATGGCAAATGAGCAAATTCGGGCATTTTTTCTTCCCAACCTAAATATTTATACAATAAAACATGTGTTGGTGCAGAAGGCAGCCACTCCTCTCCTCTAATAACATGAGAAATTTTCATTAAATAATCATCTACCACATTTGCCAAATGATAAGTTGGCATTCCGTCCGATTTAAACAGAACTTTATCGTCCATATTATTAGTATTTACTACTACCCAGCCTCTAATAATATCATTTAGTTTTACATCTTCATTTCTCGGCACTTTTATACGAATAACATAAGGATCTCCCGACTCCATTCTTTTATTAACTTCATCTTCTGAAAGAGCTAAAGAATTTTGCATTGTAGTACGAGTAATAGCATTGTATTGTGGTGAAGGAATGCCTGCCGCTTGCATTCTCTCTCGCATAGCAGTGAGCTCTTCAGTTGTATCAAAAGCATAATAGGCAAATCCATCTTTTACTAATTGCTCTGCATAAGGCTGGTATATTGCTTTTCTTTCTGATTGCTTATAAGGTCCGTAATCTCCTCCATCAACCACCGATTCATCCAATTCAATACCGCACCATTTAAGAGATTTAATTAAGTACTCTTCTGCCCCTTCTACAAATCTGGCTTGATCGGTATCTTCAATCCGTAAAATCATTTTTCCTCCTTTATTTCTAGCAAAAAGATAGTTGTAAAGTGCCGTTCTCACTCCGCCTATATGTAGTGGTCCTGTAGGGCTTGGGGCAAATCTTACTCTTACTTGTGACATCTTATATAAATTTTGGGCCGCTAAGATACGCTTTCTCTAATAACTCTTTTCTGAAGCTTATTAAAATTGTATTTTTGCAATCATGAGTAAGGACAATACAAATCAACTATTTGAGAAACTAAATGAGTTTATCAAAAAGTACTACCAAAATCAACTGATTAAGGGGGTGATTTATGTTATTTCTATTCTATTAATTTTCTTTTTATTTTTCGCAGTTGTGGAATTTTTATCATCATTTGGTGTGGGGGGGCGTACTTTTTTGTTTTGGACCTACATCTTACTAAACCTTATCGTTTTTGGTAAATTACTTGTAATTCCGCTACTGCATTTATTTAAAATTGGCAAAACTCTTAATTACAAAGACGCCTCCAAAATTATTGGCAAGCACTTCCCTGAGATTGATGATAAATTACTTAATGTACTAGAACTATCTGAAGTATCGGATGAAGATAACGCATTAATTACAGCAAGTATAAATCAAAAAATCGAAAAAATATCTCCATTTTCTTTTAAAAATGCAATCGACTTTTCTGTAAATAAGAAACATCTAAAATGGGCGGGAATACCTATTAGTATTATCCTACTTTTTATTATTTCTGGTAAAGATTACATCCTTACTGAAAGTTCGGCAAGAATACTAAAACACAATACTTTTTTTGAGCCGAAAGCTCCTTTTAATTATGTAATACTAAATGAAAATTTAAGCTGTAAACAGTTTGATGATTTCTTGTTGAAAATAAAAGTTGAAGGAAATGAAATTCCAAATGAGGTGTTTATTAAATGGGGTCAAAACACTTTTAAGCTGAATAGCTTAGGAAATAATGAATTTGATTATTCATTTTCACGAATTCATACTGATGTAGATTTCCAATTTTCTGGCGGTGGCTATCTTAGTAAAATCTACACTATAAAATCCTTAGCCCAGCCAAAAGTTGTAAATATGGCAATCAGTATCTCACACCCAAAACACACAAGTAAAAAAAGAGAAGACATTGAAAACAATGGCGATCTTATTGTTAGTGAAGGAAGTTTGATAAGCTGGGATATTCAATTAGAAAATACTGATAATTGCTCGTTTATAATGGGAGATAAGCTGATTAAAGAATCAACTAAAAATCAGCTTAACATAAAACAGCAAATTTTTAAAGCTTCCAGCTATTCTATTATCAGTTCAAACGCTAATAATTTACGCGATACACTCACTTATTTTATTACTGTTATCCCAGATGAATTCCCAAAAATAAATTTAGCTCAATCTTACGATACCATTAATAACAAGTATCGCTTTAGTGGAATTATTGAAGATGATTATCTTCTTAATAAACTAGAATTTATTTACTCCTACACTTCTAATGAAAAAGTGATTACTTCAGTTGAAGAAATTACTATTCAAAGAAAAAATTTAGAGCAATTCTTTCATGCTACTAATTTTGAAGACCTAAATATTGATCATGGAAAAGAAGTAAATTACTACTTTAAAGTTTGGGATAATGATGGGGTAAATGGATCTAAATTTACAAAAAGTGGCACATTCACTTACAAAGAGCCAAGCACTGATGAATTGATTGAAAAGAAGGATCTTGAAAATGAAAAAACCAAAAGCGGACTCAATAAATCCATATTATTAGCTGAAGAACTTCAGAAGGAAATAGAGAAGCTAAATAAAAAAATTCTAGAGAAAAAAGAAATAGGATGGGAAGAAAAACAAAAAGCAAAAGAGATCCTTAAAAAACAAAAAGAGCTAGAAAAACAAATTAAGGATACTCAAAAAAGAAATTCTGAAAATTTAAAAAATCAGGAGAAATTAAATTCTTCAATTCTTGAAAAACAAAAACAATTAGAAGAGTTGATGAACAAAGTCTTGGATGAAGAGATGAAAAAATTGCTACAAGAAATGGAGCAGATGATGAATGAGGCTGATAAAGAAAAATTAAAAGAATTATTAGAAAAACTTGATAAAGAAAATACCGATTTAGAAAAAGAATTAGATAGAGAATTAGAGCTCTTTAAACAATTAGAATTTGAACAAAAAGTAGAAGAGGTATTAGATAAAATTGCGGAATTAAATCAGCAACAACAAAATTTAAAAAAGGAAACTGAAGAGGGAAATTTAGATGCTAATGAGCTTACAAAAAAGCAAGAAGAGCTTAATAAAAAGATGGATGAGTTAAAAAAAGATCTTGAAGATCTAAGGCAAAAAAATATGGAATTGGAAAATAAAAATGAGCTGCCTAAAACTCAGGAATTAGAAAAAGATATTAAACAAAATATGCAAGAGAGTAAAGATGCTTTAGAAAAGGGGATGAAAAAGAAATCTGCAAAATCACAACAAAGTGCAATAGATGAAATGAAGCAATTAGAACAAAAATTGCAAAGCATGCAGCAATCATCTGGGGGAGATAAGCCTATAGAAGATATGGAAACTTTGCGTAAAATATTGGAAAACTTAATTACCCTATCTTTTGATCAAGAAGATTTGATGGGTCGTGTAAATAATACGCCTAGAAATAGCCCAGAATTTGTAAAAATTATACAGCAACAAAACAAACTCTCTGATGACAGTAAAATTATTGAAGACTCTTTATTTGCTCTTAGTAAAAGGGTGATTGAGATACAAGCAACTATCAATCAAGAAATTGCATCTATTAAATCTAATATGCAAAAAGCAACAGATGATTTAGAAGCAAGGGATATAAATAGGGCAACACAAAGGCAGCAACTGGTTATGACCGCTACTAATAACCTTGCATTATTATTATCTGAGATTCTTGAACAAATGCAAAAGCAGCTAGACATGCCTCCATCGCAATGTAATAAACCAAACAATTTGAGTAAGCCAAATCCTAATTGCACTAAGCCCTCTATGTCTGAACTAAAAAAAGCACAGAAAAAACTCAATGAAAAAATGAAAGAGGGAAAAAATGGAAAAAATGAAAAAGGCAAAAAACAAGGCGAAAAGCAATCAAAAGAATTGATGAATTTAGCAAAAGAACAAGCACAAATCCGTAAACAATTAATGGAACTGAGAGATGAAATGGGGGAAAATGGAGAGAAGGGTAAAATTGATAAAATCCTTGAAGATATGGAAGAAAACGAAAGGGATATCATTAATAATCGAATAACTCAAGAAACAATTAATCGACAAGAAGATATTTTAACCCGACTTTTGGAGGCTGAAAATGCAGATAGAGAACAGGATAAAGATGATAAAAGAAAGTCTACTGAATGGGAATTTGAACCGGAGAATATGAGCCCAGAATTTTTGGAATATCAACAACAAAAAAAGGCACAAGAAGAGCTCCTAAAAACTACCCCTGTCCAGCTTACTCCTTTTTATAAAAAGAAAGTAAATAGCTATTTTAATACCATTATAAATGATTGATTTTCAATTTATTGATACAAAAATTATACAACTTAAAAAGAGCAATGATTGGCTACAAAAAGTTATTACTACTGAAAATAAACAGCTTGGAGAAATAGTATTTGTTTTTTGTAAGGACGCCTATCTTCTTGAAAAGAATATTCAGTTTTTAAAGCATGAAACCCTTACAGATGTTATCACTTTTGATTATTGTGAAGGAAATCAGATCAGTGGAGATATTTTAATTAGTGTAGACCGTGTTAAAGAAAATTCAGAAATTTTTGAAGTCACATTTTTAAACGAATTAGACCGAGTAATGGTCCATGGTTTATTACATTTGCTCGGCTATAAAGATAAAACTAGAGAAGACGCTAAACTAATACGGTCTAAAGAAGATTTTTACTTATCCATTAAATGATTTTAGAAGATAAATATGATGTAATTGTTGTGGGTGGCGGACATGCTGGCTGTGAGGCGGCTCATGCTGCCGCAACTTTAGGATCAAAAGTTTTGCTCATTACTCAAAATCTTGAAACTATTGCAAGAATGTCTTGCAATCCAGCAATGGGAGGAGTTGCAAAGGGTCAAATTATTAGAGAAATTGATGCCCTTGGAGGGATGTCTGGCATTATCACGGATGCCTCTTCTATTCAGTTCAGAATGCTTAACAAAAGTAAGGGGCCTGCCATGTGGAGTCCTAGGGCCCAATGCGATAGAAAGTTATTTGAGAAAGAGTGGCGTTTGGCTTTAGAGAACAATAAAAATATAGATTTTTGGCAAGATACAGTTGAAAAATTAATTATTGAAAAGAAAACTGTTAAAGGTCTTGTTACTAAAATGGGAATAGAGATATATGGTAAAAGTATTATCCTGTGTAATGGAACCTTTCTTAATGGAATTATTCATCTTGGGCAAAAGAATTACAAAGGAGGAAGGGCTGCAGAACCTTCAGCTGAAGGAATAACCAAACAGCTTATAGAGCTTGGATTTACGCATGGGAGAATGAAAACTGGCACCCCTCCAAGATTAGACGGTAGAACTATTGATTATTCTAAAACTGAGGAACAATTTGGAGATGAAAAACCTGTAAGCTTCTCTTTTATGACCAAAAGTCACATAGTAAAACAACACTCTTGTTTTATAACCTACACATCTCCAGAAGTTCATGCTATACTAAAAGAGGGCTTTGAAGATTCTCCTATGTTTTCTGGCAGAATAAGCGGCACAGGACCAAGGTATTGCCCTTCAATTGAAGATAAAATTGAAAGATTTTCAAGCAAAGACAGACATCAACTTTTTATAGAGCCTGAAGGCAAAGATACCATTGAAATATACCTTAATGGATTTTCGACCTCATTGCCAGAAGAAGTACAACTTAAAGCACTTAGACAAATTAAAGGTCTTGAAAAAGTTAAAATGTTTAGAGCAGGATATGCTATTGAATATGATTATTTCCCACCAACACAATTGAAACATACTTTAGAGACAAAATTAATAAAAAATCTATTCTTTACAGGACAAATAAATGGCACTACAGGATATGAAGAGGCGGCCGCACAAGGATTAATGGCGGGAATAAATGCCCACCAAAACACAATTAGTAAAGAAGAATTTATTTTGACCAGATCAGATGCATACATTGGTGTTTTAATTGACGATTTAATTACAAAAGGGACAGAGGAACCTTACAGAATGTTTACTTCTAGAGCAGAATTCCGCTTACTATTAAGACAAGACAATGCAGATATTAGGCTTACAAAAAAAGGATATTCTCTAGGCTTAGCTTCTAAAGAAAGATTAGAAAAATTACTTATTAAAGAAACTCAAACTAAAAAATTAATTAAATTTTTAGAAACTCAAAGCGTAGATCTTAAAACGATAAACCCCATATTGGAAAAGCACAATTCTGCAATACTCACACAAAAAGTAAAATTTAAATCTATCGTATTAAGGCCTCATATTACAATTAATGATTTGCTCGCAATTAAAGAGCTTTCAGATTATTTAGAAATGGCAGAATTTTCACCTGATGCAATTGAACAAGCAGAAATAGAGATTAAATATGGGGGCTATTTAAGCAAAGAAAAAGAATCAGCAGAAAAATTAATCCGCTTAGAAGATATTAAAATTTCTACTGATGTTGAATTTGATAAATTGCACTCAATATCAACTGAAGGAAGGCAAAAATTAAAGTTAATCCAGCCAAAAACAATTGGCCAAGCATCACGAATTAGCGGAGTTTCTCCATCAGATATAAATGTTTTGCTAATTTACTTAGGAAGGTGACATCACTAGAGAACTGTCCTATATGTAATGGAGTGGATTTTTCGGCAAAAATAACCTGCAAAGATCACACTACCTCAAAAGAAAATTTTAACATTGTTTCATGTGAAACATGTGATTTCACTTTTACAAATCCTAGACCTATAGATGAGAAATTAGGAAATTACTACAAGTCGGACATGTATATCTCTCATACAAACAATTCAAAAGGAGTGTTCAATTGGATGTATCAAAATGTGAGAACTTATGCAATAGGAACTAAGGTTAGTCTTTTAAAAAGCGTGAAGCAAACTGGGGCCCATTTAGATATTGGCTGTGGTACTGGAGAGTTTTTAAATGTCTGCAAAAATTCTGGCTTTAGCACAAAAGGAATAGAACCTTCAGAAATCGCAAGAAAACAAGCTATAGAAAATTACAATTTATCGGTAAGTGAAAATACTGATTTATCGCAATACTCCAATTCTGAATTTGACTCTATTAGCCTTTGGCATGCACTAGAGCACGTACCAAATTTAAACGAAACAATTTCACAATTTAACAGGATTCTAAAATCAAATGGGAAATTAATTATTGCGGTACCAAATCATAAATCCTGGGACGCAAATTACTACAAAGAATATTGGGCTGGATGGGATGTTCCGATTCATTTATGGCACTTTTCTAATGCTACAATGGAGCGCTTATTCAAAAATCATGAATTTACATTAGTAAAAACAAAACCTATGATATTTGATTCTTATTATGTTTCTTTATTAAGCGAAGAATTTGTTTGTGGTAAAAAGAATTTCATTAAAGGATTTGCAGTGGGATTTATTTCTAATCTTTTTGGCGTTTTTTCAAAAAGAGGTCATTCAAGCCTAATTTATGTGTTTCAAAAGAAAAACTAAGCATTTAAAATAGTTTTAAGGGATTTTGTAAGAGGCGCAAGGTATTGCGTTGTTTTTAAAAAGATAATGGAACTTACTTTATTTTATAATTTATTGATTTCCAATAATTTAAATTATTTTGAGTTATTCCACTATAAAAACCTCTAGTTTTGAAAAATATTTATTTACAAAAATAGTGACCTAGGAGGGATTCGAACCCCCAACCGTCAGAGCCGAAATCTGATATTCTATCCAATTGAACTACTAGGCCATTTTGCAAAAATAAGATATCTTTTAACCCTACAATTTTTTATACTTTAATAAGTTATCTGATAGTAAAGTATTATTATTGCTAATGATATGAAAAAATTATTATTTCTTCTTTTGCCATTCTATTCACAGGCGCAAGATGTCCCAATTGGGAATTGGAAAGATTATTTATCGTACAATTCTGCATCTTATATAGCTGAAGCGGACGATATCATTTACTGTGTAGCAAATGGGGGGCTATTTTTTATAAAAAAAGAGGATAAAACGATTAACCGCCTGTCAAAAGTAACAGGCTTATCTGATGGTGGGGTTAAGCAGGTGGCTTATTCTTACGAATTAGCTGTTGCCATTATTATATATGAGAATTGCAATATCGATCTTTTAAAGGGCAATCAAATTATAAATATTTCTGACATCAAACGAAAAGAGGTTGCAGGCTTAAAAATTATAAATAATATTACAATTAGAGGTAATATGGCGTACTTATCCAGCTCTTTAGGATTAGTAGTTATTGATCTTGCAAATAATGAAGTAAAAGACACTTATAATATTAGTAATCAAAATAGTACATATGCAATAAATGGCTGCGCTTTTTTAGGAGATACCATTATTGTTGCGACAAATAATGGGCTCTATTTTGCTAACATTAATAACTCAAACTTAACTGATTTCAATAATTGGACATTATACCATTCTGCTTATAATTTTTACGATAATATTATAGCTTCAAAGAATGAATTATTTATTGATACCTCCAATCATATTATAAGTATCTCAATTAATAATAATACGCTAATTCAAGCCTTCTCTGATTCAATTCAAGTTAATAATGAGAACTATCTAACGCATTCAAAATTTGAAAACATTAAATATGCCTTGGTGGATAATGAAAACAATATTTGGGCAGCAGATTCTGCTAATGGACTATTAAAATTTACCAACTATGAATATCAAGAACATTACATACCTGAGGGGCCTGTTAGAAATGCCATTTATAGTTTAGAATATGAAGAAAATAAGCTCTACCACTGCCATGGAGGACATGCAAATTTTGGTTTAAATGCCTTGATTAATAATGGGGTTTCAATAAAAGATGAGTATGATGATTGGATAAATTATGACGCACTAAAGCTTGGTAATTCGCGCGACATTCTTGAAGTGGCTATACAAAACGGAACCGAATATTACGCTTCATGGTATCATGGCATTACTGAAATGAAAGATGGAGAATTAATAACTAAGCACGGCTATACCAATACTAATGGGACTCTTGACACAATTTATTATTCAAACAATAGAATTCGAATATCAGATATAAAATTTGACTCAAAAGGCAATCTGTGGGCTTTGAGCTCTGAAGTTAATCATCCTATTGTAGTCAAAACAACAAATGATAACTGGTATTCATTTACAATGAATCAAAGTCAAGTAGATTTATTTTTTGATGATTTACTAATTGATAGTTATGATCAAAAATGGGGGATATTAGGCCGGGGAAACGGGCTCTTTGTTTTTAGTGACAATAATACTCTAGAAAATCCGAATGACGACCAATACAAACTATTAAATACAAGTATAGGCAGCGGGAATCTTCCATCATTACAAACCTACAGTTTAGCGGAAGATTTAGATGGAGAGATTTGGGTTGGTACTGATAAAGGAATTGCTGTTTTCTACGATCCTGGAGCCGTCTTTTCAGAATATAATTTTGATGCCCAACAAATATTAATAACTGAGGCGAATTACGGGCAATATCTTTTGAGTGAAGAAAAAGTAAAATGTATCACAATTGATGGTGCAAACAGAAAATGGATTGGCACAGAGAAATCAGGTGTCTTTTTACTTTCAGAAGATGGGCAGGAAGAAATTCTTCATTTTACAAAATACAATAGCCCGTTATTTTCTGATAACATTGTAGATATCGCAATAAATCATGAAAATGGAGAGGTTTTTATTGGAACTGATAAAGGACTAATATCCTACAGAGCAGACGCCACTAAAGGAGCTAGCTCGAAAGGCGAAACTCATGTGTTTCCAAATCCGGTAAATGAAAATTACAACGGGCCAATTGCTATTAGTGGCCTAATCACTGATGCAAATATTAAAATAACTGATGTAGCGGGTAATCTGGTTTTTGAAACAACTGCAAATGGAGGAGAGGCTATTTGGAGTGGCAAAAATAAAAATGGAGAAAGAGCTTCCACTGGAGTCTACCTGGTTTTGAGTACTGATCTATATGGAGAAGAAAAGGTGGTGAGTAAAATCCTATTTATTCACTAAATGAAATATAAAAGTCGGGCAATTTCGCTAACATATATCAAGCAAGGCGAAAGTTCAATAATTAGTAAAATTCTTACGGAAGAAAAAGGGCTTCAAACATTTATTGTAAAAGGGGTTCGTTCAAAAAATTCAAAAAAGAAACTAAGCTATTTCGAGCCTCTTAAGCTTTTAAATATTAATGCTAGTTTTAATACTAAACAATCATTACAATACTTAGGAGATATAACTGTTGGGGCTAATTTTGAAATCAAAACAAATAAAATACACAAAAGCTTCATTAGCTTTTTTGTTGCAGAAGTAAGCTCAAAAGTCTTGCAAGAAAATGAGCAAAATAACCTGCTTTTTAATTTTATTTGGGACACCACTAGTAAGCTTTACAATTGTGAAAAAACTGATCCTAATTTTGCTCTAAAATATTTACTTAATTTATCCCAATTTCTTGGATTTTATCCATCTTCAGCTGAAATAAATAATCTTTTTTTTAACCTTGAGAGTGGTGAGTTTTGTAACAAAATAAATTCCCCTAAAATGTGCCTTGATCAAGAAAAAACAAGTTATTTAAAAAATCTGCTAAACAACAATGCAGTGATAATACCTCAAGAGCAAAAATCAGAGCTCTTAAAAGATCTACTATACTACTACAAGTTACATCACTACAATCTTGATAGTATTACATCACATTTAATAATTGAAACATTAAGGCAATGAGAAAAGTGCTTTTACTACTAATTGGAATTTATACTAATGACTTATTAGGGCAAATAGTAATAATTAAAGATAGTTTACTAAACACTCCTATTGAAAACGCTAATTTAAGTTTTAAAAACTCAGGAGCAGTAAGTGACGAAAAAGGAGTTATAGATATTAGCCCATTTAATGATGATGATATTGTTGAAATCTCTCATATCTCTTACAATACTAAAAAAATTATCAAAAAAAATATCGGTAAGATTATTTATATGTCCCAAAAAACAAACATTCTCCCTGAAGTAATTCTAAGTGAAGTAATTAAAATACCTATATCTGAAAAATACCCAATATTCACAATAACTCCTATGGGAATTAATGAACTTGAAACATCAATAGCGGATTTACTATCAAGCGAATCATCAGTAGTGGTTCAAGAAAGTCAAGTTGGGGGAGGCAGTCCAAACTACAGGGGAATGGAAGCTAATCGGCTACTTTTAATTGTAGATGATATTCCGCTAAATAATGCTATTTATAGAAGCGGACATTTACAAAATTCAGCAACAATAAATCCTTTTTTTATTCAGTCGATTAGTCTACTTTCTGGTCCGGCATCAGTTGGGTATGGAAATGGTGCTATGGGTGGTGCCTTGATTTTTAATACTCAAAAGCCTACGCCTAAAAATAGCATTCGTTTTAATCAACAATTTGAAAGCAGTAGCAATGCTGTCATCACCAGCTTTCAAGCTAATTATTACTCAAATAAAATCTCTAACATAACAGCTTTTTCTTTGAAGTCAGCAGCTTATTTAAAAATGGGTAACAACAGGAATCATGGCTATGAAAATTGGGGAAAAGAGGCTACAAATCAAAATGAACAACTTTATACCAACTATACACAGGCTGATTTTTTACATAAGAGCAACTACAGAATCAATAAAAAAAATAGTTTCCTAATAAATACGCAATACTCTAAATCATCAAACATTTATCGTTTTGATCAAATGAACGACTTAAAAGAAGGCATCCCTGAATACAAACATTGGTATTACGGACCTCAAATCAGATTTTTGCAAAGCATCAATTATACTGCTGAACATAAAACCATTGCTTTCGATAATATAAAAACTACACTAGCCTTTCAAAACATAAATGAATCACGACACACCCAAAAAATTGGAGAAGAGCTCTTAAACAATAGGAATGAAACTGTAAAAATCTATGATTTTAATATGGATTTCAATAAACAAATTCAGAAGATAAAATTAGCTTACGGAATAGGAACAAGAAATCAACAAGTATTTTCAACTGCAAATCTGAGCAATAACAACTCCACTTTTTACAACACTACAAGATACCCAGAAGATGGAAGTGCTATTGAAGACTTTTTTGCTTACAGTCAAGTTAATTTTCCTCTAAATAAAAAATTAGATTTGTTGCTTGGTGGAAGATGGAATAGCAGTGAGTTGCGAGCAAAATATAATAACCCTACTTTTAGTTTTGAAGATATAGAAAACAACAACACTTCTTTTATTAAATCGGCATTGATTTCATTTAATCCTATAAGAAATACAACCATTAATGCTGCTTATTATGGAGGATTCAGAAACCCAAATATTGATGATATTGGTAAAATCTTTTCGAAAGATGATATAACTGTAGTAGTGCCAAATGCAAATCTTGAGCCTGAATACGCTAATAATTTTGAACTTTCTGTTAATTATTTGCTTAGTCCTTTAAAAATACAAATGCAACTATTCAATACCCAGATTTCAAATGCTATAAATAGAGAATATGGAACTCTTAATGGGGCTGATAGCATGCTTTATGATGGGCAAATGATGCGAATTCAAATGAATAAGAATATTGAGAGCGCCACTATAAATGGGGCAAGTTTATCAGCTGATTTTGCCCCTAGTAATAATTTTTTAATAGCTGCTAATTGCAATTATTTAAAAGGGGAGACCAATGACAATAAGCCCCTAGCACATATTCCCCCATTTAATGCTAAAATTTCTTTTAGCTATCAATTAAAACAGCATAAATTTGATTTTTACACCCATTACAATGGATGGAAATTAGCTGAAAATTATGATCAGGCCGGAGTGGATAATTTAGTTGAGGCTACAAGTGATGGCAATCCAAGTTGGTATACCTTGAATTTAGCCTATACCAATAAAATTGATAACACTATTAGCTTTACTTTTGCAGTCAAAAACATTCTTGATGCCCACTATAAAACCTTTGCTTCTGGCTTAAGTGCAAGTGGGCGAAATTTTGTTATTGCTCTACATACTACTTTTTAAACATTGCATATCTAAAAGGTAAAATCATGCGAAAACTAATTACTATATTTGCACCTATGAAAAAACTCCATATAATACTAGCAACCACATTTGCTTCCTTATCGCTTTCAGCACAAATTTGGGAAGAAAATTTACTTAAAACAAACAGTAATCCTACAACAGCTGATAAATTTGAAGCTTTTGAAAATTACCGAGCAATACACCCTTACACTAAAGGAAATGGCTACAAGCCTTATGCTCGAGCAATGGATTTTGTTACTGAAAGAGTTTCAAATAACGGCTCTTTTAATCCAAATGCACTGTATATTGAATGGCTAAAAGAGAAAGAAAAATACAGCACTGCCAAACAATCTTCAGCTGCTAATTGGGTGTCTTTGGGACCCATTAATACCCCTATTAGCATCTCAAGCGGCAAAAGAAGAGGAAATGGGAGGGTAAACTGTATTGCATTCGATCCTATTGACCCAGATATTATCTGGGTAGGATCTCCTGCTGGCGGACTTTGGAAATCAACTGATGGAGGTAGTAATTGGACAACAAATACAGATGATTTGCCAGTAATAGGAGTTTCTCATATTGCTATCGATCCTAACAACAGTCAGATAATGTACATTGTAACTGGAGATGCTTACGCTTCTGACACCTATAGTATTGGGATTTTAAAATCTATTGATGGCGGTAGCACTTGGAATACTACAGGATTAAGCTATACGGTTGATCAAGCAAAAACAGTAAATAAAGTACTCATTAATCCAAACTATACAGATAGTTTAATTGCTGCTACTAATTCCAATATTATGATTTCTGCTGATGCAGGTAATTCTTGGCAAATAGTAGCACCTGCTGGTAGATGGAGAGATCTTGAGTTTAAGCCTGATAATTCTAATGTTATTTATGCAGCCAAACAATCTAATGGTAGTTCGAGTATTTATAGATCTAGCGATGGGGGAGCAAACTGGAGCAACATTAACAATGGAATGATCGGCAGTAGATACCGTCCTTTAATTGCTGTAACGCCCGCTAATCCTGAAGTAATTTATGCGGTTTATTCTGCTTCTGATTATAGTTTTCATGGTCTATATAAGTCTTCTGATGCTGGAGATACTTGGGTGATACAGTCTAGTACGCCTAACATTTTATGTTGGGAAACTGACGGGGCGGGTACTGGCGGTCAGTCATGGTACGATTTAAGTCTAGGGGTAGCAACAGATAATGAGAACATAGTGTATGTAGGGGGAATTAATATTTGGCGATCAGATGATGGTGGTATTAATTGGGATATTGATGCTAGCAGCGGTAGTGGATCTAACTATTCATACATGCATGTAGATCAACACGCTTTTGAATTCAACCCTCATACTCATGTTGCTTATGCTGGAAATGATGGGGGATTTTATAAATATATGCAGAGTCTCAATAAATGGATAGATATTTCTGATGGCTTAGAAATTGCTCAATTCTATAATTTAGGTTTATCGAAATCTAATCCAAATAGATTAGTTGCTGGGGCCCAAGATAATGGTACGGAAATGCTAACAAACGCAACATGGGATGCTATTCGGGGATCAGATGGAATGGAATGTGCCATAGATCACTATGATGAAGAAATTATATACTCTGAATCACAATATGGAGGTTTGAGCAAGTCCTATAACGGAGGCTATAATTGGGATAATATAAAACCTGTAAGTTATGAAGGACCTTGGAATACTCCTTATGAAATGCATGCAGTAAATAACAATTTAATTGTAGTTGGATATAATGAAGTATATCGCTCTACAACTGGTGGTATGATTTGGGATTCTATTTCATATGGTGTAACTGGCGGAGCAGAGATTCAGTCAATAGCCTTAGCCCCTTCTGATGAAAATTATATTTATGCCGCTTCTTACAGTAAAATTAAAGTAACTAAAGATGCTGGGCTAAGTTGGACTTACATAAAGCCAGGTCTTGCAAATTATAACATGACTGATATTGCGGTTGCTACAAATAATCCCGATAGAGCTTGGGTTACTTTCTCTGATTACAACAACATTCATAAAGTTTACGAAACCAATAATGCGGGTAGTAGTTGGACAAATATCTCTGGCAGCAATCTTCCTGAATTGCCAGTAAATTGCATTGTTTATCAAGGTGGGGCTAATGATGATTTGTATATAGGAACTGATGTTGGGGTTTATTACAAAAATAATACAATGACGGAATGGATTCCTTTTAATGACGGTTTGCCTAATGTTATTGTAAAAGAATTAGAAATTCATTATGATGAGGGAACTATTAGTGCGGCAACATATGGGAGAGGAATTTGGGAAAGCCCATTGAATACTTTATCTAGTGTAAGTACTAATGAAGTACAAAAGCTAGACTATATTATTTATCCTAATCCAGCAAATGATAAAATAACTATCAGCTCCAATACCAGCAGTATTAATGTTAGTATTTTTACCCTCACAGGCCAGAAGGTTATTGAGACAACATCAAAAACAATTAGCGTTTCTAGTCTGGCAAAAGGATGTTACATTGTAGAGCTAGAGAGTAATGGCATTATAAAAAGAGAGAAGTTAGTTATAAAATAGCTTCAAACTCTTTTATGAACTTTCTTTTACGGCTCTGAGGCGCAAATACAATTCCTACATTTACAACTATTTTATTTTTTACAAAGTAGGTTTTAATAAGCAGCGGCCCCCCCATAAACCCATGCTCTAGTTTCCAAAGTCCTCTATAAGTATTTTCAACATAATAAGGGGGGTATGCTGGTTCTATTCGTGCATAGCTTCCTTCTTTTGCTCCTACAAGATATTTTGCAAAAATACTATCTGTTTTATAGAGCACTTCAGCTTGTAAATTTGCGGTTTTTGGGACAAATGAAAATGTAAAAATATTTTTTATTTCATCTGATTTAGGAGGGTCGTAATTCGCCCAAAACAAAGTGCTATCGTTTTTAATTATCTGATATTCTTTTGGGACAATACACTCAATTCCAAAATTACTTAAAAGTGTTTTTTCAATATTTTTTTGAGATGATTTCTCAAAAGAATTTTTTATTGATTTTACTTCTTTTACAACAAAAATTGTTCTTAGCTCTATAAGTTCTTTTAGTAATTTTTGAGGATTATTCTCCCAAATTAATTGAGCAACAAATTGACCGGTTGCCCATTTATCTTTTTGACTGGATTTTTTAACTCCTTCTGAGACTATTACAATATTTGTATGTGTTTTTAGTATGGATTTGAATTCACTATGGCTTATTTGAACAATTCTAAACAACGATTCTGCTTGACTGATACCTTCAATTGTTGCCCCAAATGTATTCTTCGCCAAGCTATCAACTGAATTTTCCCATAATGCATCATCTACTACAAAAATAACTTCTGAATTTTCTCCTGTAGAATGGGGTAATGTTTTGCTTTCTTCAGTACAGCCAATAAAAACTAAAAAAGCGAGAAAAAAAAATCTCATTAAGTTGTAGGTAAAATAATTTTAGTTCCTGGTTTAAGCGTATCGCTTTCCAAATTATTAAGTGATTTTATTTCCCAAACACTTATTCCTTCATGCTTTTGAGCGATCCCCCATAGAGTATCGCCCGGCTGAACGATATACTCATTTATTACAGTTTTTTCCTCTTGTTTAGAAATTTCTGGGTTCTTTTTAACATAAATAATTAATTTATCTCCAACAGATAAATCTGTATTTTCAAGCTTATTCCATTCTCTCAGCTCAAATAATTTAACTCCGTATTCTTTAGCAATTCTTCCTAAATAATCTCCTTTTTTAACAATATAGACAACTTGTTCTTCATCAATTAAGAGTTTTTTAGCATCTACTGAATCAATAAAAGCATAATTAACCTGCTCATTATTCAAAAAATCGTTTATAGCAAAAGTTGGCAAAACTAAAATAGCATTTATCGGAAAAATATCTACTTTAAAACATGGATTAAGATAGCTTATAGTTTCCTTATTAAGAGATAGCATTTGGGAAAGCGTGCTTATATCTACTTGTTTTTTTATTGTAATTGTATCTGTTTTAGTAAAATTTATATCAATAGGTTTTGTTGATATATCATGCTCCTTAGCATAGTTCATGGCATAATTTAAGGCTATAAAAGAAGGGACATAATTTCTTGTTTCTTCTCTTAGGTGAGGGTATAGCTCCCAAAAATCATTAGAGCCTACAGAATTGATTTTTCTTTGTAAATATCCTGGGCCTCCATTATAAGCGGCTAATACCAAATTCCAATCCCCAAACATAGCATGTAGCTCTAAAAAATATTTGCAAGCAGCTTGAGTAGATTTTAAGGGGTCTTGTCTTTCATCCATATAAGAGGTAACTTCTAAATCGAATTCTTTGCCTGTTAAATACATAAATTGCCACAAACCAGTAGCTCCAGAACGTGATTTGGCTCTAGGATTTAATGCAGATTCTACAATTGCCAAATATTTAAGCTCTAAAGGCAAGTTATACTTGTCTAATTGTTGTTCAAACAAGGGGAAATACAATTCTTTCAGCCCTTGCATTCTAGAAATTAACGACTTATTTCTGCCCAAATAACTATCGATAAACACTTGAACTTTTTCATCGTAAGCCAAATCCATTGGTGAATTAGCATCTAGGATTCTTAATCGTTCTTTATAAATATTTACAGGAGAATTGATTTTTTCAACCTGAATTTCTTCATTAACAATCAGTAAGGTATCAACAGAATCATATCGTAACGTATCCCCAGCATATGCTAAAAAAACATTAAAACTAAAAATCAAAATCAAAACTTTTTTCACAAACTAAAATTGATAAAAAATTTCATTAACCACACGCATAAAAGTATTCAATTATTAACGCTAGTTTGTTAACGAATAGTATTAATTTTGCACTAGTAACGATTTTGTATCTTTGTGCGCTTTATGAATATTAGTGAAAAATACCCTCAAGGCGAATTATTAAGCCAAATTAACAGCCCTGCGGACTTAAGAAAATTGAATCTAAGTCAATTAGAACAGGTTTGCTCAGAGCTAAGACAATATATAATTGATATTGTATCCGAAAAGGGGGGGCATTTTGGAGCAAGTCTTGGTGTTGTTGAGCTAACCGTTGCTTTGCATTATGTTTTTAACACCCCTAACGATCAATTAGTTTGGGATGTTGGACATCAGGCTTATGGGCACAAGATCTTAACTGGCAGAAAAGAACAGTTCTCAAGCAATAGAATTAAAGGAGGATTAAGCGGTTTCCCAAAAAGAAGTGAGAGTGTTTACGATACTTTTGGAGTAGGACATGCCTCCACTTCTATTTCTGCAGCGCTAGGAATGGCAATTGCGTCAAAAAGTAATGGAGATAACACAAAACAACATATTGCTGTAATAGGAGATGGGTCAATGACAGCAGGAATAGCTTTTGAAGGGTTAAATCATGCGGGAGTAGAAAATACTAATTTACTTGTTATCTTAAATGATAATTGCATGTCAATTGATCCAGCTGTTGGAGCATTAAAAGAATATTTAGCCGATATTTCTACTTCAAAAACGTATAATAGAGCAAGAAATAAAATTTGGAAAGTGCTAGGTAAAATTAGTCAGTTTGGCCCTAACGCCCAGAAAATAGCCAAAAAAGTTGAGGGAGCCGTGAAGACAACTTTACTTGGAGAAAGTAATTATTTTGAATCATTAAATTTTAGATATTTTGGCCCAATTGATGGGCATGATGCAAAACATGTAGCGGAGATACTAAACGATTTGAAAAATATTCCCGGACCTAAAATATTGCACTGCCTAACTGTAAAGGGGAAGGGGTTTATACCAGCTGAAAAGGGAGATTCTACTACTTGGCACGCTCCTGGTATTTTTGATAAAGAAACTGGAGAAATTATAAAGAATAAAACCAAAAAAACACCCCCAAAATACCAAGATGTGTTTGGAGAAACAATTATTGAACTTGCTAAAGAAAATGAAAATATAGTGGGTGTAACTCCAGCAATGTTAACCGGAAGCTCCTTAAATAAAATGATGGCCGAAATGCCTAATAGAACCTATGATGTTGGTATTGCCGAGCAGCATGCCGTAACCTTCTCTGCTGGAATGGCAACACAAGGCAAATTGCCATTTTGCAATATCTATTCTTCTTTTATGCAGAGAGCCTATGACCAAGTAATACATGATGTCGCTCTTCAAAACTTAAATGTTGTGTTTTGTCTTGATAGAGGAGGGCTTGTGGGGGCTGATGGGGCCACCCATCATGGGGCTTTTGATATTGCGTTTTTTAGGTGCATCCCAAATATGATTGTTTCTTCTCCAATGAACGAGCAAGAGTTACGCAACTTAATGTATACTGCACAACTTCCAAACCAGGGTCCTTTTTCAATAAGATACCCTAGAGGAAATGGAGTTATGTTAGATTGGAAAACTCCTTTTGAAGAACTTGAAATTGGAGTGGGTAGAAAAATAAAAGATGGAGAAGAAATTGCTATTTTATCATTTGGGCATCCTGGTAATTTTGTATTAAGTGCACAAGAAACTTTTGAAAAAGAAGGCTTAAATATTGCCCATTACGATATGCGATTTGTTAAGCCTCTTGATGAAAAATTACTCCACACAATATTCAAAAAATTTAATACTATTATTACTATAGAAGATGGATGCTTACAAGGGGGATTCGGTTCTGCAATACTAGAATTTATGGCAAATAATAATTATCAAACAGCTGTAAAAAGACTGGGTATTCCTGATGAATTTATCCATCATGGTAGTCAGGAAGAACTGCATCATGATTGTAAATATGATGTGAATGCAATTATAGCAACCGTACATGAAGTATTGGCAAACAAGCTAGTATCTCAAGTTGGCTAAGTCCGAATCACAATTACTTTTACTTTGTAATTACGCCAATTAGCAACTTTATATATCTTTGCCCTAATCGGTAACCAATTAATTAATAATGACAATTAAAGACCTGCTTAGTACAGAATTGGAGCAACGACATATAACCATAAACGGATGGGTAAGAACTAAAAGAGGAAGTAAAAATGTCTCTTTTATTGCACTAAATGATGGATCCACTATCAATAATATTCAAGTAGTTGCTGAGGGAGCGGCTTTTTCTGAAGAATTATTAAAACAAATCACAACCGGAGCTTGTATTCGTGTAGAGGGGCAATTAGTTTCCTCAAAAGGGAGCGAACAAGCTGCAGAGATTTTAGCTACTACAATAGAAATTTTAGGACTTGCTGATCCAGATGAATACCCATTACAGCCCAAAAAACATTCCTTAGAATTCTTAAGAGAAAAAGCACATCTGCGATTTAGAACAAGTACTTTTTCAGCAGTTTTTAGATTGCGACACGCCCTTACTTTTGCAATTCATAAATTCTTTAACGATAAAGGATTCTTTAATTTACACACTCCAATTATTACAAGTGCTGATGCTGAGGGGGCTGGAGAAATGTTTCAAGTAACTAATCTTGATTTAGCAAATTTGCCAAAAACTAATGATGGACATATTGATTTTTCAAGTGACTTCTTTGGAAGTAAAACCCACCTTACTGTTTCAGGACAATTAGAGGCGGAATTAGGAGCATTAGCTCTTGGCAAGGTTTACACTTTTGGCCCAACTTTTAGAGCTGAAAATTCAAATACTTCAAGACATTTATCAGAATTTTGGATGATTGAACCTGAAGTGGCTTTTGGTAATTTAGAAACAAATATGGATTTAGCTGAAGAGTTTCTAAAATATTCCATTCAATATTGTATTGATAACAACATTGAGGATTTGAAATTCCTAGACAAAAGAATGGCTGAGGAGGAAAGCGTACTCAAGCAAGAAGACCGCTCAGAAATGGGGCTTCTTGAAAGACTTCAGTTTGTTTTGGAAAATGATTTTATGCGCTTAACATATCGAGAGGCAATTGATATTTTACAAAATTCAACACCTAATAAAAAGAAAAAATTCAAATATTTAATCACTGGTTTTGGTGCTGATTTACAATCAGAACACGAAAGATATTTAGTAGAGAAAAAATTCAAAAAACCCGTAATCATTACAGATTACCCTAAAGGTATCAAAGCCTTCTACATGCGAATGAATGATGATAACGAAACTGTAAGAGCAATGGATATTCTTTTTCCCACTATTGGTGAAATTATAGGAGGCTCGCAAAGAGAGGAAAGACTGGACAAATTAGAGGCTCGAATGAAAGAGATGGATATCTGTAAAGAGGAGTTGTGGTGGTATTTAGAAACAAGGAAATTTGGAACTTGTAAGCATGCTGGATTTGGCCTAGGATTTGAAAGACTAATAATGTTTGTAACAGGCATGAAAAATATCCGTGATGTAATCCCCTTTCCAAGAACACCTCAAAATGCTGCATTTTAATGAACAAGCAAAGGTTAGAGCAGAAACAATATCAAAGCCTAAGCCCTCAACAAATACAGTTTTTAGGACTTTTGCAAATACCAATTGTAACCTTAGAAAAAAGAATAGAACAAGAGCTTGAGGAAAACCCTGCTCTTGATGAAGATGAGCAAGAAGAAGAAAATCAAAATCCCTACTACAGCTCTACACCTAAGCCAAATTTTGAAGACTTCCAAATTGAAGATAAAACTGAAAGTTTGGAGGATCATCTTAGAAAACAAATTATTGATTTAAGTTTAGAAGAAGGTATTTTGTTTTTGGTTAAATATCTTATTAATAGCCTTGATGATAACGGTTTTTTAAGCAGAGATTTGTATTCTATTAGTAGTGATCTTTTAACAAATAATAATATGGATTTTTCTGAAAACGACCTGCAATTAGCCTTAAAAATTCTAAAAGATTTAGAGCCTATTGGAGTTGGAGCAGAAAATTTACAAGACTGTCTTTTAATTCAATTACGAAAATTACACCCATCTCAAAAAGTTGCTTTTCAAATAATTTCAGAGTATTATACCCCATTTAGCAATAAGAATTTTGAGCGGATTTTAAAAGATCTTTCCCTTTCTGAAAAAGAGCTAAAAGCTATTTATCATTTAATTGAAAAATTAAATCCATTTCCGGCAACTGGGTTTTCAAAAAATACTGCACCTGCGGAATATATTTATCCTGATTTTACAATTATAATAACCAATAATCAACTTCAATTACAGCTTAATAACGGCAATACAAAAACAATTAAAGTAAGTAAATACTATTCCGATTTATTATTAGAAACCAAGGATAGAGAAACAAAAGAATTCTTAATCCAAAAAGTAGAAAGGGCAAAATGGTTTAAAGAATCCATGGAAAAACGTGAAGTTACCTTAAAGCGGGTAATGGAGGCAATTATGCAATTCCAACAAGATTTTTTAATCAGTGGGGACGACAGTGATTTAAAGCCAATGAAACTTGCTGATATTGCAGATATCGTTAATATGGATATTTCCACCATTTCAAGAGTAAGTAATTCTAAGTTTATTGAAGCTCATTTTGGGACTTTTAAAGTTAAGGAATTATTTTCTGATGCATTTCGAAAAGATAATGGAGAACTTATTTCCACAAATGAAATTAAGAGCCAATTAAAAGAAATTATCCTAACTGAAAATAAATTACAGCCCTTTACAGACGAAAGGCTTTCTGAATTATTAGGAAAAGATGAATACCATATCGCTAGAAGAACAGTTACCAAGTATAGAGAGCAATTAGGCATAGAAACGGCAAGATTAAGACGAGAATTATAATGCGATTATCTAAAACCATATCTGTAATCCTGCACCCAATTTTTATGCCCATGATAGCGCTTTATTTAAGTTTAAAATTTGTGCCAAATATTGGATTTGCAATCACAAATTATTTAAATTTTATTTATCTGATTTTGGCTTTCAGCACCATTATCCTTCCATTAATGAGTATCTTATTTTTGATTAAGAAAAAACAAGTTACTTCTCTAGAAATGAGTAATTACAAAGAACGATCTGTACCGCTTTTTATTACTGCAATTTGGATGTGTTATGGATATTACAAACTTAGAGATATTCTTGTTTTCTCACCTGTATTAAAATCTGAACTTACCGGTGCAATTATTATAATTATTATTGCAGCGGTTATTTCAAAATACTGGAAAATAAGTCTTCATATGTTGGGAATTGGTGGAGCTGTAGGAGTCTTATTTAGCTTAAATATTTTATTTGGAGGCTTACTGCAAATAATTATACTTTTTGTATTACTTGCGGGCGTTTTAGGTGTTGCTAGAATTAATGAAAAGGCACATAATCATGCACAGATTTACACCGGCTTCTTAGTTGGGTTTTTTATAGAAGCAGCCGGCATCTTATTCTTTTAAAATTACATCCACAATTTCAATCTTTCGCTCTAACATAGCCTCAATACTATACACCGAGTTTTTTTTGTCATTCGCATTATCACTAACTTTTTCAGATGCATTACTTTCTCCAAATGGCAACTCAGTTATTGTTAATTTTCGAGATGAAATATATTCTTGAAAAGCCCCATTTTTAAATTGTGTTAGATAATTAATAACACTTGAAATTCTTCTTTGTGACAGGTTTTGATTGTATTGAGCATTGTGCAATGGACTTGCATATCCTCTTATTTGAAGTTCCATATTATTTCCATTTGACAAATCAAACAACAACATATCTAGGACCTTATTTAAGGTGTTAAAATTTTGTTGTAAAATATCCTCAAAAAAGTTGTTGAGGGCTGTATTTTGTTTTTCGTAATCCGCTTTCATCATAAAATAGAAAATATATGCTTCTTTATAGTTTTTATTGGTTGTAATATTCATTGTTCGAGAATCTGGCTCGTCATTATGAAAATAAAGATTTAAGGGGAAGTAATCATGAATTTCCAATGATGTTGTAATCGTATCTAAAGAAGTTTTTTGATATTGAAAAGAAAAAATATCATTACAGCAATATTCTGTACTTTCAAATTTTGCTCCATTTCTATTTGATGTTAAATAACCATTATTTTCATCATAGAAAGTTGGGTACAGATCATCTTGATTGGTATTTAACTCTTGTACATTTTTAGGTTCTTTCCAAAGATTTAAACTTCCTTCTGCGCTATAAATATCAAAGCCCCCAATACCTTCTTTTTTATTGGATGCAAAGTACATCAATCCGTCAAACTTATTATAAAACGGAGTTATTTCATCAGCAGGAGAATTTATCTTATCCCCTGCATTTATAGGAATCCCAAAATTACCATTGATATCTATAATGGAAAGCCAAATATCTAGCCCTCCAAAACCGCCTTTTCTATCAGAAACAAAATAGAGCACTCTCTGAGAATTGTGTTGACTAACAAATGCTTGCGTGCTCAAGGATTTATCAGAGGAAAGAACTGGAATATCAGAAAAACCTTGTTTTGTATGCCGCTCTAGATAAACTATTTTACAATCTAGCATTTCATTATTACATGCGGTTAAAAAAGTTCTTCCCCCTTCTAAGAAAAATATGTTAGCCGTATTAAAAAGATCTGAGTTATACTCTGCATATTTCTTTTTCCCCCATTCTTCATTTGTAAAAGTAGTAGTGTAAATATTAGATTCTAGCTTCCCCTCTTTTTCCGTAACAACTGTAAAATAGGCAGTGGAATCATTTATCTGAACAAAATTTAACTCTGCAGAATTTGTATTTATATTATCTGGTAATTGCTTTATCAAAACCTCTTGAGATAAAACAAAGAAAGGAAGCAGGAGTAGGATGATTGTATTTTTCATTACAAATATTTTGGACAGATTTTCTGTTTCACTTCTTTTGTTTCTTTAACAATACTCCAACCATAACTTATCGAAAATTCAAAACCCCCCATGGAATTTGATGCATTAGCTAAAGAGGAGGTATTTATATCATAGGAAATTATTGCTTCTAGATTTGCTTTTTGCATGCCTAAAGTTACAAAAAAAGCATCTCCTATTCTAGTATAAATCCCTGACTTCAAATTAACGTCATCATTTAATTTATAGCTTATCCCGCTACCAATTATAAATTCCTTATCCTGATTTTGGGAGGAGGCATAAAAAGTTGGAGAAATATCAATTTTGGGGCTTACTTTAGTAAAGTAAGTCGAGTGTAAAACATATTTTGGACTTAAAACTACTTGATCATTTGAGACTAATGATTGTTTGGGCTTGTTTAGGTGGAAAGATGATATCCCTACTAAAAAAGCAGAATTACGGTCTACTATTTTGTAATTTGAAATTCCTAATCCAATATCAAAAAAGGAAAATTTTGTGTTTTGGAAGTTTTCATTTGCTATAAAAACTAGATCTTCATAATCAACTCTTCTTTGATAAAGCGCAGTTTGTAATCCAATAGCTAAAGAATTCTCTTGTGTACTAAATGAATTAACTAGAGATATTCCCAGTCCATCTGTCGAGAAATGAGAATCGCCCGCTACATCATTTAAAATAGTTGCGCCTACCGAAAATGTCTTATAAACCTCCTTGGCATTAAAAGAAAGAGAAAATGTATTAAATGGTACTGTTACGCTAGACCATTGCGACCTTCTTTGCAGCTGGAGCTCGTAATCCTCATTTTGATTAGCAATTAAAGAGGGATTTATTAATGATTTTGTTTTGTCAAATTGTGAATAATGAACGTCTTGTGCCTGTATAAATTCTGAGAACAAAAATAGTGCTATGATGCAAATCCTTATCATCTTATTAGTGTAATATTTCCTTTATGAAATAGTTTTTTTTGCCCTATACATTCTAACTCAAGATAAAAATCAAAAACTTGAGGACTGATCTTTTCCTCTCTAAAGGTTCCATCCCACTCTTTGGAAATATCAGCTGAAGCAAATACTTTTTGTCCTAGTCTATTAAATATTTCTAATTTGAAATTTGTGACGATTCCGACTGTATCTTGAATAAAATAAGTGTCGTTAATGCCATCATCATTTGGAGAAAATGCAGTTGGAATCTTGAGGTTTTGATCATCACAAAAAACATCCTTTACCTCAATACAAATAGAATCTTTTATTACACAATTAAAAGAATTGAAAACTTCAAAATGATAGCATTTTGTTGTGTCAGGAACTAAATTTTGTACGTGATTTGAGTTGGAAAAATCCAACCAATTAATATTATCCGTGGTAGCAACATTTAGTGTGATTTCTTCTCCTTTAAAAACAATAAAATCTGATGCCCAAGCAGAATCAATACTCGGATAATCATAGACATTTACAAATACAGAATCTTTAATTATGCAGCCCTCACTATTAATTACCTCAACCATATACCAAGTTGATGAAGCTGGGAAATCAATAAATGCAGCCATATCAAGATTATTTACATTCCAACTGTAAGAAATAATTGGTGAAATAGGACTTAAATTTGTCACTCCAACAAAAGTTGAATCGCCTCTACAAACATCATTTGCAAATACCTCAATATTAATGCTCTCTGCTAAAATCTCAACACTATCAATTTGGACGCAATTGCCGTCAGATACCTTTACATAAAATACAGCAACACTTGCGATTGTTAAATCGCTTGAACTGCTTAATGTATCTGTAAAATTAGCATTGAAGGACCAGTGAACAGAAGTAACATTACTGGAAAATGTAGCGCTCAACAAAATCGGAATATTGCAATAAGAGGTGTCGGGGCCAGCATCCAGCACCAAATCAGTTACTAAAACATTTTGAAAAAGTGTATCCGTACAACTGCCATTTGAAACAAGTAGTTGATATTGTTGATTTGAATTTATATCACAAAAAGGATTGGAAACATTCGAACTGCTTAAATTGGTGGAGGGGAACCAAAAATATGTAATTGTCGGATCATTTACAGGTAATAACCCAATCTGAATTTGCTCATCAGGACATTTAATAATACTCTGAATTGTATCAGAGGAATTGGATAAGATATAAATTTGTTTTATAATGGTATCAACTACATTGCACGCATTATTATCAGTGGCGATAAGTGTAATACTATACAGCCCATTTTGACTGAAATTATGTGTTGGATTTGCATCATTTGAAGAAGTTCCATCTCCAAAATCCCAGATATAGGTTACTATTGAACTTGAAATAGTTAAATTCTGAAAAGAAATGGTTGTATCACAACCCACCCAAGGCGCATTGAAATCAGCCACAACCATTGGAAAACCAAAATTAAATTTAAACACTCCATTATTACAATTTGAGCTATTATTTGTAGCAGAAACTGCTCCTGGATTTGGCTCAATTGGGAAGTCAGAATTACCCCCGCAGCCCGCACAAACTGACTGGTAAATAATTCCTTTTTTGTCAAATCTACTTGTCCCTCCATCTACATGCTCATTACTTTGGCTTCCTCCAAAATAAGTTGCATAAATCATGGCGCTTAAAGCGTCATCTAAAACCATTAAATAAAAATCATTTCCATCAGTAGTTTGCTGATAAGCATTAGGACTTATAGGTAAGTTTAAGGTTGAAAGTGGTCCGCCAAGATTAGATCCCCATCCTGAAATATAAATTTTATCACAGACATCTACTAAAAAAGCTGTTGGAGAAATATCAGGAGTCCCCTTACCTGTACCAACTACTGTTGATCGCAATACATTGCTTAAATCCTCAGAGAAAACAGCTATAAACTGACTGGCACCACTTTGAAAATAAGTAGCATTTTGCACTAAATTTGTTCCTGAAGTTTTAGTTTGGCCGAATAAATAAACAGCATTTGAACGCCCAATTTCTACAAAATAAGATTGATCATACTCAGCAGTTCCGTAATAAGAAGATGTTAAAATTTGATTCCCATTTGAAGCAATTTTAGTGATAAAGGCGTCTGCCTTTATAGAGTCCTGGTAAGAGGTTAAATAAGCAGAAATTGTGGTTGGAAAATCAGCAGAATTTGTGCCTCCAGTTACATATATATCATCATTATCATCAAGTGCTAATGAATAAATTGCGTCATCATTTGAACCACCAAGATAAGTACTCCAAATAATTGAAGTAAGTTGATTGTCCATTTTTATAACACAGCCTTCTTGCCCTCCATTACTCAAATTTTGGAAAGATGAAGTTGTTGGGAAGTCAGTAGATTTTGTGCAAGTTGCAATATAAATATTGTTGTTTTTATCAATATCTATCTCCCCCCTTACCTCATCTGCATAATTATATTTAAGTTGAGGAGCTGTATTTAAACCATCATTTCCTGTGCCTCCAATAAATGTAGATGCTAATAAATTGCCTCCATTGGCACTTAATCTACTTACAAATATATCTGATCCATTTGGGAAAGAAACCCCAATCCCTGATGGAGAAAAACCTGTTCCTCCATTAAAATTTGTTTGAAAAGCTGATGAAGTGGTTGGGAAATCAGCAGAGGCGGTTGTTCCGTAAATAAATAATTCATTGGCTGAATTTACAATCATGGAATGTGGCAGTTCATCTAAACTCCCCCCTAAATATGTGGAATAAATTCTTTGTGTTCCAGTGGTATCATATTTTGTAATTGCTATATCAGTCCCTCCTGCACTATTAGCATAATTAATTTGATAAGCTCCAATTGTGGTTGGATAACCGGCGCCAAAAGAAGTACTACCAGCATACAAAAAACCAAAATTATCATAAGTTGCTGTGTATCCAAAATTGTCTGTTGTGCTGCCTGAATAAGTAGAAAATTCTAAAATAGGATCAATAATTAATTCATAATTTTGATTGTATCCTTCTGGAAAATCAAAACTTAATACATCGCCTTTTAATTTGTATTTACACAAAACTTCAACCTCATTTCCATTTATTACTTGATAGGCATAGGGACTGTATTCAGTTGTAGTATTTACTGAGGTGGTGATATAGATATTGCCATATTCTAATCTGATGTTAGCAAAACCTGAATAGCGTAATTTAATCTGATTAGGATTAGTATTTTTTGCTACTATAAAATCATATTTTAATTTATCGTCTTTAGTGTAAAAATTTAAATTAATGCCCCAGTATATATTTGTTATTTTAGTGTTTTGATATGATTTTACATTGCTAGCCCAATATTTTTTTTCTCCCAAATAATAGTTTTCAAAATACTTGCTTTCGTTAAGCAGCTCTGACGATACATTTTTATTTGCATTTAGAAACTCAACAGTATAGGAGTGCGCGTCAACCGTATTTTCTTTTCTAGTTAAATCATGGATTTCTGCCAATTGTTTCCCATCAAAAAAAGCATAAGTAAGTTTATTTTCTTCAATAAATAAAGATCCTGAATGTAGGTTTACTTTTGCTTTAACTTGTTTTGGAAACTGTCCTTTATTTTCAATAAAGGGATTTTGAGAAAAAGAAACTAAAGAAATACTCATTAATAGGATCATTAAACCAAGAGTTATTTCTCTATTATTTTTCATGATGTTATTTTACAAAATCTTGCATTATTTTTAAGTATTCATCTCTTACTTTCTCAAAAGCTACAGTATTTTCTTTTTTCACTGGTTCTGAATTAGGAAGATCTTGCTTTAAATGATCCACTTGTTTTCCGTATATCCAGAACTCATAATGTAAATGAGGCCCGGTTGAATATCCAGTGCTTCCAACATATCCAATAATATCGCCTTGCTGTACCCGAGAACCTTTACCCGCTCCAGATTTAAATTTAGATAGGTGAGCGTACAAAGTTGAAAATTTTTCACTGTGCTTAACAACAACACAATTTCCATAACCTCCTTTAGTGCTAGCATGAACAACAGTTCCATTAGCAGTTACTTTAATTGGAGTTCCGCTAGCTGCTGCATAATCTGTTCCAGCATGATTTTTCCACTTTCCAGAAATCGGATGTTTTCTGCCGCCAAATCTTGAACTTATTCTAGCGAAATCAATAGGGGATTTAAGGAAAGCACTTTTTAAATTGTTCCCTTTGTCATCAAAGTAATCGATATAGTCTTTATTTTCTTCAAACCTAATTGCATTTATCGTTTTTCCTTTATGTGTGAATGATGTAGAAAAAACTTTTCCAATGCCAATAAATTCATCTTCAACATATTGTTCTTCAAAATAAACAATAAAAGAATCGTCAATTTGTGTTTGAAAAAAGTCTATAGACCATGCGTAAATTTTATTTGCTAAAACATCAACTAATGCAGGAGCCATCTTCTCCCCAAGTTGTTTTGAAATAGAATGCCACAAACCTTCTCCTTCTTTTATTTTGCCACTAATAATGTTCGTTTTTGTTACAACTTCTTTTTGCTTTCTATATACATCAACGCTATCAGTCATATCAATAACAATATAATTAATAGGATTTTCTTGATAAATAAAATAGACTGCTTTTTCAGTAGTATCTTTAGCGCAAATAACTGTATATTCTTGACCAGAATTTATTTGAGTAAAATCAAATATGCCTTTAGATTTTTTTACAATCTCTACAATTTGCGGATGATCAATGTGATTGGCATAAAGAATTTCGCCAAGAGTTTGTCCTTGTTTTACAGCTGCTTTAATTACATTGAACGAATCTACTAAAATCCCATACTCATACCTTGGTTCAATAACTTTAGCTGGCTCTTTCTTTTTGCTTTTCCAATCTGATAAAAGAAATAATCCTCCCACTAATACTAAAACTAATCCTATCCATTTTTTCATTGTGCTAATTTAATATTTTAAGATTTTTTGGCTCAGGAAAAAGCTACTTACTTATTGACAAAGGATATTTAACTCCTTGGTGTTTTACCAGAATTGCTTTTATGCTTCCTGCCCATATTTGTGTTTCAACTTTTACCAGCAAGTGATTTCTATCATCTGATATCCAGATTTTCATCTCTTCTCCATCTTCAAAAACTCTTCCTTCTTGCATTTTAGGCTTAAACACCATACAATTTACTTCTCCAAAATTTGTTTTAACTTTTTCATCCTTTAGATACAAAATCTCTAATGAATAATTTTCCTCATCCATAAATATTGGGATAAAAAATGATTTTTTCTGGAGTAAGTCGTTTTTATTAAAGGTTCTTGCATAAAATAAAGCAGACAGCATATCCTGAGTTGTTGGAAAAATTACATGTGAGGTGTCTTTCCAAAAAACCTTCCCAACAGAATGCTTAAAAATATATTGCTGTTTTTTTTCATACCCTCCTTCATGTATGTCTCTAACAAATTTTACAGGACGAATTTTTGAAGTATCTAAATAGGTTTCATAAACATCTCTAACTTTAAAAAACCAATCAAAAAAAGAAGCGGTTTTGCCTTTTCCAACAATATGAAAAGTAGAAACTCCATTAATTTTTATTTGTTTCTCAATCTTCATCTCTGCGCTACCCACTTTTATTCCTCCAAAAGAAATATCAAAAGCGGAATACTCACCCACTTTATACGGCAAATCGCTTTGAGAATATGTCGTTAAGGGAAATAAAAAAAGTGCTAAAAATAATCCTCTCATATATAGCACAAATATATTGATTTTCTACTTAAATAAATATTTAGAAAATGCAAGAAGATTTCCTTCTTTAAAATGGTCTGCCATTATATGCAAACCTATTGGAAGGCCATTGCTATGTTTTCCAAGGGGCAAAGAAATGGCTGGATTTCCAGCTAAATTTGCTTGTACCGTAAAAATATCCTCTAAATACATTACAGTTGGATCTTTATATTTCTGTCCGATTTCGAAAGCAGTACCTGGAGTTGTTGGAGAAATTACAAAATCATAATTTACAAACATCTCGTTGGTTTTTTGCTGAATTAATCTTCTTATTCTTTGTGCTTTTGTAAAATAAGCATCATGATATCCAGAGCTAAGTACAAAAGTTCCGAGCATAATTCTTCTTTTCACCTCTTCGCCAAACCCTTCAGTTCTACTATTAATATAAGTACTTTCTAAATCGGTAATTACTTCACTTCTATAGCCATAATGAACTCCATCAAAACGAGCTAAATTTGATGATGCCTCAGCCGTAGTAAGCACATAATAGGCCGGAACTAATAAATCTAAGTAGGGAAAAGAAATGGATTCAACTATATGGCCCTTATTCTTTAATTCAATTATTTTTTCTTCAAGAAATTGCTTTACTTCAGAATCTAATCCTTCGCTATCCAAACAATCTTGTATGTAAGCTATTTTTTTGGGCTTATCATCAAAAGTTGATTTACTGTATTGCTCCACTTCTTTGGTAGAAACAGTACTATCAAAATCATCTTTTCCGGAAATAACTTCCAAGATTAAGGCCGTATCTTCAACATTATTTGAAAGAGGGCCTATCTGATCGAAAGAGGATGCGTAAGCAATTAACCCGTATCTTGAAACTCTAGAGTAAGTAGGTTTCATTCCTACAATACCACAAAAAGCCGCTGGTTGACGAATTGAACCTCCTGTATCACTTCCAAGTGCGGATAAACAAAGCCCTGCTGCAACAGCTGCTGCAGATCCCCCGGATGACCCTCCTGCAACTTTTGAAGTATCTAGAGGATTTTTTACAGTACTATAAATAGTATTTTCATTTGCCGAACCCATTGCAAATTCATCACAATTTAAACGGCCAATAATGATTGCGTCTTCATCCAATAATCTCTGAACTGAAGTTGCAGTAAATAAGGATTCGAAACCCTCTAAAATTTTTGAAGCTGCAGAAACTTTATGATTTCTATAACAAATATTATCCTTGATGCCAACCACCATACCCGCAAGCTTTCCTGCAGTACCATTTTTAATCTTTTGATCAACAATTTTAGCCTGGACTAAAACTTCATCAGTAAACACCTCAACAAAAGCATTAAGATGCTTGTTTTCCAAAATTCTTTCTAAATAATTTGTTGTAATATCAGTACATGTAACAGTACTGTTTTTTAGTGCATTTTGCACTTCTAAAAAGGAACGAAAAGGAGTCAAAACTACTAAAAATTAATCTTCTTTTTTTTCATTACCTTCTTCTTTCCCTTTTTTAAACTCGCTCATTCCTTTACCTAATCCTCTCATTAACTCTGGTATTTTTTTACCTCCAAACATTAATAAAATAACCAAAACAATTAATACAACTTCCCTCGGGCCAATCATTCCTAATAATAATGCTGAATTCATAATTTCTTAAATTTAATTATGGTGCAAATTTATGCTTTTTGATTTAATAGGCATTATACAGCCACTTTGATGGATCTTGCTTATCATAGCCCTTCCAAATTTCAAAATGAAGTTCTGTTTTATTTTCTTCTTCATGAGTTAGCACAATACCTATTTTCTCTTTTGAAAGCAATTTATCTCCTACTTTTACTGTAACTTCTTTTAAGCCTGAATAAACACTAAAATACTCTCCATGATTTATTAAAATTGCCTTGCCTTCTCCTTTTATGAAGAAAATTCGAGACACAGTTCCATCAAAAACTACCCTAACAGCTGTATTTTTATCTGTTGCAATATCAATCCCATTATTAAATGTTTCAACTGCTGCAAAAACAGGATGTTTTTGTTTTCCATATCTAGTAATAATTACGCCTTTTTCTAGTGGCCATGGTAATTTGCCTTGATTGTTTGTAAATCCTGAAGAAAGAGCTAGTGCTTCAGGAGTTAGATTATAACTGTCATTTCCAGTATTTTTCTTTGTCTCCCCTCTAACTTTTGCAATTTCTTCTTGTATTATTTTTCGTATTTTATCGTCAAGTGCTTTTGCTTTATTTTGCTTATCTTGAATCTGCTTTTTGAATAATTTCTCTGACTTGCTTAGGTCATTTACTAAAGTCTGTTTTTCATTTTTAGTACTATTTACGCTTTCAAGCTCCTTTTTTTCAGATCCTACTAAGATTGTTTTTGTAGCAGATTCTTCAATAAGCCTGTCTTTTTGTTGTGCTAATTTCTCTTTTTTCTTTACTAACTCCTTCTGACTTTCCGCTATCTTAATTGCCTGATTTTTTCTAAATACCGAATATTGTTTTAAGTATAGCATCCTTTTATATGCTTGATTAAAATCAGAAGCGGAAACAATAAACATCAGATCATTTCTCTTGCCTTTTTGCTTAAAAGCCGCATAAATCATTTTAGCATATTCCTGCTTTAGATTTTTTAAATTTTGTTCTTCTGCTATAATTTCTTGCTCTGTTTCTATAATCAAAACCTCTGTTTTCTTGATGTCTTTATTTATTCCTTTTATCTCTGTATTTAAAGCATTTAACAACTTTTGCTTAGTTTTGATTTGGCTTTCTAATAGCTTTAATTGAGTGAGCGATTTTGTTTTGCTTGACTTGGTTTTATTAAGCAGTTCAGTGGTATAACTAATCTCTTTTTCAAGCTCTGATTTTTGTTTTTTTAAATCTTCTTTTGTTTGTGCTGTAAGTACAGTAGACATACAAATGGCTGCTAGAAATAATAAATAGCTATTTAATTTCATCATAGGAATCTGGTATTTCAAATACGATTTTTTGTGGTTTATTAAATTCAACTTTTGAATAATTTATAGTTGCTTCAAAAGATTCCTCCGCTTCCACTTTTAGAGCAAACTTTCTTGGAAAATTATCTGTTTCTTGATAATCTTCCAGTGAAAATTCTAAATTCATTTTATGATCGACAAATTTAGCATTTTGAATTCTGTAATTACTAGTAACAGAATAACTAGAGCTATCCTCAGCCAAATAAAAATCGGTAGCTCTTAGTTCCAATTTATAATCCTTTTTTAAAATCTTAGGATTAGCAGTAATTATGTCTTGCAAATCATAAAATGATAACTCTGACTTTATAAACTCTTTTAGCTGTGATGCCGGTTTTATTAAGTATGTTTTGGTAATTCTGTTTACAAAATAAATGGAGTCTGGAGTGAGTTGTGCTCTAATTATTTCAATACCAAAAGGACCGCTAGCTGAGAGCCAAATAATACTATCTTTTCTGTTTTTTATATGTATACTCAGTGTAATATCCTGATCTTTTTGCACGATCTGTGCTTTTCCTGTTAAACTCAGCCATTTAGGATAACTGTTTTTGGAATTAACTCTTTTTATAAGTTCTATAGCATTTTTTGGTGGAACAGAAAAATCAGTAGTTGTTATTTTTTTTACCCCACAAGAAGTTAAAATAACTGTCAATATTACTAGAGAAAAAAACTTATTCATAAAGTTTCCCTTCTTTAATTTTTTGATCAAGAAATTCGCTGGCATCTCCTAATTCTTTGGCTTTTTTCCATTGATTTAAGGCTTCATCTACTTCGCCTAGCTTATATAAAATATCTCCATAGTGCTCAACTACTACGGCACTTTTATCACTCCCATTTAAGAGCGCTTTTAAAAGCCACTTTTTTGCTAGTGTATATTCTTTTAATTCATATAAAACCCATGCATATGTATCTTGGTAGGTGCCATTATCTACTTCTAATTCATTACATCTAAAAGACATCTCTTTTGCCTTTTCTAAATTTATTTTTCTAATTGATAAATAATATGCGTAATTATTTAAGACCAATACATTATCGGGGTCAATCGCTAATACTTTCTCGTAATATTCATCTGATAATTTATGTTGATTTGTTGTATGATAAACATCCGCTAAAGAGGAATAAAATTCCAATAACAAATTTTGATTTTCAACAACAAATTCAGCCCCTATTTCTAAAGAACTAATTGCGGCATCATAATTTTTAAACCACTTATTAGAAACTCCATTAAAATAATAAAATAATGGATCCGTAGGCAAATATTCAAGAGCCTCTTTACTGGTTTTTAGCATTCCTTCAAAATCATTTTGTTCTGCTTGAATAAACAGTACCTGACTCCAAACTTGACTTTTGGTTTTATCTTTTTCAAGTACCATCAAATATTGCACTTTTGCCTCTTGAAATTTATTGTCGGTATATAAAATATCTGCAAAAACAGCTCTGGCTTTTAAATCCTCATGATGAGTCTCAATTAATATCTCTGCCAATTCATATGCTTGACTCTTCATCTCTTCATTAAGTGCTATTAGTTGGTAATAGGAAATCAAAATTCTGACTTTTGTATCTATGTTTAACTCTGTGCTTTTAAATGCTAGTTTTAACTCATCATATGATTTTTGATTATCTCCATTTTCTCTGTAATAATCAGCAAGAGTGAGGTGAATTCTTCCATTATTAGGGGCAATAATTACTAACCTTTTAAATAATTCGAATGCTTTGTCTTTTTCGTCATTCAAAAGGTATAACTCCGAAAGAATTTCCATAACTTCAACATCATCAGGAAATTCTTTTAGTATTGCCATCAGCTCGCTAATCGCCCCCTTTATATCATTGAGCTCTCGATATAGTTTGTGCTTTTGCATGGATAACATTTTATCAATTCCCTTATAGGCCTGTAAATCATCATAAACCCCAATAGCTTTTTTAAAATCATTTGCATAAATATAAGCGTCTGATAACTTAAAATACAGCTCCTCATTGCCCGGCTCAAGAGCAATTAATTTTTTATACTGTATGGCGGCATTAAGAAAATCCTGTTTACTGAATAATATTTCGGCATACAATAAGCAGTACCATCTATTTTTGGGATCTAACTTTAGAGCTACTTTTATTTGCTCAATTGCAAGCGCGTAAGAACCATTTGCTGTATTGATAATTGCAGACTCATAAAAAGGAAGAGGGTTGTTTTGGTCTAGCTTAATGCATTTCTCAAAATGTTCTAGGGCTTCTGCATAATTTTCCAATGATTTAGCTTTAAGCGCATTAAATAAGTGAGTGTCGAATAGCTCTTTGTTTTTTTCATTATCTACTTTTTCTTGCTCCTTTTTTTGTGGGGCTCCCTCAGGATAATAAGATTTCCATTGGGCGTAAGACGACACATTAAAAAGAAGAACCGCTAATATTAAGCCAAATTTTCTCATTATTTTACCCCTGTACTTCCAAATCCACCAGCACCTCTTTGTGAAGCATCTAAAATTTCAACCTCTACCCACTTTGCTTGTTCATGTTTGGCAATAACCATTTGGGCTATTCTTTCCCCATCCTCAATTACAAATTCTTCTGATGATAAGTTTACCAAAATTACTCCAACCTCACCTCTATAATCCGCATCAATAGTTCCTGGGGAATTAAGTACCGTAATTCCTTTTTTGAAGGCCAAACCACTTCTTGGGCGCACTTGAGCCTCATATCCTATTGGCAATTCCATAAAAATTCCTGTTTTAACAATGGTTCTTTCTAATGGTTTTAGACGAATTGACTCGTCAATATTTGCTCTTAAATCCATTCCAGCAGACGTGGGAGTTGAATAGTGGGGTAAATCGTGTTTCGATTTATTGATAACTTTTACATTCATAGTTTTATGCTTTTTGGTTTTTCCAAAAGATAGACAAATATGATAAATCCTAATAACAATAAGGAATTAATCCCCAAATTAAAGTAATGATTGTAAACAAGAAAATATATCCCTAACATACTAAATAAGTATGCTGAAATTCTTCCAACTTGATAGGGTATAGGAAAATGCTTTTGCCCAATAAAATAAGAGACCGCTGTCATGCTTAAATAACAAATAAGCGTTGCCCAGGCTGAGCCAATAAACCCAATTTTTGGGATTAAAATAAAGTTAAGTGCTAATGTGATAATGGCTCCAAATATTGCCAAATACGCTCCAAAAATAGTCTTCTCCGTTAGTTTGTACCAAATTGATAAATTGAAGAAAATTGCTAAAAATAAATTAGCTAATAGTAGTATTGATACTGTAAGAAAACCTCTTTCATCATGATATGCAGTTCCTAGAAAATCAATTACAAAATCATAAAATATTGTTACTGCTAAAAAAATTACTATCGTAACAATAGTAAAATACTTCATCACGTCTGCATAAATTTTTCTATCCTCTTTCTGCTTGTGCTGGGCAAAGAAAAAGGGTTCTGCTGCGAATCGGAAAGTTTGAATAAACAATACCATAATGATTGATAGCTTGTAAAAAGCTCCATAAAGCCCTAATTCATACGGTGCTGTTTCTGGATTTGGTAATAAGTGTTTTAATAAAATTCTATCCACTGTTTCGTTTGTCGTTCCTGCTAATCCTGCAATAAGCAAGGGAAGCGCGTAAATCATCATCTTTTTCCAAAGAATTTTGTCAAAAGTGAATTTTACCTTGGCCATTTCTGGCACTAAACACAAAATTGTAAAGATGGAAGATATTAGATTTGATATAAAAATATACTCTATTCCAAATCCTTTATGCATGATAAAATAAAGATTGAGCCCAATATATATAAAAATACTAAAGAGTTTTATTGTGACAAATCGGACTGCTTTTTCTTCTTCTCTAAGCTTTGCAAAAGAAATAGAGGATATGGCGTCGAGCCCAACAATAATTGCAAACCACTGTATAAATCTGGGTTCAATACCATAGCCCAAATAATTGGCAATTGATGATGATCCCACAAACATCAATAACACAAAAATAACAGAGGAAATAATTAATGAAATAAGCGCTGTGCTGTAAACAACTTTTCCGTCATTTTCCTTTTTTGAAAAACGAAAAAAAGCAGTTTCTAAACCATATGTTAATACAATAACTAAAAACGCAACATAGGCGTACATTTCTATTACTACTGCATATTCCTCTGGTAAAAAATAACGAGTATATAAGAGAACTAGAAGGTAGTTTAACAGCCTTCCAATTACACTACTCAAACCATAAATAGCAGTTTGACTCGCTAATTTTTTAAGAGGATTCAATATTAAAAGTTAGGTTTTCTTTTTTCCATAAATGCAGTTGTACCTTCAATAAATTCAGAAGTCCCAAAACACTTTCCAAATTCTTTTTTCTCTAATTCAAAGCCATCAACACCAGCTATAAAACCTGCATTTATCGATTTTATTGCTTTTGCAATTGCCATAGGTGAATTTGTTTTGATTTTTGAAGCTATTTTTTCTGCTAGAGGAAGTAACTCTTCTTGTGTGCAAACATGATTAACCAAGCCCCAATCTTTAGCTTCATGAGCAGATAGCATACCTGCGGTGACGATCATTTCCATAGCCTTTCCTTTGCCCACTAAATTTGCCAATCTTTGTGTCCCTCCATAACCAGGAATTACCCCCAAAGACACCTCTGGTAGCCCCATTTTTGCGGTATCACAGGAAATACGAATATGAGAAGCCATTGCTAATTCTAAGCCGCCACCTAGAGCAAATCCATTAATTGCGGCAATAGAAGGAGTCCCAATATTTTCTAATAGGTCGAACAATAACTCTTGGCCTTTTCTTGCTAAATCCTCTCCGGAAGCAGAATTAAAAGATGCAAACTCCTTAATATCAGCACCTGCCACAAAAGCTTTTGTCTCTGCCCCAGTTAAAATAATGCATCTTACTAATTTATCATTATCTGCATTTATAATTGCCTTATTAAGCTCGGCAATTGTTGCTCCATTTAGGGCATTTAATTGTTTCGGTCTATTTATAGTTAAGTAACAAATACCATCTCTATGTTCGCTTATAATATTTTCGTAATCCATAATTGTTGTTTTGCACAAATATAAATGATTTCAATTTATTAAAAATGAAAAACCCCCTTCCTAAGAAGAGGGTTTTAAACAATATTATTAAATATCTAGTTATCCTTTTAGCGCTTCTGCCCCTCCAACAATTTCAAGTATTTCTGCTGTAATTGCAGCTTGCCTTGCTTTATTATAAGTAAGGGTTAATTCTTTTTTAAGCTCTCCTGCGTTATCTGTTGCTTTATGCATAGCCGTCATTCTTGCGCCATGCTCCGCAGCATGTGAATCTAAAATAGCTTTAAACAATTGTGTTTTTAATGATTTTGGGATTAATTGCTCCACAATTTCTTGTTTTGTTGGTTCAAAAATATAATCTCCTGATGCGGCTTCTTCATTTTTAGTTGCTTGAACGGGTAAAAAGTTTTCGGCCATAATAATCTGAGTAGCTGCATTTTTAAACTGATTATAAACCAGTATTACTTTATCATAATTTCCGGCTACAAATTGCTCCATTATTACCTCTGCAACTTTTGCAACATTATCAAATGTTAAATCTCCAAACAAAGCATCATGCTTACTAACAACATTAAAGCCATTTTTATCGAAATGTTCTGAAGATTTTTTACCAATTGAAAGAATGTTGATATTGACATTTGAATACTCCTCATTAATCAAAGATTTTGCTTTTTTGATAATGTACGCATTAAATCCACCACAAAGTCCTCTGTTAGAAGTAATGGTTACCAGAAGAACTTTTTTTATTTGCCTATTTTGAGCATAAACTCCTCCATCAGAGCTATCCAAACTAGCACTTAAATTCTCCAACAATTCGGTTAACTTATTTGCATAAGGTCGCATTTTAACAATCGCATCTTGAGCTCTTTTAAGCTTTGCCGCTGAAACCATTTTCATAGCAGACGTAATCTGCATAGTTGAGCCAACAGATTTAATTCTAGACCTTATTTCTTTTAAGTTGGCCATTTTTTAGTTGGCGTATTTTGAGGACAAGTCAGCCGCTACAGTCTTAAGAGTTGAAGTAATCTCATCCGTTAATTTGCCTGAGGCTAAATCATCCAATACATTTTGATGTTTTGAATGTAAAAATGAAATATATTCTTTTTCAAATTCTTTAATCTTTTTTACCGGAACCTTCATTAATAATCCATTAGTACCACAGAAAATAATTGCTGCCTGCTCTTCTACTCTTAAGGGAGAATATTGTCCTTGCTTTAAGATTTCAACATTACGTTTTCCTTTTTCAATTACAGCATTAGTTGCGGCATCTAAATCAGAACCAAACTTAGCAAATGCCTCAAGTTCTCTATATTGAGCTTGATCTAGTTTTAATGTTCCTGCAATCTTTTTCATAGATTTAATTTGTGCTGAACCACCTACTCTTGATACTGAAATTCCTACATTTATTGCAGGACGAACTCCAGATAAAAATAAGTTAGACTCTAAGAAAATCTGTCCATCAGTAATTGAAATAACATTAGTTGGAATATATGCCGAAACATCACCCGCTTGAGTTTCAATAATTGGTAATGCAGTTAGTGATCCTCCTCCTTTTACAATCCCTTTTAAGGATTCTGGTAAATCATTCATTTGAGCAGCAATTTTATCATCATTTATAATTTTTGCGGCTCTCTCTAATAATCTTGAGTGTAAATAAAATACATCTCCAGGATATGCCTCACGACCTGGAGGCCTTCTTAATAATAAGGAAACCTCCCTATAGGCTACCGCCTGTTTTGATAAATCATCAAAAACAATTAAGGCTGGACGGCCTGTGTCTCTAAAATACTCTCCAATTGCTGCTCCCACTAATGGAGCGTAAAACTGAATAGGAGCAGGATCGGCAGCGCTTGCAGAAACAATTACTGTATAGGCTAAAGCGCCTGCTTTTTCTAAAGTGTTCATTAATCCTGCGACAGTAGATGCTTTTTGTCCAATAGCTACATAAATACAAAATACCGGCTCCCCTTTTTCATAAAATTCCTTTTGATTGATAATAGTGTCAATGGCCACTGCTGTTTTTCCAGTTTGTCTATCTCCAATAATAAGCTCTCTTTGGCCTCTTCCAACAGGAATCATAGCGTCAACAGCCTTAAGTCCGGTTTGTAATGGCTCGTTAACAGGCTGTCTAAAAATTACACCAGGAGCCTTTCTTTCAATAGGCATTTCATAAGTGTCGCCAGTAATAGGACCTTTCCCATCAATAGGATTTCCCATTCCATCAACGGCTCGACCCAACATTCCTTCTCCAACCCTTAAAGACGCAATTTTTTTAGTTCTTTTAACTGTATCTCCCTCTTTAATTCCTTTTGAAGAGCCTAACAATACAACCCCAACATTATCCTCTTCAAGATTAAGTACAATTGCTTGTATTTTATTTTGAAATTCGACCAGTTCTCCTGATTGTACATTTGTAAGTCCATAAATACGGGCAATACCATCTCCAACTTGTAAAACGGTGCCCACTTCTTGTAGCTCTAACTCGGATTTAAATCCTGATAATTGTTGTCTTAAAATTGCTGATACTTCAGCTGGTTTTACTTCTGCCATTGTTTTATTTTTTAGAAATCCTGCAAATACAGGTTTTTGTTAAATATTTGTCTTAATTCAGATATTTCTGTAGAAATACTTGCGTCCAATTGTTTGTCTCCCATTCTTATAATAGCCCCTCCAATTATCTTTTCATCAACAACTTCTGTCAATTCAACCTTGCTATTGGTTTGGGCTTTAATATACGTAATTACACTTTCTTTTAAATCTTTAGAAATTGGAACAGCTGTAGTTATGATTGCTGTTTCGATTTTGTTTTGTGTTTTATATAAATTAATGAAGCTTTTTGCTATACCAGCTAGTAATGATTCTCTTTTCTTTGTAAGAATAATATTTACAAACATCATGCTTACTTTACTAATTTTACTACTGAAAATCTGTTCGAAAATTTTCAACTTATGGTCCGTTTTTACAATTGGGCTCTTAAGCAAAAGTGATAACTCTTTACTTTCTGAACAAATCCTATCAACTAGTGTCATATCATTATAAGATTGCTCTAAACTCTTTTGCTCAACAGAGAGCTGCAATAAAGCTTTTGCATATCTTATAGTGGCTCTTGATTGTTTCATTTATTAATTGAGTCCTGAATTTTTTAAAACTCCTGCAATAAATTCTTCTTGATTAGTTTTTTCTTTTAATTCTCTTTTTATAACTTTTTCTGCAATATCAATTGATAAAATAGCAACTGAGTTTTTTAATTCAGTAATTGCCTTCATCTTTTCATTTACAATTTGTTCTTTTGCTGAAGTTATAATTTTATCCGCCTCATTATTTGCTTTTTCTTTAGCTTCATTTATAATTCCATCTTTTATGTCTCTAGCTTCTTTAAGTAAAGCGTCTCTTTGAAGTCTTGCTTCCGCTAAAATTCTTTCATTATCAGCATTCAATAGAGCCATTTCTTCTTTGGCTTTGTCAGCTGCTTTTAAGGCTTCTCCAATGCTTTTATTTCTTTCGTCAACGGCACTTAATATTGGCTTCCAAGCAAACTTTTTTAATACAATTAACAATAACGTGAAAATTATTGTTGTCCAAATAATTAATCCTGGGTCAAATGATATCATAATTTTAAATTTTATTAAATTACCAGTCACCAACCGTGACTGGTAATTTAGTTAAACTCTTTTGTGTTGTTTTACCCTTGCATAAGGGCAACAACAACTCCAAATAAAGCAACTCCCTCAACAAGAGCAGCTGCAATAAACATATTGGTTTGAATCATCCCCGAATGTTCTGGTTGACGAGCCATAGCTTCTAAAGCTTTACCTCCAATCATTCCAATTCCGATTCCAGCACCAATTGCTGATAATCCAGCCCCGATTGCTGCGATTCCGTTAATTTCCATTTTTGATAGTTTTAGTTAAACAAATTTATTAATAATTAATGATGCTCTTCTTCTTTTACCGCCAGACCTATAAATACAGCCGACAGTAGTGTAAAAATATATGCTTGTAAAAACGCAACTAGTATTTCTATTAAAAAAATAAACAATACAAATAAAACCGAAATTGGGGCTACAGACCATCCAGCAACTGCATTAGCCCCATTATTTGAGGCAACAAAAATTAACGATATTAAGCTAAATATTATAATATGCCCAGCTGTAATATTTGCAAAAAGCCGAATCATAAGAGCGAAGGGTTTTGTAAAAACTCCAAAGATTTCAATTGGAATCATAATCGGTAATAATGCCACGGGCGTTCCTGGTGGCTTTACAAGATGCCTCCAATATCCCTTATTTGCAGATGCCGTAATAATAATAAATGTAAAAATCGATAAAACAAAAGTTACTGAAGTATTACCTGTCACATTAGCTGCTCCTGGAGTTAGTCCTAATAAATTATTGATTAAAATAAAGAAAAAAACCGTAAGCAAAAACATTGTGTATTTTTCATGTTTAGGTCCAATATTCGACTTTATGATATCTTCCCTAACAAATAAAATCAGTGGTTCTAGAAAAGCCTGAAGACCCTTTGGTGCAGTTTTTGTTTTTTTATAAGCTCTTGAGGCTTTAAGTACAATTAAAAGCAGTAATAGGCCAGAAAAAAGCATAGAGGCAACATTTTTTGTGATAGAAAGATTAACAATCTTTTTATTATTTTCCTCTATTATATGATGATGATCAATCTTATATGTTCTGTCGCCTTTAATAACTTTTGATTTCCCATGATGAAAATCTGAGGACATAAAAACATCAAAATTTCCTTCAGTATATAAAATCACTGGAAGAGGTATTGAAACATCCCCCCATAAATGCCATTCATAAGAGTCGGCTATGTGGTGTAGAATATGGGGTGTGGGGTTAAATCCTTTTTCTTCTGTAGCTTGACTTTCGGCAAAACAATTTACAATGAATACACTCATCAATAAAGATGTGCAAATTAATTTATAAATCGTTTTTTTCATGCTTTTAATGCCCTAAAAAATCTGGCGCAAAAATAATTAAATATTACATCCTCAAAAGAATATTCTGAAAAAATTATCTGTTTATTTTTTTTCGTTTTTATGCTTTAAAAAAATGTCGGAAAAAAGGATAACAAAATATATAGCAAAGAAGTTGTAAATGTAACTATTATCCATTTTTTCATGTTTTACAACGGTTGGTAATAAAAAGAAAATACATGCCAATATTCTTAAAAAATTAATGCTTAAAAGCACTAAGGGATTGGAGTTCTGGTGATTTGAGAATTTAGTTTGAATTAAGTCTGTTAAAAAGAATAGCAAAAATAAAAAAATGTGAATTGTTAAAACTTGCCGAAAAGTTAGTTGGAGTTCAAAAAAATATTTTGCGCATAAATTTATACCAAGTAAGGCAAGAAAAAAAATAACTTTACTCTTTTTCATTCTGATTTGTTATTTTTTTAAAAACATAGTACAGGGCTAAAAACACTGAGACTAATGAAAAAATAATGGTATAAATTTTTGAATCGTAATTATTGGATTTGTCTAAATAATCTCCAAAAAAAGCTCCAGCAGCTATAATTGCTGCCATTTGTGTGGTTAATGAAGAATATTTTATGTAGGAGTTAAGCTGTTTTTTCTTTTTGCTCTGTTTTTCCTGCATCTTTAATATCTTTAATTACAGCTCCCATACTACAAGATCCTGTAAATGCAGCGCCTGGCTCAATAGATAGTTTGTTTGTGATAATCTCTCCATTTAATTTAGCCGTAGCTTTTAATGAGAGCAGTTGCGAAACTGTAATTTTAGCTTTTATAGTTCCTGAAATATCGGCGCTATTACAAATAACATCCCCTTCAATAATTCCTTCTTTTCCTAAAACAACTTTACCTGAAGTATTTACTGATCCCTTTAAAATTCCGTCAAGTCTGATATCTCCTTTTGATTGAATGTCTCCCGTAACAATTGTTCCGGCCCCTATCGTATTAATTGTTTCTATCATTTCTGTTTTTTTAATTGATTCGTTTAAATTTGAAAACATGTCGTAATATTTTGTGCGAATTTATAAAATAATTCTGACTCCTTAATCGTTTGTTAAATAATTCTTTGTGAAGAAGTTGTAATATCCTTGAGCATCTTTGTTTTTATAAAATTCTTGAAAGTTTTCAAATGAGATCGACATTATCTTATATTCTGATTTATTTAACACCTCCATAACTGAACCTTCTTGAATAAATAACTCATAATAGCTCATTGATTTTTTAATATTCTCAAAAGATTTAATCATTAATAAATGCTGGTCAAGACCCAATAAAAGTGCGCTAATTTCAAAAACCTCATTTCCAAGGCTATTTGTGTGAAAGTCTGAAATTAATGTTTTTAAATAGGTTACGTCAACACCTTCTTTTGGCAGCACTAAAATTATCATGTGTTGATAATTGGATCTGTATAAATAAGGAGATCCTACTAATGCTAACTCATTGGCTTTTTTCATTTTTGCAGGATCATTTATTGCATCTAAAATATACTTTGCTTCTTGCGAAACTTTTTCATCTTCCTTAGATATATTCTTTAAAATAGTTGTGGCCATATCCATTTCTTCTTTCTGAATAAAAGAAAGCGCTCTTAATAATAATAGCTTATTTTTATATTTTTCATCCGAAATGTTTTCGGTTTTTACTAGCACTTGATCAAATACATTTTCTTTATAAAGCAGGAAAATTTCTTGATAATTTATTTCCGCTAAATCTTTCTTGCTTAATATTTCTGATGTATAATTAGGATCAACTATCATCTTAGCGTAAATACTATTTGGATATTTACTTAGTAGTGTTTCTTTGGAGTTTGTAGCTTTTGGATTATTTGTTTCTAAGTAATTTATATACACATTATATAGTGCCAATGCGGCATATTGCTCATCAGTAGGAAATCTTGTAAAAATAGCGCCAAAATTATCCGTGCTCAAATCTATCTTGTTTAATGCTTCTTTATAAATTACCCCCAATTGATAAAGGGCTTCTTTAATTTGAGAGTCGGAATTCTCAAAATCTTCTTTTGTTTTTGGCAGTTGCTTTAAATAATAATTTGGGTCTTTAGTATTTTTAGCCTCTACAGAAATGGAATCTGTTGATGTTGAATCTATTTCAAAATTGGTGGAGATTTTTTTGTCTTTTCGCCTCCAATCATCTTCAAGCTTCCTTGTGCCCCATTTTTTTCTAAATTCTGACATCCCAAAACTCAGTGTTGCTGGATTGTAAAAATACCATTGGCCCCCACTAGTATTAGAGCCAAATTGCTCCTCCCTTCCTCCATTTCTTCCACTTTCATACATCATCTGCTGTTTCAAACTTTGGTCTTCTGCGGCTCTTCTTTCTTTCTCAAGCTCTGCTTGTATAATGTTTCCAATTACAGCACTTTGCTCTGATTTTGGAAGTTTAGCTAACATTTGTAAACTATCTTGCATTTCAACAATATTAATATTTGAAACCAAATCAGTTAAAATTAAATGTCTTGCGTTGGCTTCTTCATAGAGTCTAAAATCATTATCCATGTAAAAGATGGTGCTGTCATAATTTGCGCTTGCTAATTTATACGCTCCTTTTTCAAAATATATTTTTCCAAGAGCCAAAAAAGAAAGGGCTTTTTGAGAATTATTTTCAACACTATTAACCGCTGAAAGCGTATAGTTTTCAATTGCAGAAAGCGTGTCTCCATTATTAATTTCCATTTCGGCTATCGTGTGGTAAATTTGATCTAGGTATTCTTTGTTTTTATCATCCTTAGTCATTTTAAAAAGCTTTTCCTTCATTTTTTTAGTATCCGGATTTCCACTTTCCAGTGACCTTGCTAAACTCATTTTAGCATTGAACGCCATTTCATATTCTGGGCTTGACTTCAAAACCAGCTCATAATGTTTCTGGGCTAATGAATAATTATTTGAATATTGATATATTTGAGCTAAAATATAATTTAGCCTCACCTTCTTTCTTTTACGCTTGATTAGTTCTGTTGCACTTAGTAACTCTGTGGTTGCTGAAGTAAAATCTTTTTTTTGCACATAAAAATCTGATGCAACTACAGCCAATTCTTTGTCTAATTTATTGGGAAACTTTTTGTCTTTCAAAAGGTCCAAAAGCACTGATTCTGCTGATGTAAAGTCTCCCTTTTCAACATATCCTCTAACAAGCCAAAGTGCTGCCTCAAAGCGAATTTCATTCTTACTATATTCATTTATAATAAAACTAAACGTTTTTATGGCCTCCTCAAAATCTCTCTTGTAAAAATAGGCCTTACCAACCATTAAGTAATTGTCGTCAATCCATTTGCAATACTCCGTGCCTTTAATTTTCATAGAGTGCCTTTGAATAACAATAGAGCCTTTTTGTATGGCTTTATCCATGTAGGAGTTTGTTTTCTGTGCTGTTTTTAAATCTCCGGTTGGGAATACTGAAATGGTTGTAGTATAATCATCAATGTGGTTTGCGTGCAATTTCTTTAGTCCATCCTTTATGCTTTCATTGCCATTAAAATAACCATTGTATTTTGCAGTGGTGTTGTGATATTGACGATTTACCCAAGATTTTTTCTTTGTGGAACAAGAGGGGCTAATCAAAAGTATCAGTGCTAAAATTAGCCCATTAATATAACTGTTTTTTAACTTCATTCTGCTTATAAACTGCTTTTGATTAAATTTATTTCATTGCTTATTGGAAAATTCTAGCAAATATGCTTATAATTTTATGATATTTGCAAACATTATGCAAGATAAAAAGTACTTAAAAACATTCTGGGAAAAAGCATTACGCAAATACCGTTTTGTGATAATGACTGATGATTCTTTTGAAGAAAAATTATCTGTAAGATTAAGCCGATTAAATATTTTTGCTTTTGGAGGATTTGTAGTGTTTTTTTGTTTTTTTAGTGCAATTTTACTTATCACTACAACTCCCTTAACGGAATATGTCCCTGGAAAAGCAACTTCTGAAGTTCAGCAAGAGCTTATGGTTCTTACAATAAAATCGGACTCATTATTAAACGCCTTGCAAGCCCAGCAGATCTATTTGGAAAACCTCCGTAATATTATTAATGGCGATAAATTAGTTAATCCAAAAATAACTACCCTTACGGAAAATCCTGAAACTGAGATATCTTTTGAAAAATCAATTGAAGATTCCCTTTTAAGGGTTGCTGTGGAATCTGAAGATAAGGGATCAATTCAAACTAATAACAACAAAAAAAATGAAATTCTTATGTTTTTTGCTCCAATTAAGGGAGTCATTACTGATGGCTTTAGTACTAAGACAAAGCATTTTGGAATAGACTTAGTTGCAAAAGAAAAAACAAGAATATTAGCTGTATTAGAAGGAACTGTTATTATTAGTCATTGGACATATGAAACTGGTTATGTAATTGGCATTCAACATAAAAATGACTATTTGTCATTATATAAGCACAATTCAGTATTGCTAAAATCGGTGGGAGATTTTGTGAATATTGGCGATCCTATTGCAATTATTGGAAACTCTGGAGAGCTATCCTCTGGGCCACACCTGCATTTTGAACTTTGGCGCCAAGGAATTGCTATAAATCCTGAAGAGTATATCTTATTTTAGTATATGGGAATTAAAGCTTCTTTAAGTCTGCTATTCGCAAAATTTATTGTTTCAAAAAACAAAAAGTGGAAAAAAAATGCGGTGAAAGTGCAGCAGAAAACAATGCTCAAGCTGCTCAATCAAGCTCAAAACACTATTTTTGGAAAAGACCATTACTTTTCAGCAATTCAAAACTATGCTGATTTTAAAAATCATATTCCGGTAAGGGATTATGAGGGGATAAAACCATATATTGACCAAATCATTGATGGTAAAGAAAATATTCTTTGGCCGGGTAAACCACTTTATTTTAGCAAAACTTCTGGCACGACTTCTGGCACAAAATACATTCCTATTAGTAAGGAGAGTATGCCCAATCATATAACGGCAGCTCGTGACGCTATACTAAGTTATATTGCTGAAACAAAAAATACAGCTATTGTAGATGGGAAAATGATTTTCTTACAAGGAAGTCCAGAGCTTTCAAAAACTGGAGATATTCCAACTGGTAGGCTTTCAGGAATTGTTGCCCATCATATCCCTTCTTATTTAACAAAAAACAGATTGCCTTCATTTGAAACGAATTGTATGGCTGATTGGGAAGAGAAGGTTGATGCAATTGTTGAGGAAACAATTTGTGAAAAAATGAGTGTTATTTCTGGAATTCCTCCTTGGGTACAAATGTATTTTGAAAAGCTGCAAAATAAAAGTGGGCTTCTAATTAAGGATTTATTCCCAAAATTTGATTTGTTTATTTATGGGGGGGTTAATTACGAGCCATACAGACAAACTTTTGAAAAACTAATTGGAAAAAAAATGGATAGTATTGAGCTATATCCAGCATCAGAGGGATTTATCGCTTATCAAGACTCTCAAAAAGAGGAAGGAATGTTACTTTGCGTTAATCATGGAATTTTTTATGAATTTATTCCTTCTGCTGAGTTTTTTGACAAAAATCCTACAAGAATTTGCCTTAGTGAAGTTAAAATTGGAGTAAATTATGTGCTTATATTAAATACTAACGCGGGGCTTTGGGGTTATAATATTGGTGACACTATAAAATTTGTCTCAATTGATCCTTACAGAATTATAGTTAGCGGCAGAATAAGCCATTTCACTTCTGCATTTGGAGAGCATGTTATTGCTGAAGAAGTGGAAAAATCCTTAAAAGAGGCTATGGAAAAAATTCATGCTCAGGTTAATGAGTTTCATGTTGCTCCGCAAGTTAATCCTCAATCTGGACTACCTTATCATGAGTGGTTAATGGAGTTTGAAAAACACCCAGAAAATATTAGTGATTTTAAACGCCTTATCGACACCTCTTTACAAAAACACAATCCCTACTACAAAGATTTAATCTTAGGAAAAGTTCTAAGGCCTTTAGAGGTTACCATTATTGGTAAAAATGGGTTTCGAAATTATATGAAGTCCATAGGCAAACTAGGGGGGCAAAACAAAGTTCCAAGACTAGCAAATGACAGAAAAATAGCCGATAAACTAACTGCGTTTTAATGACAACCAAGAAAAAACAAATTGCAATTTTAGGCTCAACGGGTTCGATAGGAACTCAGGCGCTAGAAGTTATTTCTGAGCATCCATCACTATTTGAAGTTGAGGTTTTAACAGCCAATAACAACAGCTCTCTTTTAATTGAACAAGCAAAAAAGTTCAAACCAAATACGGTTGTTATTACAAATGAAGAAAAATACAAAGAAGTTGATAATGCCTTATTTGGTTTGGGAATAAAGGTTTTTTGTGGAGAAAAATCTTTAGAGGAGGTTGTGGAAGGAGAAAATATTGATGTTGTTCTTACTGCGCTTGTTGGTTACTCCGGACTAAAGCCAACAATCAGAGCTATAAAAGCGGGGAAAAATATTGCCTTGGCGAATAAGGAAACTTTAGTTGTTGCTGGAGATTTAATCACGAAACTTTGCCTGGAATATGGGGTGCAAATTTACCCAGTAGATTCCGAGCATTCTGCTATTTTTCAATGCTTAGTAGGAGAAACTTACAATCCAATTGAAAAAATATATTTAACTGCTTCCGGGGGTCCTTTTAGGGGGATGAAAATGGATGCCCTTTCAAAAGTTAAAAAAGAACAAGCATTGAAACATCCTAATTGGGAAATGGGGGCAAAAATCACTATTGATAGTGCAAGTTTAATGAACAAGGGGCTAGAAGTCATAGAAGCTAAATGGCTATTTGGCTTACGCACAAATCAGATTGAAGTGGTTGTTCATCCTCAATCAATTATACATTCTGCAGTGCAATTTAAAGATGGTTCTATAAAAGCACAACTAGGCCTTCCTGATATGAAACTGCCCATACAATACGCCCTTGGATTTCCTCAAAGATTGCAAAATAATTTTAAGCGTTTTTCATTTATGGATTATCCAAATTTAACTTTTGAAAAGCCCGATTTAGAAACCTTTAAAAACCTTCAATTGGCTTATAATGCAATGGAAAAAGGAGGTAATATGGCTTGTATTTTGAATGCTGCAAATGAAATAGCCGTTGCTGCATTTTTACAAGATAGAATTGGTTTTTTAAATATGTCGGATTTAATTGCAAATTGTATGGAAAAAATTACTTTTGTCGCCAATCCAAATTTGGAAGATTATGTGGCTACAAATGAGGCCACAAGAATATTAGCTAACAAACTATTATAAATGGAAATTTTTATCAAGGCCTTACAACTCTTACTGAGTTTATCAATACTGGTAATTTTACATGAGCTCGGTCATTTTATTCCGGCAAAATTATTTAAAACAAGGGTTGAAAAATTTTACCTCTTTTTTGATCCCTGGTTTTCTGTTATAAAGAAAAAAATTGGCGATACTGAATACGGTATTGGCTGGCTACCTCTTGGTGGATATGTAAAAATATCTGGTATGATAGATGAGAGTATGGATAAAGAGCAGATGAAAAAACCTGCTCAGTCTTGGGAGTTTAGAGCCAAGCCAACTTGGCAAAGACTAATTATTATGTTGGGCGGAGTTACCGTAAATTTATTGCTTGGAATTTTTATTTATTCCATGACTCTTTATGCTTATGGAGACAAATATTTACCTAATGAAAATTTAACTGACGGAGTATGGTGTGTTAGTGAAATGGCTAACGATCTTGGATTTGAAAATGGGGATAAGTTCTTGGCTGCAGACGGAGAAAAAATAGTTCGTTTTGAAGATGTGCCAGAAAAAATAATTGTTTCGAAAACCATAACTGTAGAGAGAAATGGAATTCCTACAAATATTAATATGCCCGCTGATATAATTGATCGTTTTCTTAATAATGAAAAGCAGCCGTTATTTTACCCAAGAATTCCTTCTATTATTAGCGCTGTAGTTGAAAATTCTAATGCCGAAAAATCGGGATTGCAAGAGAAAGATATTTTAGTTGCAATAAATGACAAGCCCATTAAATATCATGATGAAATTAAATTAGAATTAGCAAATCATAAAGAAAAAGATATCACCCTACTGGTAAAGAGAGATGGGGCAAATGTTTCTTTAAGCGCTCAAGTAAATAAAGATGGTGAATTAGGTTTTATGCCTACAGGCCTGTCTTTAGAGCAATTAGAAAAGCTAGGATATTACTCTCTTGCTTCTTATGAATATGGGTTTTTTGCTTCTTTACCCGCTGGATACAATAAGGCAATAAAAAAATTAGGCAGTTATATTGATCAGTTTATGTTGATTTTATCTCCAAGCACCGGAGCTTACAAAGGTATGGGTGGTTTTGGAGCAATAGGCTCTCTCTTTCCTCCAGCTTGGAATTGGGAGGCCTTTTGGAATTTAACGGCATTTTTATCTTTAATGCTTGCCTTTATGAATGTTTTGCCAATTCCGGCATTAGATGGAGGTCATGTTGTTTTCTTGCTTTACGAAATGATTGCTGGCAAGCCAGCCCCTGAAAAAGTAATGGAATATGCTCAAACAATAGGGATGCTATTGCTTTTGAGTTTATTGATATTCGCTAATGGGAATGATATTGCAAGCCTCTTTTAGTTTTTGTGTTATTTTTATTGCTTACTTTTTATAGTTTTACTACATTTATTTAAATTAATGCGTTATGATCGATATTAAAAAATCTCTAGAATTATTAGGTGTTACCAAAACCAACAACGGAACCTCAATTGGCTCAGAATCTTTTGGCGCAGGAAAAAGAATTGATTCTTTGTCTCCAGTTGATGGGTCAGTAATTGGCTCTGTTACCCAGACTACTTCAGAAGAATATGAAAAAGTGCTTCAGGCCGCTTCATCAGCTTTTAAAGAGTGGCGACTAAAGCCTGCCCCATTAAGAGGTGAAATAGTTCGCCAATATGGCGAAAAATTAAGGCGCTACAAACAGCCTTTAGGAGAGTTGGTGTCTTTCGAAATGGGAAAATCACTACAAGAAGGGCTTGGAGAGGTGCAGGAAATGATTGATATTTGTGATTTTGCAGTTGGTTTGTCTCGTCAATTACACGGACTTACCATGCACTCCGAAAGGCCTGGACATAGAATGTACGAACAATACCATCCTCTTGGTGTTGTGGGAATTATCTCTGCCTTTAACTTCCCAGTTGCAGTATGGAATTGGAACTCAGCTTTAGCTTGGATTTGTGGTGATACATGTGTTTGGAAAGCTTCCGAAAAAGCCCCTTTATGCGGTGTTGCTTGTCAAAATATTTGGAATGAAGTTGCTAAAGAAAATAATTTGCCTGATGGTATTTCGTGTATTATAAATGGTGATTATACAGTTGGCGAAATGATGACCTCAGATGACAGGCTTCCTTTAATTTCGGCCACAGGATCAACAAGAATGGGAAGAATTGTAGGAAGTGAGGTGGCTAAACGATTTGGTAAATCTTTGTTAGAATTAGGAGGAAATAACGCTATTATTATTACTCCGGAGGCTGATTTAGAAATTACCATTATTGGGGCTTTATTTGGGGCTGTTGGTACTTGCGGGCAAAGATGTACTTCCACAAGAAGACTAATAATTCATGAATCTATTTATGATAAGGTGAAAAATAAACTAGCATCTGCCTATACTCAATTACGCATAGGAAATCCTTTAGATGAAAACAATCATGTGGGCCCGCTTATTGATAAAATGGCAGTAGAAATGTATTTAAGTGCTATAGAAAAAGCGAAATCAGAAGGAGGAAAAGTTTTGGTTGAGGGCGGGGTTTTAAAAGGAAGTGGATACGAAAGTGGTTGTTATGTAAAACCGGTAATTATTGAGGCTGAAAACCATTATGAGATAGTCCAAGAAGAAACCTTTGCCCCTATTTTATACCTTATGAAGTATACTGATTTGGAAGAGGCTATTGAAATCCAAAATGGAGTAAAACAGGGACTTTCATCTGCAATTATGACTAACAATTTAAGAGAGGCTGAAAAGTTTTTGTCTACAGCGGGATCTGATTGTGGTATTGCAAATGTGAATATTGGAACTAGTGGGGCTGAGATTGGTGGTGCTTTTGGAGGGGATAAAGAAACTGGCGGAGGAAGGGAAAGTGGCTCTGATGCTTGGAAAATTTATATGAGACGACAAACCAATACTATTAATTACACTTCAGAATTACCCTTGGCACAAGGAATAAAGTTTGATTTGTAGTTTTTGAAAGTGATGTAACTCTCCTGGCTTGACTTTTTTTATCTATTATGCGCATAATACTTCTATTTTATTATTTCTCTGTGCTTAATAAGAAAAGCCTTGTTTATTTTTTTAAAATCGAAATATTTTAGGTATGTTTGTTGGACTCTGAAATATGGAAAATACTTTAATACCATGAAAAACAGTACATTATCAAAAAATTATTCCATCTTAAAAACTTTTCAATGGCTAGTTGGAATACTAACATTAGCATCTGCCATTGTATTTATGCAATACATGTCTGAATATGGAGATCTTTTAAGTGATGAACAAATGGTTTACTATATTGGATTATATGTTTATGGTGTTTTTTGGTCAATCTGTATAATATTAATCGTTAGTTTTTTATTTGACCTTGATCGTCATAAATCAAATTATACTGCTGCCGATGAAGAAAAAGAAACTATTGACGTGAAATGGTTTGATGATTATGATATTCGGGTTAAAGAACTAAACACTGGTAAGATAAAAACAATTAAAAGATCTGATTGGAAGAAAATTATTACTGATGGTGAGCAAAATATGTATGAAGTTATATATAATTAAATTAATAGGCTACTAAAGAACAAACTACTACAACTATTAATCGTTTTTTATTAGAGATTTTAGTAGCTCAATTAAATTATAAAATGACTCATAGCTAAGAAAATCCGTTTTTTTTAAGTAGGTTTTAGTGGATTCTTTAGTGGTGTAAAAGTGGTTCGATTTTGTTTTAATTCCATAAATTTATATCTTTGGGCTTAAATAACTTTAAATCCTTTCTATTATGATGCGATCGGGAAATCCAGCTTTAAGCAGTAAGACTTTCGAAAATTTATCTACAACATCTTCTGATGTAATGACTCTAGATGGGGCGGTTAATAAAACAGTGATTAGTATGGGAATTTTGCTATTTGCCGCATATTACACTTATAGCAATGCTATTATGGATTATATCTTAATCGGGTTTATCGGTGGTTTTGTAGTGGCTCTTGTTACAATATTTAAAAAATCCTGGTCCCCAGTAACTGTTCCAATATATGCTGTTTTAGAAGGTCTTGCTCTTGGAGGAATTTCTAAAATGTATGCAGATGCTTTTGAGCCAGGAATTGTACCACAGGCAATTATGCTTACTCTGGGTATTTTATTTGCCCTACTATTTGCTTATAAAACAAAAATAATACGGGCTACTGAAAATTTTAAACTAGGTGTATTTGCCGCTACAGCCGGCATTGGAATTGTGTATTTGGTTAGCTTCTTTATGGGTATATTTGGAAGTGGGGGTTTGCCAGTAATGGACCCAACAAATTCTTCTATGTTGAGTATTGGTTTTTCGCTATTTGTGGTGGTTATCGCGTCCTTAAACCTAGTAATGGATTTTGATTTTATTGAAAGTGGGGCTGCAAATGGGGCTCCAAAATATATGGAATGGTATGGGGCTTTTGGATTGCTAGTTACTCTAATCTGGTTATATCTGGAAATATTGAGATTATTAGCGAAACTTAGTTCTAGAAGGTAATAAAAAATTATTATTTTATTTTATCTACATCTATTCGCTGGTCTCTATTTGCAAGCTCCCAGGCAGTTAAAAATACTAAGCGAGTAATCGTTTCTATTTTTTGAAAATCTATTTTTTCAACCGTATCTGTTACTTTGTGATAATCGTCATGTACTCCATTAAAGTAGAAAATTACAGGAATATTATTTTTGGCAAAATTATAGTGATCTGATCGGTAATAAAACTTGTTTGGATCATCCTTCGAGTTAAAAGTATAGTCCAGATTTAAGCCTATATATTCTTTATTTATCTGCTCACTAATATCGTGCAATTCTTGACTTAACTTATCTGCTCCAATTAAATATACATAGTCGGGGGTAGCATGAAAATCATCTAACCTTCCAATCATGTCAATATTTAGGTTGGCAACAGTTTTTTTAAGGGGGTAAATAGGATTGTCGGTATAATACTTGCTTCCTAAAAGTCCTTTTTCTTCTCCTGAAACGGGCATAATAAGCACTGATCTTCTGGGGCCTTTTCCTTCTTTTTTTGCCAGCATAAATGCTTCTGCTATTTCCATAACGGCTGCTGTTCCAGAGCCATTATCATCTGCTCCATTAAAAAGCAGGCTATCGTGTTTTCCTAAATGGTCGTAATGAGCGGTGATAATAATGAGTTCTTCTTTTAAGTCGCTTCCCTGAATAAAGCCCAATACATTTTCTCCTTTTACAAATCTATTTTTTCCAAAAAGCTGTTTTATAAAATCACTATCGCAATCCGAACACTTACAAAAATGCCTATCTGATTTTACTGTAAATTTCTGGTAATAGGTATTGTCTTTATAAGGAGGAATTCCAATATTTTTAAAATGGTTCATAATATAATCTGCTGCCATTTTTTGTCCTTTTTGGCCCGTTTCTCTTCCCTCTAAAGAGTCGGAAGCTAAAATATAAAGGTGTCTTTGTAGGTCTTCAACAACAATAGTTTCGGCATATTTTATATTTTCTTGAGCAATTAAAACTGATGGGAGAAAAAGAAATAAAAAAAGAAGTTTGTTCATTTTACAAAACTATAAGTTTTTGTGAGGTTAGATTATTTTAATTTTATTTACTCTAGCTTCATGCCTTCCTCCTTCAAAATTGGTACTTAAAAAAGTGTCTACAATTTTTTCTACCTCATCCCAATTTAAATGTCTTGATGGCATAGTAAGTATGTTGGCGTTATTATGTAATCTAGCCTGCTCAGCAATATGAGTATTCCAACAAAGTGCCGCTCTAATACCCTGGTGTTTATTGGCGCTCATATTAATTCCATTACCGGTTCCACAAAATTGAATTCCCAATTTATTTTCTCCTTTTTCAATACTTTCGGCTAATCTATGTGCAAAATATGGATAATCAACACTCTCTAAAGAATAACAGCCATAATCATTTATTTCATTACCTTTACTAGATAAATAATTTTTTAATTGTTCTTTGAATTCAAATCCTGCATGATCGCACGCTAGACCTATTTTCATTTTTTTTATTTTAACAGTGTGTTAGTAGTTGTATTTTTTACTCTAGTTGTTTCTATTAAGTTATTAATAAATATCTTTTTATTTTTGTTTATAAATAGTTAACAAAAAACAACAACTACCCTATTGTTTTTATTTTTAAAAACTAAGCCCACAACAAAATTTTAAGTCAAATATTTTTATTGTTTTTTATATTTTATTTTTAAGTGTCTTTATTAACTTTTATTGCTTGTAAAAATAATACTATTTATTAAACAAAAGTTGTTAATTTAGCTTATAAACAATTATTATTTTTGGTTAACATATATTATAAGTGACTGATAATTAAAAATAACTAATAAACTATTAAATCAAAATAATGTTAATTAATTTTAATATTTAATATAAACTAATAATTCTCTTTTTATTTATAAACCAAGTTAACACTTATATATATTAATTATTTTTTTAAAGTTTAAAAATTAACAATAATTATATTTTATATACTTTATAGTTAATTAAAATATTTAATTAAAAATTTTTATTTATTTTTAACCTTTATTTAAAACTTAAAATTATGAAAAAAATATTTAAAATACTAGTAGGAGTTTTATTTTTAGGAACATCAAATGCTCAAACTTCTTGCGTAGACAGTTCATTAATAGATCCAACAGCATTTTGCACTATGCAATATGATCCAGTTTGTGGCTGTAATGGTGTTATTTATAGTAATGATTGTTTTGCACAAGTTTCAGGAGGAGTAACTTCATGGACACCTCTTCCTGCTTCAGGAATTTGTTCTGTTACACCTCCACCAACAATGGTGTGTGATAATTTTGATTCTTATCAAAATGGCAATCCTATAGCCGTAACTGCCCCTAATTGGAACACTTGGGGAGAATTAATGAGTGGAACATCCGCTCCTTTTGCAGATGATGCCAATGTTGTTAATAGTATGTCTTATAGTGGAACAAACTCACTTTATTTATTTTCAGGAGCAACTCAAGGAGCTCAAGATGTTGTTTTACCTTTTGGTGTAGGGACACCTTTTACATTAGGAGTATTTGAATTTTCATCCATGTTTTATGTAAATAGCGGAACAGGAGCCTATTTTAATTTTCAAGCAGAGAACACTCCTGGAATAACTTGGAGTTTAGATGTACAGATGGACGCTTTTGGAAATGTTTCGTTTGAAAATGGAGGAGGAGCAACTGTTTTTTTAACCACGACATATCCTCAAGGACAATGGTTTGAATTAGAGTTAATTTGTGATTTAACCAATAATAACTGGGAAGTATTTATTAATGGAGTATCACAAGGATCTTTTTCAAATACAGTAAATAAGATAGCTTCATTAGATCTATACCCTATTGCAGGCCATCAATTTTATGTAGATGATGTATGTTATTCTTATACCCCAGCAGTTTTAGAAAACTTAAATGCACAAGTATCCTCAGTTGTGCCAATTACAGGCGTAGCCGGGCAAGATAGATATCCATCGGTAGAAGTAAGAAATTTAGGACTAACAAATATTAGCTCTTTTGATGTTGATTTTAATTATAATGGAACTACAATAACAGAGAACATCACGGGTGTTAATATGCCAACTTTAGGAGTGTATCAAGTTGACTTTTCTAGCTCAGTACTTTTAATTGGAGGAACGAATCCTGGAACGGCAACAGTGTCTAATGTAAATGGATTGGGCCAAGATGACGAGCCAGCAGATGATAATATGACAATACAGATAAGCGCGGTTGTTCCGGCAGAAGGAAAATTGGTTATTGGAGAAGAGGCCACAGGAACTTGGTGTGGTTGGTGCCCAAGAGGAGCGGTAGCATTAAACTGGATGGATAATGACTATGCCGGCTATTGGCAAGGGATTGCGGTTCATAATGGCGATCCTATGACTCACCCAGATTATGACAATGGAATAGCACCATATATTACTGGATATCCAAGCGGATTGGTTGATAGAGGAACAGATATTGATCCAGGCGCGTTTAAACAAGACTTTTTACAACGAATTGTTGTTGCTCCAAAAGCGACAATAGAAAACGGAGCTGAGTTAATTGGGAATATTTTAAAAGTTAATCTAACGGCATATTTTACAAGTCCAGTAAGTGGAAATTATAAATTTGCCTGTGTATTAGTAGAAGATTCGGTTACCGGAACCACATCTCAATACAATCAATCAAACTCTTATAGTGGGGGTGGATCTGGCCCCTTAATTGATGTTGATGGATCAGATTGGGCTAATAAAGCGCCAAACGTTCCAGCCTCACAAATGGTTTATCGCCATGTTGCAAGGGGAATTGCCCCTTCTTTTATGGGACAAAGCTTAGCAAACAGCTCTTATTACGCAGGCTCTTACGAAACCCTATGTTTTGAATTTACTTTAGATCCTTCTTGGGATCAATCACAAATACATATAGTTGGGATGTTATTAGATAATAGCAACAGAGTTGATAATGCCTCCTCAACCTCAATTGATGACGCAATAGCAGAGGGTTATACAGCCTGCGCAACCTCTACTTTTGGAATTGATTTAAATGGGCCTGATAGAATAAATATTTATCCAAATCCAGCAACCGAGAATGTTTATATTTCAAATTTAATAGAAAAATCCACTGTTAAAATATATGATATTAATGGTAGATTGGTTTTAGAAAGCAACATTTCAGATAAAGAATATTTAAATGTTTCAACTTTATCAAAAGGGATGTATCAAATTAATTTTGAAACCAAAGATTGGAGCGAAACAAGAAAACTTATAATTGAATAATTAAACCAAAATAAAATCCATTTGCTTTCTATCTAAGTCAGCTCTTTGAATTTTAATTTTAACTTTTTGTCCTAGTTGGTAACTGACTTTTGTTCGGTATCCAATTAGGGTATATTTTTTTTCATCATAAATATAATGATCGTCTTTTATACTACTAACTTTTACCAAGCCTTCACATTTATTTGCTATAAGTTCCACATATAAACCCCACTCGGTTACCCCAGAAATAACTCCTTCAAAAATTTTTCCAATTTTATCTTTAAGAAATTTTATTTGCATGTACTTAATTGAATCTCTTTCTGCTTGAGATGCTATTTTTTCCATTTCGGAGCAATGCTTACATATTTTTTCCAGCTCTATTTTATCTGCCGACTTTTCACCACTAAGGTATTTTTCTAGTAAGCGGTGAACAATCAAATCGGGATATCTCCTAATAGGAGAAGTAAAATGAGAATAGAAATCAAAAGCCAACCCATAATGGCCAATATTATGTGTTGTATAAACTGCTTTTGCCATAGAGCGAACAGTTAGCGTTTCTACCAGTTGTTGCTCAGCTTTTCCCTTTACATTTTTAAGCAAAGCATTTAATGATTTTGAAAGGCTATTCGGGTTTTGATTGTCAATAGCATATCCAAATTTTTTCACCAAACTATTAAGTGACACAATCCGATCGTTATCAGGCAAGTCATGAACCCTATAAACAAAAGGTTTAGCATCTTTTTTTGAAAATCCAATATGCTTTGCCACAGTCTTATTTGCTAAAAGCATAAACTCTTCAATTAAATGATTAGTGGCTAAGGGCTCTTTAAAAAAAACATCAATAGGGTTATTTTCTTTATCTAAAATGAATTTAACTTCAGAGCTTTCGAAATTAATGGATCCGTTTTGTTCTCTCTTTTTCCTTAATATTTTCGATAATTTATCAAGTAAAAGAAGCTCACTTGCTAATTCTCCTTTTTTAGTATCAATTATATCTTGTGCGCTTTGGTAGTTAAACCTCACATCAGAATGAATTACTGTTTTAGCGATTTTATAATCTAATAAATTAGCCTCCTCATCCATTTCAAACAATACAGAATAAGCCAAACGGTCAACATTTGGTTTTAAAGAGCAAAGATCATTAGAAAGAACTTCAGGAAGCATAGGAATTACCCTATCTACTAAATAAACGGATGTAGCTCTTTCAATAGCCTCCTTATCAATAATACCGCCCTCAACCACATAATGAGATACATCCGCAATATGGACCCCGATTTCCCAATTTCCACTGTGTAATTTTTTTACAGAAAGGGCATCATCAAAGTCTTTCGCATCTTTTGGGTCAATAGTAAAAGTTGTTGTTTTTCTAATATCTATTCTTTTTTCGAGATCTTTTTTAGAAATAGCAGTTTCTATTTTATTAGCGGCCTCTTCCACTTTTTTGGGGAATTTAGGGGCAAATCCATAATCCAAAAGAATGGAATTTATTTCGGTATTATGGTCATCAACCTCTCCGATAATTTTAATAACCTTGCCAATAGGATTTTTATACTTACTGTCCCAACCCTCAACTTTTACCAGTACTTTTTTATTCAAAAAATCACTCTTTATAGATTTAGGAGGCAAAAAAACATCAAAAAATACCCGCCTGTCATCAGCAATTAAAAAATAGTTAGACGAAAAGTTATCAATAACACCAACAAATTCTTCTTTTTTTCTTTTAATAACCCTTACAATTTCTCCCTCTTGCTTGCCTTTTCTTTTTGGGAAAAGCAAAACCTCTACCTCATCTCCAGCTAAAACAAACTGACTGTATTCTTTGGGGATAAAAACTTCATTTTCTGAATCAATTTCGGCATAAGCCCCACCATTATTGGTATTTTTTATTTTGGTAATAATTTTATTTATTTTTTCAACCAGGAGGTACGACCCTTTTTGAAATTGCTCTAAGATTTTTGATTGCTCCATTTCTTGCATCACCTCAATCATCTGAATTTTAACTCCCATTTCTTTAATTTTGAGAATTTTACAGAGCTGTTTGTAGTTCAGTTTTTTAGCAGGACTTTCTCTAAAAACAGAGAGGACCAACTCAAATAATTTTGAATTTGAGCCTGCTTGATTTCTACTATTTTTTGATTGTTTCTTTTTTTTCATATAGTGTTGGGCAAAAATAATGCTATTTTTACCTGATGAAACTTTTAAAAACCAAACATATCATTATCTTATTGTTAAGTGTGGTTATTTTCAGCTCTTGTTGGTCAAAAAAGAAAGTATTTAACGGAACCTCAACTCTAGATTGTGCCGATTATGATGAATCGGGCAAACCAAAGAAATCAACAAAATGGAGATTGGTGTTGTACAAGGACGGAAATAAAGTTGGAGGAACATCAAAAAAAGGGAAAAGCAGGCTGTTTAAACAGAAAGACTAATTTAGTTGGTTAATAATGGAAAACAAAAAAGCCGCTACATTTCTGTAAGGGCTTTTATTTTGCTCCCCAATTCCAAAATCAGATTTAAGATAAAAAAATAGTTAGCAAAGCGGCGGCTGTTTTTTAAATCCAGAGATTAAATAAATAAAAAGATTTGAAAAAGAGTTTTAAACTTCTAAAAAGCGCTCAATATTTTTACCATTCCACTTGCCTAAAAATTTATAAGGAATAAATCTTACAAATAGTTCTTCTTTATACCAATTGAGTTTTCTGGTAAGACGAACAACTTCTTTATGCTTTTCATTTTTATAGGCATAATCAAGCATTTCGGCTTGTGTTTTCCATATACTAACAGTAGCTTGTTGGATTAAAGGCCATTCCCCAACACCAATGGACAGGGCTAAGCCATCATAATTTTCTAAACTCTTACTTACTTGACCTACTTTTCTCCAAAAAGAAATCAATTTTGAAAACCGAATCCTAGCCCTAGTTAAAACCATTACGGGCTTATTTAAATCCAAAGTAGCATTTGAAACAAAAGGTTGCTTTCCGTCCCATTTTCCATGAGCTTCTGCCGCATGTGCAAAAACAGTGAATGACTCAGAGCTTCTAGACTTATAGTTGTTAAAAAATGAATTTTTTTCAAAAAAAGTAGTTGCATCTGTTTCTGATTCCCAAATACATAATAATGCATAGGCACCAAAGTTTGGTTTTGAACTAAAACCATTTTCAGCACCCGATCCCAGTAGTTTGTAAAACACTAATCCTGCAATATTTTTCAGATGAGCATGTCCTAATTGCATCTGTGAAAATGCCCAAAATTTATGGGAAAAAGATTCCAATTTAAAAAAAGAACAAGTAGTTATTTGATTCATGAGTTTGTATTATATTTTGAATGGATGTATTATTTTAAGTTGGATTATTTTTTTTCAACTACCACTATTTGTATGCCCATAGGAAATATTTTTTCAAATACAAAAATAGGAGCTGTAAGCGCTTTTAAAAGCACAAGCATCCAAAAATTAGCAGACATATTCCCCGACCAATCAATCCCCCTTTTTTCCATTTTGCCAAGCCACCAAAGGGTGAATGCATCAAGGGTTCCATATCGTAAATGCTTTGTAATTTTCCATTTATCTTTTTGAAATAAAACAGCAAAACTTTTTTTAGTTAATAATGAAATGTGTCTCGGACTATGCCACCCTTGCCGATATGATTTTTGAATTTTTGCACTAATACTTTTATAATCGGGCACTTCAATAATTAGTTTTCCTCCTTTTTTCAGACAGTTATAGAGCTTTTCAATAGTTTGCTCCGGGTTGTAATCGTGCTCTAAATAATGCCATAGCGTAATTACATCAAATTGTATATTTGTATTAAAATCTTCAATCGAAACTTTTTTAAGTTCAATGTTAGTATAGCTTTTACCTTTCCATCCCGAATCTGAAAAATCAATTCCAATACAATTTGCTTTTGAGTTTTGTTCCAAAAAATCTAAAAAGCTCGGATTACCACACCCTACATCTAAAACAGTAAGAGTAGAGTTGGTTTTGTTTAGATACTTTTTTACAAAACAAACACGGCTTAAATCTAATTTTTTCTGACTCCTAACTACAAATGAACTATACCTTCCCCAGGCTGAAGGACCTTTATAGGGCAAATAATTTTCAGTGTAGTAATGCTCTAATCTTTCAGGGGTTACTGGATTAGTTAAAAATACTGCATCGCAATTATTACAAATATTAAAAATATAAAGCTCATCATTTGGCTTATGCATTAATGCTTTTGTAGAAATATAATAAGAACTTCCTTTTTTACAAATCGGGCAATTGATAGCATTTGAATGGTTCATCTGATAGCTTAATTTTATATTGCCCTAATCACAAGGCTTTTTTTGATGTGCCCCTTTTTTAGAGTGGGTCCAGACTCCGCTTCCATTTAACAAAAGTATTATTATTTTTTTCACTTTAGATGGTCAGTACTTTGTCTTTTCATTTTCTTTTTGTTAAGCGTGCTTATTTTCAGCTCTTGTAGTTCTAAAAAGAAAGTATTTAACTGAACCTCAAAGCTAGATTGTAATGTATAAACAAAAAAGCCCTTACATTTCTGTAAAGGCTTTTAATCTGCTCCCCCTCTAGGACTCGAACCTAGGACCCTCTGATTAACAGTCAGATGCTCTAACC
>CAMBDW010000002.1 GCA_945865535.1 Chryseobacterium gleum | reverse complement strand
AAGTTATTGGAAACCAATGTAGCTTTTATCCAACTTTTCGTCTTTACTGATTTAAGTCTTTTTATAGTAAATAAACTTACAGGAATAATTACTGCTAACAGTAGAAATGGTGTGTATGAAGAAGTACTAATCAAGCCTGAATCATAATGCTTGTAAGGAACATCAAAATAGTTACTTTTTTTAACTTTATTTTCTTGAGTAAAGCCAATTAAAGGCAAAGTAATTAATATAAATAGCAGTTTTTTCATTATTAATCTATTGTTTTAAAAGTTTAAAATTAATTATTTATTGTATACCATATTTAGCATTAGAATGCATTTTTAAACATATATTTAATTGGTCTCTATTTCTTAATGTTACAGTTAAATTTTTTGCAGTAAATACTTTCTTAAGTATATTTTTTAAATTTCTGTTTTTACTTTCCTCTTTCTTTGAGATCTTATGAGATATTATCATTTTATAATAAGTAACTAAAAACTTTTCATTTCATCAGGTAAAAAAATTAGCAAACCATTTGCTTATTACTTTATAGTTGCTTGGAATTTTGGGTGTAAAAATTGAGCAATCTTTTTTAATTCATAATATGTATCTAATCCATTCACTGCTAAAGTATTTGACTCAAGATTAATTTGACCAGAATCACTAATCATTTCGTCTGAGACAAATAAATGCTCAATTTCGCCAATTAGAATAAGACAATTATTAGATTTTATTTTGATTGTCTCTACTAATTTAAGTCCTATTTTTATTTTACTCTCCATAACAAATGGAGCAATGAAATCATTTAAAAACTCTTCAGTTAATTTACAGTGAGCAAACTCAGATTCATGATGTTTAAACTTAGCCGAAGTAGCATGAGCTCTATCAACAAACTCTTGATGAATATGATTTATTGAGAAATAGCCACTGTTCTTTATGTTTTCATATGTATCTCTTCTAAATCTTTCTACTGGTCTTAAAAAAAAACCTAGTAAAGCGGGGCTACTTCCTGCATGAAAAACGGAACTGAAAACAGCTACATTACTAATTCCTGCTTTAGATATGGTCCCAATTAAATTAGCAGACTTTGCACCAGTAATTGAATTTATAATTTGGATTCTTTTATAGCGCTCCAATAAAACTATATCTTCTTTTGATAAATACATATACAATAATATAAATAACCTCCTTAATGAATCAAGGGTTGATATTAATAATTACTTAGTTTAACTATTAATGGTATAAGTCCCTTCAGGATACTTACTTAGCCATCTACTTAACTGTTGTTGATTCCTTAAAGTAACAATAAGTTTATCAACCTTAAAAATAATAAGTGGCTTTATTGCCTTTAATTTTTGAAGATTTTTAATTTTTGTAGACTTTGAAATTCTTTTTTTTGACATGTTAAATATTTTTACAAATATATAATTATTTTATAAAATAGCTATATATTTTATTTTATTTTATACATTTGCCCAAATAATAACTATTTATAATGAAAAATATACCAGATAATGTAGTTTTTGATGAGTATGAACTAAAATATGATGCATTTAAAAAGCCATATCCAACAAGTCTTAGTAGTCCGAATTTTGAAAAACCAACTATAAGAAAAATTTCAACTTCAGCGATTACCATATTAAAAACTAAATTTAAGGAAATTAATAACGAATATGAAGAATTACTAGCTAATGTAAAATACAATGAGCTGGTTTATAATGCCAAATATAATTTTAAACCAATACCAGGGCAAGAATATTATTTATACAGAAAAAATAATTATAATTTTTTAAGCATCATTAAACCTCATGAATGGAATCAAGAATTTATAGGATCTTTTACCCTAATGTCCAATGATTTATGGCAGAAAAATAGTTAAAAGAGAAGTGTTAAAACCCCCATTTATCACTTATATTTAAAGATGCATCTTTAACCATTTTAGTAGTTTTGGTCAAAGAAATAAAATGACTATCTGATCTATTTAAGAAAACATAAGGAGACATAATAAATAATAGCCAAATATCCTTGCTCATATTAGTATCTTTCAATTCTTTGGTAATATCCTGAATCTTATTTTCTAGTAAGATCGAAACAAATTTCTCATGCTCAGGATCATTGCTTTTTACCTCCCATATATAGCCTATTTTTTCTAGAGCAACAAACATAATCTCTTGATAGAAATTAGTTAATCCATACTTCTTAAATCCCTGCAATAAAGTAGCGTCAAATAGATTTCTGTCGTAGCATAAAGCCGCTCTAATTATTCGAGCAATATAGATGTTTTTATTTTCGTTCTTACTATCTAGAAACTTAGAGTCGACCAAATCGCAAATCTCCCTTTCAGTTTTAGTAGCTATTACAGATATTTTTATTTTTTCACTTAACAAAACTTTAGTGTTAAGAGTACAAACTAAACTGTCTTGAGAATAGTATCTTATGTTGGTATCGGTTCTTTTTGGAACCAAAAAATTATACCTATTCTCCCATGAGCGTAGAGTAATTTTATTTACTCCACTAATTTTTGATGCCTGCTCTATACTGTACTTCATAATTATAAAAAATTAAAAAAATAATATTATTAACGATACCTAACTACAAATATCTGCTATTTAATGGGCAAATATAATTAAATTCAATAAACATTATGCAAATTAACTTTAATTTATATATTTGCATAACTTATTTATAATAAAAATATACCCTATGGAATTAAAAATACTAAAACATCCTGGAGGAATTTACACTCTCTATTCAAAGCAAATAGTAAAAACAACTATTGATAATGCCTGGGAATTCTTTAGTGAGCCAAAAAATCTAAATGCCCTAACTCCTACAGATTTAAATTTTAAAATAACTTCAGGCGATCGCGATGAATTCTATCAGGGCAAAATAATTACTTACACCATAAAATTATTTTCTTTTTTGCAATTTAATTGGACAACTGAAATTACTAAAGTTGAAAAAAATAATTGTTTTATTGACAAGCAATTATTTGGGCCTTACAAATTATGGCATCACGAACATCATTTTAAAGACAATAATGATGGCACTATTACAATTATTGATAAAGTAAAATACAAACTGCACCTGCACCCAATCAGCAAGATAATTCACAACATATTTATAAAAAGAAAACTGCTTCAAATTTTTAATTATAGAAATAAGATGATGGATAAAATTTTTTCTCCATTAATTTAAAAAAATATGAAAAGAAAAAATACAAAGAAGAAAAGTAAAGAAAATTTAAAAGATAAAATATTTTACTCATTTCTTGTTTTAATAGCACTAATAATAATCTATCTATTGGGGATTTTAATATCCACCGCATTTACATGAACATCTAATCAGTTTACTAGCTTGAAATAACAATGATTCCTACCGTAATTAAAAGAACATTCAAAAGCAAAATTGGACTTCAAAAAAACAAGCTATTAATTCTTATTTTTACACTTTTAAAAAGTACATGTCAAAATTCAATATATAGTTGATACTCTAAAAATGAAAACAGCAATAGTTATAGGTAGTGGATTCTCGGGTCTAAGTACTGCAGCTTTTCTTGCGAAATCTGGAATCAAAGTAACTATTATTGAAAAAAATCAGCAATTAGGCGGTAGAGCCAGAATGTTAAAAGAAAATGGATTCTCTTTCGATATGGGGCCTAGCTGGTATTGGATGCCAGATATTTTTGATAATTTCTTTAAAGAATTTAATCTGGAAACAAACAATTTCTACCAACTGATTAAACTTGACCCAGGCTTTAAAATGATATTTGATTCAGGGGAAATAGACATTGCTTCAGATTTTGAAAAAACATGCTCGATCTTTGAAAGTTATGAAAAAGGAGGTGCAGAAAGGCTTAAGGCATTTATTAAAGATGCAAAATACAAATACAATATTGGAATTAATTTTATGTATAATGCACCTGGGATATCAATAATGGAGCTATTTACTAAAGAAATTCTTTTAAACTTAACCAACTTTGAACTACTAACCTCTTACAGAAAACATATTAGAAAATATTTTAATCATCCGCATTTAATAAGCCTATTAGAGTTTCCAGTACTATTTTTAGGAGCGTCTGCAGATAAAATGCCAGCATTATATAGTTTAATGGCATATTCAGCAATTAAACAAGGCACATTCTATCCACTAGGAGGTTTTAATCAAGTGATTTTAGGATTAATCAAGCTATGTAAGGATCTTGATGTAGAATTTCTAGCAAATGAAGCAGTTACAAAAATAAATATTGAACATAAAAAGGTAGTATCTATTTCAACTAACAAAAACAAATTACTAAAAACAGATTTCGTTATTGCTTCTGCCGATTATGCTCATGTTGAAAAAGATTTAATTGATCCTCAATATAGAAATTATTCAGAAAAATATTGGCAGGAACGAAATTTTTCTCCTTCTTCACTTATCTTTTATTTAGGTATAAATAAAAAAATAAACAACTTAATTCACCATAATCTTTTTTTTGATGAAGATATTGAAGAATTTACTAAAGAAATTTACGATTATAAATCCTGGCCTAAAAAACCCCTATTCTATGTTTGTTGTACATCAAAAACAGATAAAAATGTAGCTCCAGATGGTAAAGAAAATATTTTTATTCTTATGCCAATTCCAATTGGAATTCAAGACACAGAAGAATTGCGAGAAAAGTACTTTAATATCATTATTTCAAGACTAGAAAAATATTGTGATCAGAAAATAATTTCAGATATTGATTACAAAAAAAGTTATTGTATTAAAGATTTTCAAACCGATTATAACTCATACAAAGGAAATGCCTACGGATTAGCAAATACATTAGCCCAAACAGCAAATCTTAAGCCTAAAATTAAAAATAAAAAAGTAAGTAACTTATACTACACAGGTCAATTAACTGTTCCTGGACCAGGAGTCCCTCCATCGCTAATATCTGGAAAGATAGTAGCTGAATATATAATACAATCTACAAAATGAAGAACCAGAAAGAAAAATTTGATATCGTATCATTAGAATGCAGCAAGAAAACAACAAAAGTATACAGCACTAGCTTTAGTCTAGCAATTAGACTTCTGAATAAAGAATATCAGAACGCTATTTATTCTATATATGGCTTTGTTCGTCTTGCTGATGAAATTGTAGATAGCTTTCATGATTATAATAAACCCAAACTTCTTAATGAGTTAAGGAATTCAGTAATTGATGGGCTGGAAAAAAATATAAGTTTAAATCCTATTATTAATAGTTTTCAAAATACAGTAAAAAAATACAATATTGAATGGCCCCTAATAGATAGTTTTTTAGAAAGCATGGAATATGACCTTAATAATAAAAATTGCACTGACAAGGCTTACAAAAGATACATCCAGGGATCTGCAGAAGCAGTAGGACTTATGTGTCTGCAAATTTTTACAAATAATAAAAAAGGCCAGTATCAGCAACTAAAACCATATGCGGAATCTCTTGGATCAGCCTTTCAAAAAATCAATTTTCTTAGAGATATGAATGAAGATTTCAATACTCTAAATAGAGTGTATTTCCCTAATCTTGATATAACAACATTTAGCAATACTGAGAAAAAAATAATTGAAGATGATATTGCAAAAGATTTTGCTAATGGATTAATAGGTATTAAATTATTAGATAAAGACGCAAAAAAGGGAGTGTATCTTGCATACAAATATTATATGAGTCTATTTCATAAAATACAAAAAGAAGATGCCGAAAATATACTAAAAGAGAGAATTCGAATATCAAATATAAAAAAGATAATGATATTGATCTCTTCTCAAATTGAGCTTAAACTAAAATAATATGAAGTCAATATTAATAATAACCCTACTTAATTTTTCGAGCTATAATAGTGATATTAGCACGATCAGAGAACTATATTTAGCAGCCTACACCAGTGAATCTCATTGCAATAGTTTTGGAGAAAAATTAAGTAGTACAAAAAATACTTCATCTGTACTGATCAAAGGATATAAAGGATGTTTTTATTTTATCAAATGTAAATTTATTAAAAGTCCTATTGACAAACTTGTCTATTTCAATAAAGGGAAAGAGTTACTTGAGTCTGCGATAAAGGAAGATCCCAAGTCAGTGGAACTAAAATTTCTCCGCTACACCATCCAAAAAAATATTCCAAGATTTTTACTGTATCATGAAAATCTAGAAAGAGATCTTAATTTTGTTAATGTAAATATTAATACTATTAACGATAAGGAAGTCCAGAAATTTATTACAAATTCTTTAAAATCAATAGAAAAATGACAATTACAATAGCTCTACTTATTATAATATCTACATTTTTATTTATGGAATTTGTAGCCTGGAGTGTACATAAATATATAATGCATGGTTTTTTATGGAACTTACATAAAGATCATCATCAAGTAAACAAAGACCATGTAATGCAAAAAAATGATTATTTCTTTCTGATATTTGCAATTCCATCTATTTTATTGATTATAAATGGATTTGAATCACTGCATTATACTTTATATATAGGAATAGGCATTGCCCTTTATGGTTTTGCCTATTTTATTGTACATGAAGTAATTATTCATCAGCGGATTAAAATATTAAGCAGAATGGATAATAAATACATTAAAGCAATTCGAATGGCTCACAAAGTACATCATAAGAACATTTATAAACATGATGGCAGTTCATTTGGAATGCTAATAGTAGCTTTAAAATATTTCAAATAATAATGTCCACATATTTCCAAGTCCTCGCTTTTTCTATGATTTTTCCATTAATATGTTCATTTCAAAGTAAAAAGCACATAAGATGAAAGATGTTGTCTTAATTACAGGAGCAAATGGCCATTTAGCGAAAGTTGTAAGTCGTCATCTTAATACAGATTATGAGGTAAGGCATTTAACTACAAGAAAACCATCAAGCTCTCAAGATTCATATTTTCATTGGGATATTGAAAAAGGATATATAGATCCTAAAGCGCTTGATAACTGCAAACATATTGTTCATCTTGCTGGATACTCGATACTCAAAAGATGGACTACAAAGAATAAACAAATCATGTATGATAGTCGAATAAAATCTGCAAATATGATTTTAAATAGTTGTAAAAAAATGAATATAAAACCCAAAACATTTATTACTGCATCTGCAATAGGTATTTATGATCAGTCTGTACAAGAAAATATTCATGAAGACTCCCAAAAAGGAAATGATTGGGTAGCCAAAATGGCTTGCGATTGGGAAAATGCCGCTAACACATTTAAAGCCCTTGGCAGCCGTGTAGTTCAAATGAGAATTTCATTAATATTTAGTGAAAAAGCAGGATTTCTAAAGTACAGCCTCCTTTCAATGAAATATGGGCTTGGCTTAATTATCGGTGACAAAAACAGAAACGTAAATTGGATCCATGTTGAGGATATAGCTAGTTTTATTAAAGAAAATATAAGTAATAACAAATATAATGGGCCTTATAATCTAGCCTGTGAGGACAAAATTTCTCAAGAAAATTTCATTAAAGTAATTAGAAAAAATTTATTTCCTTATTCAATAGTGATTAAAATCCCTATGTTTCTAGTTGGTTTTTTTCTAGGAGAAAGATCGCAAATTATAGCTGCTAATCTTTCACTAGAAACTACTAAAATAAAAGAGCATGGCTTTAAATGCAAATTCAATACTTTGGAACAAATGATAGCTAACTTAAAAATAAATTTATGAAAATCCTATTAGTAATTACCGTCATTATACTTGCAATCGTATATGCCTTTAGTCAATCTGAAATATCAATTGATGGACAATATGTAGTATTAAAAAAAATCAAGAATATGGAAATCAGAGCTTATAAAGAATCTGTAAATGCAAGTTATTATTCTGATGCAAATGGAGAAAAAAATAATTATTTTAGAAATCTGGCATCTTATATTTTTGGGGGCAATAGTGAGAACAAGAATATCAGCATGACATCTCCTGTTACTATGCGTTTGCACGGAAATAAAGAAATGATTTTTAGAATGCCGGAAGAATACACCTTGGAAAATCTTCCTAAAGCAAATAATCCTAAAATTAACTTTATGGTAATCCCTTCTTGCAAAAAAGCTGCTATTGAATATGGCGGTTACTCAAACGAAAATATTGAAAAAAAGAAAATCCTTGAACTAAAAAAATTACTGCTTGAAAATAATATCCCTCATAGTGACAAATTTGAAGTGCTCGTTTATAATTCTCCATACACAATACTAAATAGAAGAAATGAAATTACTGTCAACATTACTTATCCTTAATATTATGCCATCAATATCTAATCAAGAATCCAATATCCAAACAATCTATTTTGGTGGAGGTTGCTTCTGGTGTGTTGAAGCCGTTTTTGAAGACATAAAAGGGGTTACAGATGTCACTAGCGGGTACGCTGGAGGCGACTCCAAAAACCCATCTTACAATCAAGTTAGTAGCGGCCAAACTAAACATGCTGAAGTTTGTAAAATAACATATGATGCATCAAAAATAAAACTTCAAAATTTATTAGAAATATTCTTTCTAACGCACGACCCAACAACACTTAATAGACAAGGAAATGATATAGGATATCATTACAGATCAATTGTTTTATTCAACAATAATAAAGAAGAAGAAATCATAAAAAAATACATAGTAGAAGCAAATAAAAATTTATATGAAAATAACATTGTTACAGAAGTGAAAAAATTTGAAAATTTTTATAAAGCTGAGCAGTACCATCAAGGATATTATAAATTAAATACTCAGCAGCCCTACTGCAATGCAGTAATAACACCTAAAATATTAAAGGCAAGAAAAAAACTGAACAAATATTATTAGGATGCCCGAAGGACCTGAAGTAAAAATAGTATCCGATTATATTAATGAAAACTTATATAAGTCGCATATTGAAAGTATAGAATGTATTTCAATCCCATATAGAGAAAAATATGACGATCTTGTAAATGAGATAAATAAATTACTTCCTCAAAAATTTACTCCTTCTTTTTGCAGAGGAAAAACAACTTTTATAAAATTAGGCTCAGATACTTATTTTTCATATCATTTAGGAATGACAGGCTATTGGTCCTCAAAAGAAAATAAACATGCCCACTTAAAGATCATTACAAACACTAAAACTCTTTATTTTCATGATGCCAGAAGATTTGGAAATATTAAAATCATCAATAAAAAATTACTAAATACAAAATACAATATTAATCTAGATTTTTTAAATAATACGGACTCCACTAATTCTCAAACAGATTTTATACTCTCGGTAATTAAAACAAATAAGGAAGCTTGTAAAGTATTATTAGATCAGCGCTATTTTTTAGGTGTTGGTAATTATCTAAAATCTGAAATTCTTTACAATTCTATGATTCATCCAAATACAAAATGGAATAACTTAACTGCTCAAGAAAAAAGATCAATCTGCACTAATACAAAAAAAAACATGCATAAATCTTATAGCTATGGAGGAGCACAAATTAGAGATTTTAAAAACCCAGATGTTGATTCATCATTAAGCCTAGATGTATACAATAAGAGCAAAACAAAAGACGGCAAAGCTATACTTAAACAAAAAACAGCAGACAACAGAATTAGTTACTGGTGTCCTGATATTCAAAAAATACGAAAATGAAGATTTTATTAACTGGAGCAAATGGATATGTTGGCAAAAGATTGATCAAAAAATTAGTCGCTGAAAAACATGAAATATATTGCTGTGTAAGAGACAAAAAAAGGTTCAGTACAAATATAAGTTATGACAAATTACATGTTCTTGAATTAGACTTCTTAAATAAACATACATTAAATATAATTCCAAATGATATAGATATTGCATATTATCTTATTCATTCAATGTCAAGTTCTATTTCTAAGTTTAACACACTTGAAGAAGAATGTGCCTATAACTTTAAAGAAAAATTAGAGCAAACAAATGTTACTCAGGTAATTTACTTAAGTGGTATAACTAATGCTGAAAAATTATCCTCACATCTAGAATCAAGAAAAAACGTTGAAAACATAATCCAATCCAATAAATATCATGTTACAACATTACGAGCTGGAATTATTATTGGATCGGGAAGTGCATCATTTGAAATTCTTAGAGATTTGGTAGAAAAACTACCATTAATGATTACTCCAAAATGGCTAAATACTAAATCTCAACCCATAGCAATAACTAATGTCTTGGATTATTTAGTAAAGGTGATGATGAAAAAACAATGTTTTAACATGTCATATGATATTGGGGGCCCTGAAGTATTAACATACAAAGAGATGCTAATGGGATATGCTAAAATCAGAAATTTAAGGCGCTACATCTACACTGTTCCAATAATGACTCCAAAATTATCTTCATATTGGCTTTTCTTTGTTACATCAACAACATATGAGCTTGCGGTAAACCTAGTAAATAGTATGAAGGTTGAAATAATTTGCAGTAAAAACAATCTTAATGAGTTGTTAGATATTTCTTTAATAAATTATACTAGTGCAATTGAGCAATGTTTTAAAATAATTAATTCTGAAGAAATTCCATCTAGCTGGACTGACGCATTAGCACATAACAAGTCAGCTAAAAACTTTAGTGAGCTGATGATCGTACCAGAATATGGTTGTTTATTTGATATTAAAAGTATAAAAATAATAGATGAAGAAAAAGTACTAACCAACATCTGGAAGATTGGAGGGAAAACTGGTTGGTATTATGCAAATTGGCTTTGGCAAATTAGAGGTTTTATTGACAAACTATTTGGGGGAGTTGGATTAAGAAGAGGAAGAAAAAACACGCATAATATTACTACAGGAGAAACATTAGATTTCTGGAGAGTGATAGATGCTAATAAAAATGACAAAAGATTATTACTTTTTGCAGAAATGAAATTACCTGGTGAGGCTTGGCTAGAATTTAAGATTAAGGATAATATATTAACTCAAACAGCGACTTTTAGACCTCACGGTTTATCTGGAAGAATCTATTGGTATTTATTGATTCCAATACATAAAATAATCTTCCAAGGGATGATAAGCAAAATTGCCAAATAATAATGCTACAGCTCGAACTATGGAGCTAGAGGCCCACTTAAACTAAAACCCACTCATTTATTGGTTTATATTTTTTATAATTGTAACTTTGACAAACTAAAGACAAACATTTAAAATAAATATAATGGCAAAAGGACAAGACTCAAAGAAAAGCGTTAAAAAAGCACCTGCTAAATCCCCAAAAGAAAAAAAAGCTGAAAAAAGAGCAAAAAAAGCTAAATAAAAATAGATTTATTTTTTAAAATAAATTTTATTATAGTACTAAATTCTAACTTCTAAGATGTCAGCAAAACGAGTAGTATAGCAAGGAGAGAGTCTTTCTTGTTTAATTTTCCATTTCCTTCCATTACCTTGTACAGCTAAATGAACTTTATTCTTTCCCATTAAAGAATTGACCCTATCAACTGCTATATTAATGTTCTCTCGCTTACCTCTATCCAAACTATCAAAAAGACTTAATTGTGTTTGCTCTTGAGGTACCGTTCTACTAACTACCACTCCCGCTTTCTTATAAATACAATCTCCCCTATAAATACTTTCCAAAGCTTTAATAGCGACCTTAACTATCTCCATACTATCATTAGTAGGAACGTGTAACTGAGTCACTGTATAAGGATTATATTGTTTAGCTTGTGGCTTAAAAGGATTTGTACTTAAAAATACACCTACAGTGGTACAACAACTTTTCTCTTTTCTTAGTTTAGTAGCACAAGTATTTGCATGAGAACCTATAACTTCTTTTAGTTTTGATAGTTTGTTTATTTCTGATCCAAATGAACGAGCAGTACAGATACTTTTTCTTCTCTTTATTTTGGTTTCAATAGGATAACATACTTCACCAAAAAGTTCCTTTTGTAGTCTCACTCCATTTACTGACAAGTTTCTCTTTACCCAACTACTATCACATTGTCTGAATTGTAAAGCAGTATGAATACCAACAGATTTTAATTTCTTAGCAGTATTACTACCAATACCCCATAAATCTTCTACTTTAAAAAAATTTAACGCCCTTCTGATTAAATCTTCATCATCAAATATAAAAACCCCTGACTTAGTGTGTTTTTTTGCAATATGTCCTGCTACTTTGGCTAACACCTTAGTTGGTGCAATACCAACAGAAACAGGTATTCCTGTCCACTTCTTAACCTTCTCTCTAATTGCTAATCCCCTTTTTTTAGATGCATAATCACTAAAATCTAAAAAAGCTTCATCAATAGAATATATCTCCATCTTTTCAACCTCTGTACTCATTATATTCATTACTCTTTTGGATAAATCACCATAGAGAGCAAAGTTGGTAGAGAAAACATTAATATTATATTTCTCAATTAAGTTTTTAAGTTTGAAAGCAGGTTCACCCATCTTAATTCCTAAAGCTTTGGCTTCATTACTTCTTGCAATAACACAACCATCATTATTAGAAAGCACTATAACAGGTTTATTTTCTATCTTAGGATTGAACACTCTCTCACAAGAGGCATAGAAATTATTGCAATCCACCAGAGCAATCATACTATACTACCTTATGTATGATGTAAGTAACTACTCCCCAAATTTGAAAGTCTGCTTCTTCTGTTATTTTGATAGGAGAAAAATTACTATTCTCAGGTACTAAATAAAGTTCATTATCATTTACCCTTACCCTCTTAACAGTAAATTCCCCATCAATAACAGCCAGTACAATACTTCTATTTTTCGGTTCTAATGATTTGTCTACAATCATAATATCTCCGCTCTTTATGCCTGCGTCTTTCATGCTCTCGCCAACTGCTCTTACACAAAAAGTAGCAGAAGGGTTTTGAACCAAATAATCATTCAGATTTAAATCCATATCCATATGATCTTCAGCAGGCGAAGGAAAACCTGCCTGGACAGCCCCAGAGAACATTGGAATAGTTGAAAATGTTTCTTTATCAACTGTAAAGAAATCTAAAGTGTCAGTATCTTTAAGAGATTTGATTTTCATTAAAATTAGTTAAATTTTGATTGGTTAAAACTAATAAAAATGAAGCACCAGAAAATAAGGTGTTAATAAAAAAGCAGAGTAGCAAATTACAAACTAAGAACTAAATAGTTTTGTAAAAAAGTTCGAACTATGGAGCGAGAGGCCCACTAAAAATAAAACCCACTCGTTTGAGTGGGTTTTTGTTTTTTAGTTATTTAGAAAATATTACTCAACTATAACTTTTTCAGTATAAATAGTGTTTTCATCTTTTAACTCCACTGTATAAATTCCTTTATCAAAACTTGATAAATCAATCGTGGTATTCATTGTACTAATAGATGTAGCAAGAACCGTTTGTCCTAAAACATTATATAGCCTTACATCATATTTTGCAGTTTTCTCTAGCTCAATTACAAACACTCCGTTTGAAGGATTAGGGTAAACATTGAAAATTGATTGTTTAGAATCGAGAACTTCAGATGGTGACCCCTGATCAAAATTCATGCGCACCATAGGGCAATCTGTAAGATAATACCATGTTGGCGTACCATTCGACTGAGAATTTAGACCAGATTCATCAAACAACCTATGTTCTCCATTATACAATGAATTATCTGTAGTACCAACAGAAACACTATCCGTTGGATGCTGAAATCCAGCAATTCCAAATTCATATGCATAACCATTCAATAATTGTATAGGGCTCACAAAAGGAATATCAACCCAATTTCCTCTATCAGATGATGTAATTGTATAGGGATCAGACTCACTTAAAAATATCGACCCAGTACTAGATGTGCTATCTGACTCATACAATACAGCCTTTACTTCTGCTCCTACAACTGTTTCATCAGTTATATAAACTCTTAATGCCGTTAACTGTTCATTGGCATACATCTCATATCTAGTTGTAAAATGCCACTGATCTCCAGGTCCTCCAACAGTCCATGAACTATTTGAGTTTAATTCTCCTAAATCTTTACCATAAATAAAATCTGAAATTTCGATAAGCTTATATGTGGTGTCAGTAATAGCTACAACACTACCCGCTGAGTCAGATTCAGCCCAAATCGCTACACCATACTCACCAATTGGAGGTACTAATGAAGGACTTGCTGCTACAATTGCAGAGTCAAGCGTATTTGTAGCTGAATAGGCAAGAACAGAAGTTAGAGCAGAAGCACCTGAATAAGAGCCTGCACCAGATACTTCATATTTTAATCTACATGTTTGATCTGCGGCACCATTATTTTTTATAATACCCTCAATCACATATGGATGATTTGCTAGCTGCGAAGTAGGAGTTATAGTATAATCTAAACCAACTATACCATTCAAACCAGCTCCTGAATAATTTGCATAATCAATCCAAAAACCACCAACAACACCATCCTGGAGTTCAATAAGATTAAAAGGTGTTTCGGATAAAGAAAGGTCATCAATTTGCCAAAAATAATATCCTGAGCCATTAACATTTGATTGAGTAGTTCCATCAAAAACAAAACTCATTTGAACATTCGGGTTACCAACAACATTAACAGGAAGTCTAACCATAGCAATTTCATTAGTTGGAGTTGCATCATTTACAGCAAGATTTGGATGCACCTCAACCCTTTCTGTAAATACACCTCCAACATAAAAGTCGACAAAAGCCTGTCCTTGAAAAGTTCTAAAGTAAGAGCTAAAAGTTAGCATTACATCTGAATAAGCTGACAGGTCAATCATATTAGTCTTCAACACACCATTATGAGGTGTAGGATACATCCCATTTCCAAAATTTCCTTGAGTGCCGTTGTTATCATAATAATCAGAATCAAATATTATAAAGCCATTTGATGCTGTTGCAGAAGCAATAGGTGCCCCATTACTTGCATACGCGCCTTGACTACCTGTATTCTGATTTGGTGTTGTTGTTGGACCTCTATACACCCATGGCGCAGTAGAATTAGTCCATGTTGCAGGAATTCCAGTAGCAAAATTCTCCGACCAAAAAGGCGTAGACTTTTCTGCATTCATTAAAGTAGTTTTAATAGATTTTTTTCCTTCAGCAACTGTAAAGCTTTCTAAAGACAATTGGGCAATAGCGCTAGCAGAAATAGCTAAAGCACAAATTGAGATGTAAATTTTTTTCATATTTATAAATTTAAATTGTTAAGAGTGTAAATGTAATAAAAAAAAATCCGGAAAAACCGGACTTCTTTTTTTATTATTAAATTGCTTACAAATTACTCAACAATAACTTTTTCAGTATAAATAGTGTTTGCATCTTTTAACTCTACTGTATAAATTCCTTTATCAAAACTTGATAAATCAACAGTTGTACTCATTGCGTTAGTAGAAGTAGTGTAAACTGTTTGCCCTAAAACATTATATAGCCTTACATCATATTTTGCAGTTTTCTCTAGCTCAATAACAAACACTCCGTTTGTTGGATTAGGGTAAACATTAAAAATTGTTTGTTTGAAATCGGATACAGCAGTTGCTGAACTAGGATCAAAATTCATTCTTAACATAGGAATATCGTTAATTGTATACCATCTTGGTCCAGCAGTTGAAGAAGCCAATATAGCATCTGAATCAAATAAGCCTTGGCTAGAATAATAATTTCCTGGATCACTTACATCTACACCAACAGTATCTGTTGGATGTAAGTTTGCCCCAATAGCAATTCTATACGTTTTTGTAACAGATGTTAATGATTGTGGAGTTAAAAATGGGATATTCACCCAAGCTCCCAAATCTGATTGTGTAATTACATAATCATCTGATTGAGCTAAAAGAATAGGATCTCCACCAGCAATATCATCTTCATATAGAACAGCATATACTTCTGCACCTGGAATTGACCAATCTGAGATACGAGCTTCTACTGAATATAATGTGGCATTCGCATAAATATCATAGTTTGAAGAGACCTCAAAACCTCCTGGAGTAGGAGAAACTCTGTTTAATCCCCAAGAGCCTCCATCATTTGTCCCATTATCTTTTCCATAAATATAATTAGTTACCATTGTCATTTTTGTTGTTGTATCAGTATAAGTAATAACATTTCCTAATCCAGCTGAATCAGCCACTGCCCACATTTCTATATTATATAAACCTGTAGCCGTAGGTGTAAATTTATTTATTCCCTGAACTGTATCTTGTGTTCCAGCAGCTAAAGTTAAAGGATTAGATGTTGTTGACCAGTTGCTTGTTCCTGAAACCTTAGCATGCATAGTAGCCTCTTGGGTAGCTATTCCTGAATTTCGCAATACGGATTCAAAAGCATAAGGATTAGCAGTTGCTTGTGCAAGAGGATAAGAAGTGTAATCTTGACCTAAACCACCAACGGTTTGATAGTTGATCCACCATCCTCCTATTGTTTCATTACTTGATAAAAGTTCATTGTCTGGAGTTAATGCTATAGCAACATCATCAACAAACCATGCGTATCCCCAAGTACCTGTCCAGTGAAAACGGATATATATATCGGCTAATTGGGTTGGAGTTAAACCAACTAAAGCAGGGCTAATATCAATCGTCACTAATGCAGGGTTAGCTGTTGCAGTATTACCAGTAAAAACAAAAGGTTTAAATACATTAGTCATAGTAGAAATATTTGTTGTTGGATCTAGATCTGGCCATGTTACATTACCAGAGCCATCACCAATTCCAACAACAATATATGTTTGCTCATCATTATAACTTCTATAGTTCGTTTCAAATTCTAATCTTACATTTGGGAGTCCATTTAAGTCAACAGGATTTGCCATAGTAAGCCAGCAGTCTTCAATTTCAGTACCACCAGTAGCACCTCCATAGAAATCTGAATCGATCATTGCCCAACCATTTGCCGCAGATGTAGAAAGAATATCATTAATTGGATAAGAGCCTTGACATGAGTTTACACCAATCAGCCAGTCTAAATCACAGGCCGTTGGATCATGAGCTATAATCCAGTTTGCTGGGTTAGAAAAATCATCTGACCAAATAGGTGGTGGTGCTGCAGATGCGGATGAAGGCATAACATTAGGTGTAGTTGACAGAGTCGAATAATTCTTTGTTAAGTTGTCATTTTTCAAATGATTTGCTTGCTGAGCAAAAGTTGCAGTTGCAATTACTAATGCACAAGCTGATAGTAAAATTTTTTTCATTTTTTTTATTTTTAATTATTTAATGGATTGCAAATATAAGACAAGTAAAGCACATGACAAAGCTAAATTATCAAAGTTTATCTACTCCACATATTCAGAAATAGGGGCACATGAGCATATTAAATTTCGATCCCCAAAAGCATCATTTACCCTCCTTACAGATGGCCAAAACTTTCTCTCCTTAACCCAAGTTAATGGATAAACTGCTTTTTGTCTTGTATAAGAAAATTCCCAAATATCATTTACAGCCAAGTACATAGTATGAGGCGCATTTTTTAGCACACTTTCTTCCACTTTTACTTTGCCCCTTACAACCTCATCAATTTCTGATTTAATAGCAATCATAGCCTCACAAAAGCGATCTAACTCAGCTTTACTCTCACTCTCAGTGGGTTCAATCATTAAAGTGCCTGCAACAGGGAACGATACTGTTGGAGCATGAAAGCCATAATCCATCAATCTTTTAGCCACATCAACCACCTCAATACCGTCTTTTTTAAACATTCTGAAATCCACAATCATCTCATGAGCCACCCTATTGTTATCTCCGGTATAAAGTATTTCAAAATGTTTTGCTAATTTCTCTTTAATATAATTTGCATTTAAAATTGCAATTTCGGTAGAAGATCTCAAGCCATCAGCGCCTAACATTTTTATATAAGCATAAGAAATAGTTAATGCTAATGCGCTACCCCAAGGAGCAGAAGAGATAGACATGCCATTTTCACCTCCCATTTTTACTAAAGGATTATTTGGTAAAAAAGATTTTAAGTGCTCTACAACTCCAATTGGGCCTATCCCAGGTCCACCGCCACCATGAGGAATTGCAAAAGTTTTATGTAAATTTAAATGACACACATCAGCTCCAATAATTGCAGGATTTGTTATTCCAACTTGAGCATTCATATTAGCCCCATCCATATATACCTGCCCACCATTATCATGTATAATTTTTGTAATATCCATAATTGCATCCTCATAAACCCCATGCGTGGAAGGATAAGTAATCATCAAGCAGGAAAGATTTTCAGTATGTTCTAATGCCTTTTCTTGTAAAGCAACAACATCAATATTTCCATTTTCATCACAGGGGATTACCACAACTTTCATTCCGGCCATTACCGCAGAAGCAGGATTTGTTCCATGCGCAGAAGATGGAATTAAACAAATATTTCTATGCTCATCGCCTCTACTATGATGATATGCTCTAATAACCATAAGGCCCGCAAACTCTCCTTGCGCTCCAGAATTTGGTTGTAGACTCATGGCAGCAAAACCTGTAATTTCACAAAGCATTTCTTCAAGTTCATGAAACATAATATGATACCCTCTTGATTGATGAGCTGGGGCAAAAGGATGCAGGTTCCCAAACTCTGACCAGCTTAAAGGAAACAACTCTGAAGCTGCATTCAACTTCATAGTACAAGACCCTAATGCAATCATGGAATGAGTTAGCGATAAGTCTTTATTTTCTAAGCTTTTGATATACCGCATCATATCTGTTTCAGAATGATATTTATTAAACACCTCATTTTCCAGAAAAGACGATTTTCTATATAAAATCTCTGGAATTAGGGCAGTTGCCTGAGTATAATCTCCATTCAACACTTTATTTATTAAATAAGTAGCATCAGAATGATTGCAGCTTTTTGCAAAAATCTCTAAAATATCATTAATATTCTGCAAATCGTCTTTTTCATCAATACTAATTGACAATGATTCATCATCAATATAATTAAAATTGATTTTAGCAGCCTCAGCATAAGTCTTTATATTCTGCATGGAAACATTGCCTACTCCTATTTTTAGAGTGTCAAAATAAATAGCATTTAACTGATGATAACCTAATTGTGTTAAGCCTTCTGATAAAGTAGCAGTTAAGCCGTGAATTTTTTTACTCATAGCTCTCAAGCCCTCTTTACCATGATAAACCCCATACATTCCGGCCATTACCGCCAATAAAACCTGAGCAGTACAAATGTTTGAAGTTGCATTTTCTCTTTTAATATGTTGTTCTCTTGTTTGTAATGCCATTCTTAAGGCTCTATTGCCATCTGCATCTTCCGATACTCCAATAATCCTGCCAGGAATACTTCTTTTGTATTTATCAAAAGTTGCAAAATATGCAGCATGTGGCCCTCCATAACCCATTGGAATTCCAAATCTTTGTGTGGTCCCCACTACTACATCAGCCCCCCACTCTCCAGGAGGGGTTAAAAGTGTCAAACTTAATAAGTCAGCCGCTACAACTACCCCAACTTCATTTTCCTTTGCTGATTTTGCAAAATCAGAATAATCAATTACAGCCCCATCTTTTGCAGGGTATTGTAAAATACACCCAAAGAAGGACTTATCTAACTGAACATCATTATGATTACCCATAACCAACTCAATTCCTAAAGGAATAGCTCTTGTTTTAATAATTGCAATAGACTGGGGATAACATAAATCAGAAACAAAAAACTTAACCACATTTTCTTTTTGCTGAGCTCTACTTCTGGATCCGAATAACATTGCCATGGCCTCAGCAGCAGCCGTTCCTTCATCAAGTAATGATGCATTAGCAAGTTCCATGGCTGTTAAATCCATTACCATAGTTTGAAAATTTAATAGTGCCTCTAATCTACCTTGAGCAACTTCTGCTTGATAAGGAGTGTATGCCGTATACCAACCTGGGTTTTCTAAAATATTTCTCTGAATCACCCCCGGCAAAATAGTATTAAAATAGCCCATACCAATATAAGATCTGTAATTTTTGTTCTTTTGAGCAATTTCTTTCATGTGTTCAATGAACCTACTTTCAGACAAGGCAACGGGCAAATTCATTTGATTTTTCAGATGTATTTTTTGAGGTATTGTTTCATCAATTAGTTGTTTAATTGATGATGCATTTACTACCTCAAGCATCTCAGAAATATCATTATCTCTTGGTCCAATATGTCTGTTAGAAAAATTATATAGGCTCATTAATTGTCTTTTTTAGACTGCAAAAATACACATTGTAGTAGATAAAAAAACAAAAATAGAATCAGTTTTAAAGCAGTTGAAAACTTATATTTTACATAAAATTTATAATTACCCCCCTATTGTCCTAGATAAGAGTATTTTTGCGAAAAATTTACAGCATGACATTTTCCGAAATAGGACTAAATCAAAATATTCAAAAAGCTATAGCAGATTTAGGTTTTGAAACACTAACACCAATACAGCAAGAAGCAATTCCATATTTATTGGAAAACGAAACCGATCTTATTGCTCTTGCTCAAACAGGTACCGGAAAAACGGCTGCTTTTGGACTTCCAATATTGCATAAAATTGAAGTTGAAAGAAAACTACCACAAGCAATTATTCTTTGCCCTACTAGAGAGCTATGTCTTCAAATTTCAAAAGACATGGAATCTTATTCAAAATACATTAAAGGATTAAAAGTAACTCCTGTATATGGAGGCGCGAGTATTGTCCCACAAATACAATTACTCAAATCAGGAACCCAAATTATTGTAGGGACTCCTGGAAGAGTGATTGACTTAATTAATAGAAAAGCTTTACGCCTACAAGATATTGAATTTGTAATTTTAGATGAAGCTGATGAGATGCTAAATATGGGATTCAAAGATGATTTAGATATCATTTTAGCAGAAACACCAAAAGAAAAACAAACTCTTTTGTTTTCAGCAACTATGCCAAAAGAAGTGATGAGAATTAGCAAAACCTATATGTTTAGTGCTAAAACGATTGAAGTGGCAAGCAGAAATGAAGGCACTAAGAATGTGGATCATCACTATTACATGGTAAATGCTAGCGATAGGTATAAGGCTCTAAGAAGAATTTGTGATATTAATCCTGACATTTATGGAATTGTTTTCTGCCGCACCAGAAGAGAAACAGCTGATATTGCCGATAAATTGATGCAAGATGGCTACAATGCTGATGCTATTCATGGAGAATTATCTCAAGCTCAAAGAGACCATGTTATGGCAAGATTCAGACAAAAAAAACTACAGATGTTAGTTGCTACTGATGTTGCTGCAAGAGGACTTGACATTAATGATTTAACTCATGTAATCAATTATAATTTACCTGATGATAATGAAATCTATGTGCATAGATCAGGTAGGACAGGTAGAGCAGGCAAAAAAGGAATTTCAATAATTATTGCCCATAGTCGTGAAGGAAGAAAGTTAAAAGATATTGAAAGAATGATTAAGCGTGATTTAATCCTTAAAAAAGTTCCTAATGGTGATGAAATTTGTCAAATTCAATTAATGAGGTTGGTGGACAAAGTTGTTGCTACAGAGATAAATCATCAGATAGACAGGTACTTGCCATCCATTGAAGAAAAGTTAGCTCATTTGGATAAAGAGCAGTTGATAAAACACTTTGTATCTACAGAATTCAACAGGTTCTTGTCTTTCTATAAAAATGCGCCTGATCTAAATATCTCTGTAAGCAAAAATAACGACAGCAATAAAAGAGGTGAGAAAAACAATCAAAAAACAGAAAGAACAGGCCATGCTGAGCAAGGTCATACAAGATTTTTTATTAATCTTGGCAAAGAAAAAGATTTACACGCCCACAACCTAATTGGTTTAATTAACGAATACACAAGAAATAGAAATATCCCAATTGGGAAAATTGATATTATGAGAAAGTTCTCATTTTTTGAAGTTCCTTCTGATTTTGCAACTGATGTTTTAGGCGGATTAAGTGATGCCAATTGGAATGGAAATAGAGTAAATGTTGAAGTTTCTCAGGCGCCTGGAGCAAAATCATCAAGTGGCGGTGGTAACAGAAGAGATAGAGGTGATAGTAGAGATAGAAGTAAAGGAAGAGATAGAAAACCCTCAGGAGATAAAAAAAGAAATGAAAACAAATCTTGGAATGGAGAAAGATCAAACTCAAGTAAAAGTATAACTACAAAAAGAAATAGTGAAAAACCTTCTACAATTAGAAGTTCTGAAACTGAAGGATCCTCTTTTAAAGGAAGATTTAATGCAGCAGCTAAAAGAAAAAGAAGAGCTTAAGATTTTTTCTTTTCCCCAGCAACAAAATCTTTAAGATAGTAGGGTTCAAAATACGCAACATCTTCAAAATCCTTACTAGAAAACTTCTCAAACCCTAATACTCCCATATCTTTTGCACAAGGAAATACCCCATCCAAAAAATGAGCATTAGAATTGTTAATAATCAGCTTGCATTTTTGGGCTCCATCTCCAAAAAACAAAATTTTATCTTTAAGAAAGTCAGCATAAGTATGCTGATCTACAATATCAGCTCTAATCTCTCTCACTTCATTATTATCTTTATCATATATTGATGCAAAAACTTCCGTCCTTCTAGCATCAATCATTGGACAATACAATTTATAATCTTCCTTTTTAGAAATCCCAAAAGCCATTGCCTGTAAGGAGGAAACCGAAACTAATGGAATATCTAAAGCATAACACAAGCCTTTTGCGGTGGAGGTGCCAATTCTCAAACCCGTATATGAACCAGGCCCCTTACTTAAGATAATGCCATCTAGTTGTTTTAAAGTAATATTTGATTTTTTTACAACTTCTTCTATAAACAAAGTGAGCTGCTCGGCATGTGAAAATGCTTCAGAGTTTTGCTCTTTTAACCCCAGTAAGCTGCTGTTGTCAAAAAGTGCAACAGAACAGTTTTTTGTAGTTGTTTCAATGGCTAATAGCAAGGCCATTAAATATCGTAATAATAATTGAACAAATCACTCATAATTCCAAAATTAATAAATTGCGATTTTACATCCTCATCATCATTATGAAAATTTCGCAAAGTAAGGCCTACATTTATTTTAAGATTTGTATAAGGATTTATAATATACGATATATTTAAACTTTTACAATCAATTGTTGTAAGGTTGCCTTGATACATTTCAATACCATAATCAGATGGACGACCAGAACCCATACCAACTAAACCTGCCTCTTGTGCATAATTGCCGGTTGAAAAGTAAACATTACTACCATAAGAGACAGTATCTCCTTTAAAATCTCCACCATATTTAGCAAACATTATTTTAGCATCAATTTCAAATCTTTTCCATTTATAATTTGCCATAAACAAAAGCTCAGAAAAGTTAGCCCCTAAAGGATGTGCTAGTGGTTGATTGTAATGCGCATAGTTTTGTTGAGGGTTATGATGAGCATAAGTGTAGGGCCTAACATAATTATATTCCGTTTGTAAATTAAGTCTATCAATATTAAATGGGTCAAAAATTTTATAGCCTAACTGATAGCCAATTTTATTTGCCCAAAAACCATCATTTGCGCGTAAATCAGTAATACTAAATTCATCTAGAACTAATTGTCCATACATATATGATGACTCAAAAGCATATTTGGTATTTACCCCCACCAAAACATTATCTGGAGAATTTACTGAAAACTCAATGGGTCTTAGCATTGCTATAGGATTTAGATAATTCACATCAAAGCCACTACTTCCTGGCGCATGATTCATTCTCCAAATAACGGCTTCATACAATGATATGTTAAACTTTTTAGTAGCATTTAAACTCAAATAATGAGCTGACATATATTTCTTAGGATAACCCATTTGATCCCAATTAGGTAGCCCATGTGTTGCAAAATAATTAATGTCCATCAACTCCGCATAAAGATTAGTATACTGCACTTTCCAAAAAGTAGTCTGAATCTTTAAATAGGGATAATTAAAGGTGTTATCTGAAAGCAGCAAAGAACGATACCCATCACCAATAAAGTTTTTTCCATGACCAAACTGAAGAGCAAACATATTATTTGGCCTATAAGTCACATAGCCAGAAGACATGGCATAATCAAAACCTGTTTCTTTAAAATCTCTTGCGTATCCTTGCCCTGGAACTACATTATTCTTTCTGATACTTTCATCCAAATAATTAGGAAATATTGCTTGATTTTCAACAAATGAAGTAGAAAATGAAATCTTCTTGCCTAAATCCCCCTCAATTAAATATCCCCTGCTATTTGTAAATGTGTTTTTAGAGTCAATTAACTCTTTTCCTTTTGACAGGTTGATTATTGGAGATGCTATTACTTTATAATCATCCCCTTCCAAAATGAAAAAATGTTCAGAAAAAGTTTTTCTTAAATACCATTTCTTATAAGTAGACTGATAATTACTTCCAATAACTGAATCGCTTGCAAAACTTAAGTTGGAGTTAAGAATAGGTTTAAATGAAGTATGAATGTCTGGATCCTTAGTGTATAATACCTTATTTATATCTGAAGAATAATTTCTGCCTAATAACAAATTGGTATGTTGCGAGTAGCAAGCAAACGAAATGATAGTTAATACAACAAAAACAAACTGTTTCATTATTTTCTTTTTCTTAAGATATAGTAAGGTGTCATCAGTATTATAAAACTAACCAAAGCTAAAATTGCAATGCTGGAATTAATATTTATTTCTAACAAAAAATAAGACCCGGTAATTAATAAAATACTCATTAAATATAAGACAAGTGCTGTCTTTTTATGTCCAAAACCTAAATCTAATAAGGCATGATGAATATGTTCTCTACCTGGATACAAAGGGTTTTTTCCTTTTATAATTCTAACCACAAATACTCTTAAAGAATCAAAAAGTGGAATTGCCAAAAAAACAATTGCCAAAAGTGGTCCTTTATTGGGTAACTTAATAGAGTCAGTCACCAAATCATGCTTAATAAGATTAATAGCCAAAACAGATAAAACCATACCCACTACCAAAGAACCTGTATCTCCCATAAATAACCTAGCAGGATGAAAATTATATTTTAGAAATGCTAACAATGCACCCAGCAATGAAAAAGCAATAATTGCCATATCCGGCTGATTCATTAAATATGCCATCACACCAAAACCTAGAGAAGCAATCACGCCTATTCCACTAGCCAAACCATCAACTCCATCAATCAAATTAAAACCATTAGTAATTACAATTACAACAAAAACTGAAAATAGAGTAGCAATAATATCTGGCAACTCATACACTCCAAGTACCCCACGCATGCTGTTGATTTGAATTTTTCCAAGGTAAATTGCAATCAGAATAGCAATAAGCTGTCCAATAATTTTTTTATATGGTGAAAGCCCAAGTAAATCATCAATAACTCCAACAAAGAATACTATTACCAAACTTACTAAAATAAACTGTATATTATCAATTTCTGACCAAAAAATAAGAGAAAAAATAATACCTGAGAAAATTGCTATACCTCCAAAGATAGGAACGCTTCTTTTGTGTGAGGATCTTTCTCCTGGAACATCTGTAAGTCTAAATTTATCAGCAAAAAAGATGACTTTTGGTACAGCAACATAAGTTATTATGAATGAAGTTAAAAATGCAAATAAGATAGAAGTGAACACGTTTCTTTTTTTGCTGTAAAATTAACAAAAATCTTAGATAACTCTCAGCATATCAGTAGTCCATTTTGCTAAAGTGTAATCGTTATCCACTTTAACAGTGTTTAAATTCATTTTTTTTCCGGCCTTTATATCAGAATCTGAATCACCAATAAGGTAGGAATTTTTAATATTAATCTCAGGAAAATCAATAATTGCTTGCTCTATCATACCGGACTTTGGCTTCCTGCACATACAATTCATATCTTTCAAATGAGGACAATAATATATTTTATTGATTTTACCTCCCAATTTTTCAATCCTCTCTTGCATTTTAGTATGCAAAATATTTAAATCAGCCTCTGACATTATTCCCTTGGCAATCCCTTGCTGATTAGTTACAATAAGAATACGATTAAATAAATTGCTTAGTTTTGAAATGGAATCCAAAGCTCCTGAGATAAATTCAAACTCTGAGAAATTTCGAACATATTTCCCTTCAAGTTTTTTATTTATCACCCCATCTCTGTCTAAAAAGAGTGTGTCAAAATTAGGCATTCGGAAACATTTCTTCTTCAATAAGTTGGCAAATTATATGACCAACTAAAATATGAACCTCTTGAATTCTTGGAGTGTCATCAGAAGGAACTTTAATCATTATATCGCAAATACTATTCATCTCACCACCCCCACTACCAGTAAAACCAATAGTTGTTAGGCCTAACTCATTCGCTTTTTTAAGCGCCTTTACCACATTTAGAGAATTTCCTGATGTAGAAATCCCAACTAAAATATCTCCTTTTCTTCCACAAGCCTCTAACATTCTAGCATATGTTTCATCATAACCAAAATCATTAGCGACAGCCGTCATATAAGAAGAATTTACATGCAAAGCCTCAGCATAAAGTGGTGGGCGATTCGTATAAAATCTTCCACTTAGTTCAGCTGAAATATGCTGGGCATCAGAGGCGCTACCTCCATTTCCGCAAAAAAGTATTTTTTTATCATCTTTAAATGCCTTGATACTAAGCCCAATAATCTTCTCAATATTTGATTGAAGATTTTTATCATTTAAAACTCTAGTATAGTTTTCTACAGAACTTTTTATACAGCTATTTATTCTACTTTTCATTTTAATGGTTTTGGTAAAAATACAAAATTATAGAGTTTCATAAGCTAACTTTGTAAGTCTGCCTATTTCATCCCAGCCAAATTTCGTATTAATTAATGTGCTGCCATTTTTTCGTACTCTTTCTAGGTTTTCTTGATCAGAAAAAATAAGATTTATTTTTTCAGCCAAATCATTAACATCTTCTGATTTAAACAAGAATCCATTTTCGTTATCAATTACAACTTCTTGTAATGGTGGTAAATCAGACACTAAAGCAGGTCTTTCATAACTTAAAGTCATCATTAACACGCCACTTTGATATATTTTTTTATAGGGTAATACCACTAAATCTGATGCGCAATAATAATGCTCTACATCATCATGAGGAATAAACTTAGTGTGTAAAATAATATGTTTAGTAAGATTATTTTTATCGATAATTTCTTGATAATCAGCAAAATCATTCTCCCATAAGTTACCAGCAATTAATAAAACCGTATCTGGATTTGTAGCAACCACTGTTTTAAAAGATTGTAATAGAACATCTAATCCTTTTACTTTTTTTATCATTCCAAAGAAAAGTAATATTGTTTTCTCAGTAGCTAAGTTTAAATATTCTCTAGATTTTTTTTTATCTCTTTGGACATGAATAAACGGAACATAATTTCCATGTGGAATAATATGGATATTTCCTTTCAGTGAAGTGTTTAATTTAATTATTTCATCTTTACTAAACTGATTATGAGTTATAATCAAATCTGCTAACTTATAAACTAAATTAGATATTAAATTAGATTTATCCTTCTCAGCGAATGAAGTAACATCATGAATAGTTAGAACCACTTTGCCAAGTAATAATTTAACAAGTAAAAGATTAAATAATACTAATATATTAGTATAGAAAATATGAAAATGGAATATAGATACACCATTAAACCTTGCATGAAATACGGATTTAATAGTTCCTAATACCCATTTCAATCCACTAATAAAATAATAATTAGAAGAGAATAAATCATTATAAAAAGAATAAAAACTTACGCCATCAATAGATGGATTCTCAGTTTCATTATTTGAATATAAATTTAATTTTACATTCAATTTTGACAGCCCTAAACATTGACCATAAGTATAGAAATGGAAAGATCCTCCATGGGCTCCTAAAGTGTCTATAATTGCTACTTTTCTGTTCATTACTTACATTCTCAAACCTTCAAAATAGGACCTGTTAATGAGCCACCAAGTGGATAAATTTTTTCTTATTTGTGGATTAACTATCCATCTAATATTATTTTTAAAAAATAGCCAAAAAATAAATCCGTAAGCAAAAACGCCCCCAATCTGTTTTAAAAAATAGACATGATTTCTAGTATTGTGCTTTAAAAAAAAATCTCCTCTATAAGTCTTTTTTATATCTTTTTCAAAGGACTTTGTCAAGCTCCCTACTTTATGATAAAATTTCACAAAAGGATAGAAAAACATCTTATGTTTTCCATCTTTCCAAACTCTATATGAAAAATCCGTATCATCAAAATAAACAAAATACTTTTCATCCATCATGCCAACATCCTGAAATACTTCTTTTTTAATTAGTAAACAACAAGTAGGAGCATATTCTACCTGGGTAATTTTATCATATTGCCCCTCATCCAAATCTTTCATCCCTCTGTGCAATGGCAAATATCCTTTACGTTTATTAAACCAACTTCCTGCATACCAGATATTTTGAGGGCTATCAAAATACATCATTTTTGGACTAACTAAACTACAAGTATTATCCTTTTGTGCTTTAATTAATTTTTCAATTAAAGCAACTTCAAATTCAACATCATTATTAATAATTAAAACCTGATCACATCCCTCTTCAATAGCTTTAATAATGCCTTGGTTATTTGCTTTTGCTACTCCAAAATTTGTTTCATTTTTAATAAAAACAAGCCTGGGATCATTAGTTTTTGTTAAAATTGACAATGTATTATCCGTAGATGCATTATCAATCACATAAAGGATTAAATTCTCATGTGTTTGTTTCCATACGCAATCCAAAAATGGCGGCAATACATCAGCAGAATTATAGCTTATAGTCACCAAGCCTATCTTATCCATTTTGTAAAATCTTTATTTAACAATTCCGATAATTCTCTCACATCACTTTCAAAATGTTTTTTTAGAAAATTTCTTGTTAATTCAGGAAGTTGTGGTTTCTTATCACTTCTAAAAAGTAAATTTCTAATGGTTTTAGTCAAATTTTTAGACAATATATTGGCTACCATTTTTCTGAAAGCAACAAAAGAATAAACATGTCGAATAAACCTATTTTTAGGTGCCGTATAAGTGTTGTATTTCTTTTTTAAATAAGGTTGAAAATCATCATTTACTCCTAAAAATAAAAAAACACTATTTACAACATCAGAAGTGTCATTTTTAAAATCTTCATAATCAATAAAATGAATATTATCCTTGCTAAATACTTCTAAATATCTTTTTATCTGCTTGCTATATTCGCTCACCTGAATATATTGCTGATAAAACAAATTCGCATTCTTATGTTTTGACTGCTTTTGAATAATTGTCTCAAAACTTTCTGAAATTAATCCTAAACTATAATCCATTAAATAATGTGAAAATGCCCTATCAATAGGATTTCTAAGCATAATTATAATCTTAGCATCAGGATTATAGGTAAAAATTTTATGAGGCACATCTTCATAAAATAAATAAGAGACGCTGGAATCACCTCTTAAAATGACATCATCTCTTTCAAAAAGTGAATTGTATTTTTCAAGGGTATCAATTCTGTTTTTATCATAATACAACTTTTGTTTTTGTAAAGATTGGTCAGAGAAAAAATCAGGTTCCTTTTGAGAACTCATCTCAATTTCAGAATGCTCATTCAAATAATGATACAAAGAAGTTGTGCCTGCTTTTGGGGCTCCAACTATAAAAAAATCTACTTTTTTCATTTAATAAAAAATCTTTTTTTGATTACTACAACAATATTACCCATTCTATGAATATTAAAAAGGAAAGCGAATCCAAATTTTACGGGAAATGATAACAAATGAAAAATCAAAGACAAGGGAGGAAAAGCAAATTCTTTTTTCTCATAACCAAATTTATCCATCATTTTAGAGGAGAATTTCTGTGATAAATATATTTCGCCATTTGAGAAGCCACCTTTCTTCCATTTATTAATTTTTGATGGATCAACTCTTAGTTCGGATTTAGCATCAAAATCTGCTATATTCTCTTGCTTGATCAATCTATTTTCCTCAATACAGAACAATCTTAAGAGAAACTCAATTTGATCTTTTTTAGTTGATTCTTTATTGCTATAACCAGTACATAGTGTTCCAAAAAAGTGCAGTTCTCTAAATGTAAAAATCTCTGCATTTTTTTCAAAAATACGCCCCAGAATAGTAGTGCCACTTCTGCTACCTCCAACAATAAATATTTGATTAGTATCACTCACGGAATTCAAGATCTAGAATTCCTAAATTATCTGCCTTGTCAAATAGATTTTCACTTTTATAAACCATAGATTTTTTTATAGATCCAACGGTGTTATAAGTACAACTAAGCTGACGAGATCCCCAATCTATTTTATAACTCAAAACTTCTTTATTGTATTTATCATAGCACTTATATGAAAAAATTTCTTTACTTTTTTGTTGTTCAATTTTAACAATCTTATTTTTAAATATTTTTCCAATCATCATCATTGGATAATAAGTGCTCTGAATTTCCATTTTTTCTTCATTATTTCTAAAAATAGAACCGCTAATAGTTCTTCCTCCCAAATTATGATAAGTAGTTAATTCAATTGCTGATAACTTAGGATTACTCATCAACTCCAATAAATATTGTGCTGCAAACAATGACTGCAACAATGTATTTCCTGTTGTTTCTGACATTTGTAAATTCCATTCAGTGACCCAAATTGGCTTTTTAAATATCTTTACATAATTTCTAACCTCATTAGGATAATATTCATCAAAAAAACTAATTGCTCTGTTTTTATAAATATCAAATGCCTCAGATTTATTTTTCCCTTCTGTTTCTTCTGAAAGCATTTGCCCATACTGATCCTCACCTTTTGTTACTTTAGCATAGGAGTGAATAATAATGGCGTCATAAAAATTCATTGCAGCTAATCTATTATTCCAGACACTATGCCTATGCCCTATTTTTTCCTCTAGAGGTGCAGCAACTATAGCTGTTTCTATTTTTGGAAATTTAGCTTTTATTTTATCTGAACAGCTTTTTGCAAATAAGATATAATCATCAATTGTATACCCCTTATTAAAATAACTTCTATTAGAAAGTTCACTTCCTAATTCTACTCCAATAACTTTAATATTATTAGCATGTAGCTTTTCAATCATCAATATAATATCATCATTATCTACAAAAGGATTAGCTGAAAGCACAACACTTGCATTTGTTTTCTTAACTAAAACAATAAAATCATCAATATAATCATAGTTTTGATTCTTTTTTCTTCTTGAATTCTCTAAACCCCTAGATCTTTTAGGAAAGGTTCCTCCATGATACTTATCAATTTCATCAAAATCAAAACCATATCCATTTTTGCCAAAATGATAGAAATTCCCTTCAGCTCCACCAGGAAACCTTAACACTTTAGGGTTCATTCTTACCACTTTATTAATAAATGAAGTATCATTCACATCACAATAAGTAAAGGCATTAGGAGTATCAAAACCAAAAATGTTTTCTTTTATATTTTGAGCAAAAACTACCTCAGCACAAATCAATAATATAATAATTACTTGTTTCATTTCATCAATCCTTTATTTCTTAGCTCCTTAATAGATTCTTCATATTTATCTTCCATTATTTCCTGAGTTTTAACCCAATTTACAAATTTAGAAATTCCTTTTTGAAAGTCATATTTTGGACTAAAGCCCAAAGCCTCTTTTATTTTAGTTAAGTCAGCATAATTATGACGAATATCTCCTAATCTATATTTACCACTTATTGAAATATTTATATCCGAATTATAAAACTTCTTCAAAGACTCAGCTACTTGCCTTACAGTTGTAGTAACTCCAGATCCAACATTAAAAACTTGTCCATTAGCTTCTTTTTTTTCAATACCTAAAATTGTGGCGTCTACCACATCATCAATATAAACAAAATCCCTGCTTTCTTCTCCATCTTCATAAATATCCAAATCGTTTCCGTTTAGTATTCGGGTAGAAAAAATAGACAAAATACCAGTATAAGGATTTGAAAGTGATTGTCCAGGACCATAAACATTTTGATACCTAAAAGCTACTGAAGCTATGCCCAATGATTCTCCAGTTGTCATAACCATTTGTTCTTGTTGTTGTTTAGTTATTCCATAAATAGATAAAGGGTGTATTTTAGAGCTTTCATCTGTTGCAACCAATTGTAGCTGTGAATTACAGCTATCACATTTGGGATTAAACTCCCCTTTTTCCATATCTGACTCATTTCTTTGTAAAGGATAAATTACACCATGTTTAGAGCACAAATATTTGCCTTCTCCATAAATTGCTCGAGATGAAGCAATAAGCATTTTCTCAATTTGATGATTTTTATTCGCTAATAAATCCAACATATTAGCTGTGCCTATAATATTTACATCATTATATTTTTCTGCCTCATACATTGATTGTCCTGTACCTGTTTCAGCTGCTAAATGAACTACTATTTCTTGTCCTTTTATTGCAGCTTTCCAATCCTCTTTATTTCTAACATCTCCTTTAATAAAGGTGCATTTATCTTTAATTTTCTTTAATAAAAATGATTCTCCATTGCCATGAATTTGAGTAGAAAGGTTATCCAAAACAGTAATATTGTATCCTTTATCAAATAATTTTTCGCATAATCTACTGCCTATAAATCCTGCTCCACCAGTGATTAATATCTTTTTCATGCTAGTTGTTTCTTGTGATTTGCAACTTTATAAAAGAAATGAAAAAATCCTGATATAATAAATAGAAAGAAAAATGGTCTAAATAACAAGGGTTCTGACATTATCGAAAGAAATGTAATAATAAACCAAATAAATCTATCATGTGTTACAATTTGTTGTTTTATAAACATAACCATAAATAATATAGCAGTAGGAAATCCCATGCCTGCCAACATATACATTATAGAATTTGTACTGCCCTTAGATGTGGTCTCTAACTTTTGTTGAATTCCCACTTCCCCAAACATTTCATTTAAATTAGAATTACTATAAAACTCTTCTCTTACTTCCTGAAACCGATCTATATCTAGACCAACACCAGTAAGCGGATGCTCGAATGCGATAAACAATGGCTGGGTTAGATCAAGCAATCTTTTTTGGAATGAATTTTCCCCCTCTCCATAAACTTTTTCATTCATATTTGCAGAAAAAAGGAAATACAAAGGAGTTGCAATTATTACCATTAAAACTATTGCAATATTCTTTTTAAATTCCTTTTGTAAAAAATATATAAGCTGTATCATTAATAATAATAACCCAGTAGTAGAGTAGGTAGATAATATACCTATAATAATAAGAGCTAGCAATGACTTACTTCTTTTAAACACACTTACCTCTAAAAAAAACAAAATATTTAAGTATATCTGTAAAATTCCTGGTTCCCAAAATATTCCTGCATTTCTATGAATATCTAAACCGAACAAGTTGATCGCACTCACATCCTTTACTGAATAATAAAACAAATAATTATATGTATTACTATCATGATATTCTGAAGTGAGCAAGAATAAATTATCTTTAACAATGAAATATGCTATAAAACTAAATAAAGAATGAAAAAGAATTAATTTTAGTACAAAATATAAGCTCTTAATAAAAATTTCTTTGCCTCCTTGATTATTAAAATAAAATAGAGTGAGAACGGTTGTAAAAATTATAATCCCAAAAAAAGAATACTTAGTTAATGATTGTGTATTTATTGCATAAACAAAATTTATTGCAAACAATGCTAAAACAACTAAAAGGGCCAAGAAAGAAGAATAAAAGATAGATTTCTTAATTTTTTTACCTATTAATAACAAACCAAAAATCATAATTATAACAAATATCAAAGAAGCAAGATTTCTATTAAAAACAAATAGAAGTCCTCCTGTGCTCGACACAAGCATAAATGTTATGATGATATTTAGAACTTTAGTTTTCAAAATTAGCTTTTATCAATCCAATGACTCAAATCTCTATTTAATAATTTAGCGAGATTCAGCACATCTTTTTTATAATACATTCTTAATTTATTTATCATTGCAATAGACAGTTGAGGAGTCTCAACAGTACTTATATTTATTACTTTCTGTTTTAGCCCTTCTCTTATCTTTTTATTTGGAAAAATACTTTTAATTAATGATTTAAAATTATTTTGTGGTATTATTAGATTTCTCAAAAATTTATTCTTAAACATCCAACCTCCTTCCATATGCCTTTTAGATGTATCAATTGCAATCTTTTCAATTTTCAAAAAATCAAAGACCTCTTCTAAACATAAATTAATATTACTCACATAGTCATCATAAATAATAACATGAACATTATCACCAAAAGCTTTTATATATTGTTTGACCTGATTATCATACATCCCAACATGAAGATACCTAGTATCTGGGGTTATATCTATATCTTTATGATACCTATCTTCAGAATTTTCAATTGCTTGTTCAAAACTTAAGTTTTCAGAAGGATTATATCGTAAATTATGGAGGTAACCCGCAAACGCTCTTTCAATAGGATTTCTAAGCATTATAATTATTTTTACATCAGGAGTTAAGTGTTTTTTAATATTCTTAATTGAAAATTCAGGAAAAGCCAAATACATAACGCTTGATTCTCCTTTATAGCTGTAGCCCCTCTTAGTTTCAAACATTTTCTTATACTCCTCTAATGTAATAACCCCCTTATGAACTCTACTTTCACCAATCTCAGAATTAATTAGAAAATGAGGCTCTTTATGTTCGGTCATAAAAATAGCTGGATGTTGTTTAAGGTAATTATGAAGTGAAGTTGTTCCACTTTTTGCCGCTCCTACAATAAGAAGGTTAGGTAAATTTATATTTTCATCCATTTGCTTAAATCTTTATTAATTAACTTTTCTAGCAATTGAATATCCTTTTGGTAATAGTCTAATAATTCTTTTCTTATTGATTTATTCATCTTGTTAGCTTTACTAGTAAAACTATTTATCAAAATTTTTTTAATATATACTCTTACATTTTTTGGCAGCAAAAATTTTAGGGACTTTTTCATACTTCCTTCTCCCATAAGTAAATCTTTCGCAACTCTTGAGTTCCACTTCTGACCTCCAGAATTAATAACTTTACTTGAGTTAATCTCATTAGTATTACTAACATTTAAAAAATCAAATACTCGCCTTACTTCTAAATTAGTTTGCAAAATGAAATCATCATAAAGAACAATATGAATATGTTTAAATTTTTCCATATAAGCTTTTACCATTTTATAATACATACCTAATTCTTTATACAAAATCATAGGACTTAAAGTGTCATCCTTATTATACCTTTCTCTAGAATTGATTAAGGCTTTTTCAAAAGTCTGATTTTCTTGATGAGTTCTAGAGGCAAATAAATAAGCCGAATAAGCCCGATCAATTGGATTTCTAAGCATTATGATTATTTTCACATCTTCACCTAAATAATGTTTTATGTTTTGAATAGCATCTTTATAATAATACAAATAAAGAACCGTAGATTCTCCAATAGCCTTTTCATCTTTGACATCAGCAAATAAAGATTGATATTCCTCAAAAGTCCAAACTCCATTATGTACTCTGTGCTGAACCAAATCTTTTATTAAAAATCTTGGTTCTTTCACTTTCATTCCTTCTTTGTTGAAAGTAGGCATAAAAACTTCAGGATGTTGATTTAAGTAATTATGAAGAGATGAAGTACCACTTTTTGCAGCTCCAACAATTAGAAAATTTGGCAATTTAGTTTTCATCTTTTTAGAAATGGAATATAAAATGTATAAAATCCAAACTTCTTTTTAACTACCAAAACCATGCTTAGATTCCAAAATGACAAACTACACATGGATGCAAATGCAGCTCCATCAATTCCACTAATTCCAAAACCAGAAAGAGGATTACCCTCGGGAATCAATATAAAATTTAAACCTACATTCATAACCGCCCCAAGTAGCAATATTAATCCGTATATATTTTGATTTCCCGACATCTGCAAAATACTTCCTACCGAGCCTGAAAAGGAACTTACTAATCTTCCGCAAGACATAAATATAAATGCAGTTACCCCAATCTTAAACTCCTCTCCAAATAAACCAAGAAAAAATTCTGGTAAACTAAAGAAAATTACTATCAAAGGAAGTGAAGTCCAGAAAATCATTTTTGTAGACTGATGAGTAACTTTTTTCAATCCTTCCATATCATTTCTTGCAAAAAATTCTGCAAATTTTGGTGCTGCAATACTATTGATCGACATCAAAGCAACTGCCGCAAACATGGAAAGTTTAAATGCTGTAAAATAAATTCCAACCTCTTTTGGATTTGTCATATTGCCCAACATTAATTTATCAGTCCAAGCCATAATAAATTGCACAGATTGAGCAAACATCAAGGGAATAGAAATCTTCAGTAAAGTAGAATAACTCATTATTTCTTTTTCCGCACTTTCTTTTCCATCTGATCTCTTTTTCAACCAATATCGGAAACTTAAGAATGATAAAATAGAAACTATTAATACACTCACTAGATATGCGTAAACTGGAACCTCAGCGCCTTTATTAAATTGGTATATTACCCCAATTGCAAGCAACGAAAATAGCCCTTGAGACATCCTATAAAAGAAGGAAAATTCAGTAATTCTCTTAAGTCCCCTTAAACTCTCATAATGTAACATGAAAAATGCCACTGGCAATACAAAAAATGCGTTTAGCTGAATATATTCAGCTTTTGTATTAATTAAATCTGCAATAGGAATTGCTAAGAAATACATCAGGATAGATGCAATAATAGATGTAAAAGATAAAATAATTACTGCTTGTTTTCTAAAATGAAAAATACTTGTCCATTTTTCCTGTGAAGCAAAAGAGGCAATAAAACGAATTGCAGTTGTATCTAAGCCGATTATTGCTAATAGAACAAAAAGACTCAAAACAGTAGTAGCTAAAACATAATCTCCTAAGCCATCTGCTTTAAAAAAGTAAGCTATAACCCAGGTTAATAAAAAACCAACAGCAAGGCCTCCAAAACGTAAAAAAAAAGATATACCACCTCCTTTAAGAAGTTCTGCAAAATCTTTATCTTCTAGTGCTTTTTGAAGTCTTTTTTTCATCAAATTAATTAACTAAAAACCATGGATTCAATAAGTCTTCCTTATTGTAAATCACATCCTCATAAGAATTATATTGCTTTACAGAAAAACCTGCATACTTTGCAATTGCATGTCCCGCTCCTGTATCCCACTCCATTGTTGGCGCATATCTAGGATAAGCATCCGCTTTTCCTTCTGCTACCATGCAAAGTTTTAATGATGAGCCAACAGCCATCACCTCAACATCACCATGCAATTTTTTCTTTTCTTCAAAAAAGGATTCAGTTTCTCTAGACATATGAGAACGAGAACCAACAACTACATAATTAGTTCTTTTATAATCAATAGGTAATTTATTAGATTCAGAAATTAAGTTATCTAAACTGTCAATTACTGAATTTCTACTAGCCTTATAAGAACCTAAACCTTCCATTGCAAAATAGAGTTCTTCTTTTACAGGCACATAAATTACACCAATTATAGGATTACCATTATGAATCATAGCTATATTAACGGTAAACTCACCATTTCTTTTTACAAATTCTTTAGTGCCGTCTAAAGGATCAACTAGCCATGAGTATTCCCAATTTTTTCTTTCAGAATAAGCTGCTTTAGCCCCTTCTTCACTTAAAATGGGAATGTTGGTTTTTAAAAGAAATTTTTCAATTATTGTATTAGAGTTTTTATCTGCAAGAGTTAAGGGAGATTGGTCAGTTTTATGCTCAACTTCAAAATTGGAAGCATAAACCTCCATTATTGCGTCACCTGCTTGAATTGAAGCATTAATTGCTGTTTTTAATAAATCTTGAAAATTCATTGCAACTGTTTTATACTTCAGTAGGATGCCATATCGTTTTTATTTCTTGACATTTTTCAATAAAATAAGGCGATTGATCTGTTTTCCCATTCCAATTTTTTTGTTTGTAAATGGTTACTCTTTTCAAATTTTCTACCGATAGTTTCTCGATCTGTTTTATTTCTTCATTATTGTCTCCACAATAAACAATCGCATTTACATCCTTATGAGAAGCAAAATGACTGATTAGTTCTTTTCTTTTTCCTGTTAAAATATTTACCACCCCATGAGGAACATCTGCTGTATTTATTACTTCAGCAAAAGAAATACTTACCATAGGATTTTCTTCAGAAGATAAAATAACACAAGTATTCCCTCCAACAATAACAGGAGCAACTACAGAAATCAGTGCTAATAATGGGTGTTCGTTAGCAGAAATAACCGAAACAACTCCCATGCTTTGCAATACTGAAAAATTAAAATGATTGGATGCCACAGGATTAACCGAACTGAAAATCTGCTGAAATTTATCGCTCCAGCCGGCATAATATATTAACCTATCTATACTTAGTTCTACTTCATTTTTTGCTTGAGATTTTGATGATCCAGTCATCATTAACTCCTCTATAAATTGTGATTTTCTGCCTTCTAACATTTCTGCAATTCTGTAAAGAACCTGACCTCTATTTAATGCAGATGCACTTTCCCAAGATTTTTGAACTTTTCTGGCCTCAACTACCGCATTTCTAAAATCCTTTCTGGACGAAAGACACATATTTGCTAGTAATTCTCCCTTCTTATTTTTCATATGAAAATATCTTCCTGATTCTGATCTTGGGAATTTTCCTCCAATAAAGATTTTATATGTTTTTAAAACGTCTATTCTTGCCATTATTCAAATTTTAAATATGCTTTCAATCCATGTAAGCCTCCTTCTCTGCCAAAACCACTCTCTTTAAAGCCTCCAAAAGGAGATGCAGGATCAAATTTATTGTATGTATTTGCCCAAACTACTCCAGCATTTAATTCTTTAGTTAGTTTGAAAATCTTAGCCCCTTTTTCAGTCCAAACACCAGCAGACAAACCAAAAGGGGTATTATTTGCTTTTTCAATCACCTCATCAATTGTTCTAAAAGTCTGAATTGCTAAAACAGGACCAAAAATTTCTTCTTGAACTATGGCGTGAGACTGAGAAACATTTAAAAACAAAGTTGGAGGACACCAATTTCCTTTTTTAGAAATACTGCATTTTGACTGATAAATCTCTCCTCCTTCTTTTTTGCCAATTTTTATATACTTATTTATTGTGGCTAATTGTTCTTTGGAATTTATCGCTCCAATATCTGTATTTTTATCTAAGGGATTTCCAACAATTAATGAAGACATTCTGTCTTTTAATTTCTCAATAAAATCTTTAGCGACACTTTCTTGGACAAAAAGTCGAGACCCCGCACAACAAACATGTCCTTGATTGAAAAATATTGCATTAATAATTCCTTCAACCGCTTGATCAATAGCGGCATCTTCAAAAATAATATTTGCTCCTTTGCCTCCAAGTTCTAGAGTAGATTTCTTTTTAGTGCCTGAAATACTTTTCTGAATTAACTTCCCCACATTGGTAGATCCTGTGAATGCAATCTTATCAATATGCGGATGATTTACTAGCTCAGCACCAGTATTTCCTGCGCCAGTTACAATGTTTACAACCCCTTTCGGAAGACCGCTTTCCTGAATAATTTCAGCAAGTTTAAGAGCTGTTAATGAGGTCGTTTCAGCTGGTTTTAAAACAACAGTATTGCCACATGCAATGGCTGGAGCAATTTTCCAAGCTGCCATTAGCAGAGGGAAATTCCAAGGGATTATCTGGCCTGCAACTCCTAATGGTTTAGGAATTTTATTTGGGAAAGCATACTCTAATTTATCTGCCCAACCCGCATAATAAAAGAAATGATTTGCCGCCAAAGGAATATCAACATTTATGGATTCTCTAATGGGCTTTCCTCCATCCATACTTTCAATCACTGCAAATTCCTTTGCTCTTTCTTGTATCATTCTGGCAATTCTAAAAATATATTTTCCCCTTTCTTTTGCTGTAAGTTTTGACCAACTTTTAAAAGCTATTCTAGCAGATTTTACTGCCAAATCAATATCTTTTTTATTGGCTTCAGCAATCTTAGCAATTACCTCATCTGTTGCTGGGTTTATTGTATCAAAATACTTTTTTGAGTTTGGCTTTACAAACGCTCCATTTATAAACAAATCATATTTTTCTTTTAATCTAATATGATCTGTACTTTCAAGAGCATCAGCATACTTCCAACTTTTATTTAACTGTAATTTACTCATATGTTAATCTTTTGAAAAATAATCTAAGGATTGATAATGTCCGCTTTCTTGCTTTACAAGTTGCATCAAAATATCATTTGCCAAGCTACTTGCTCCAAATCTATACAAATCTTTATTCATCCACTCATCACCTAGGGTTTCGTTTAGCATCACCAAATATTGTAAAGCTATCTTAGATGTAGCGATTCCTCCTGCTGGTTTCATTCCTATTTTTATTCCTGTCTTTTTGTAATAATCTTTTATCGCATTTAGCATAACAAAAGTAACAGGCATAGTTGCAGCCGGGCTAATTTTACCAGTAGAAGTTTTAATAAAATCAGCTCCAGCATATATTGCAATATCACTAGCTTTTCTCACATTATCAAGAGTATCTAACTCTCCTGTTTCTAAAATAACTTTTAAGTGAGCTTTGCCGCAAACTTCTTTAACAGCTGCAATTTCATCATACACAAAATTATATTCCCCCGCTAGGAATTTTCCTCTTGAAATAACCATATCAACCTCATCGGCGCCTTGATCTACAGCAAATTTTGTGTCTGAAAGTTTTACTTCAAGAGTAGACTGCCCACTAGGAAATGCTGTAGAAACAGAGGCAATATTTATTCCGCTTCCCTTCAATTCTTTTTTTGCAATTGAAACAAAAGTAGGATAAACACAAACAGCCGCAACACTAGGAAGTCCTGGTAAAGAATCGTGCAAATGTCTTGCTTTATAACACAAACTTTTGACTTTTTCTGGAGTATCTTTTCCTTCCAAAGTAGTGAGATCAATCATACTTAAAGCTAGATGTAATCCGTATTCTTTTGCCTCATTTTTTATACTTCTTTTACAAAAACGATCAATCCGCTCATCTACTCCAAGCTTGTCAATTTTAGCTGTTTTTGTTAAATCTGGGAAACTCAAAATTCTTTATTGCTGATTAGAAAGACAAAGCTACTATTTTATATGATATATTACATGATTTCTAATTCATAAATTTTGATTAAATTTGTGGCCTTATTTTATGAAAGAAGAAAAAGAAAATATATTCTCCATTTTTGATGATGCGCTTCAGAGAAAGCACAAAGAAGAACTACTTAATCAAAAATCAAAAGTTATTTGGATGACTGGACTTTCAGGATCTGGAAAGACAACCATAGCCAAGGAAGTAGAAAAATATTTACACTCTCAAGGGATTTTAAGTCAGCTTTTGGATGGAGACAACATCAGGGTTGGTATCAGTAATAATCTTTCTTTTTCAGCTCAAGATAGAACAGAAAACGTAAGAAGAATTGCAGAAGTATCAAAACTATTTATGAATTGCGGAGTGGTTACAATAAACTGTTTTATTAGCCCAACAATAGCAATAAGAAAAATAGCAAAGGATATCATTGGAAAAGAAAACTTTATTGAAGTTTATATAAATGCATCACTAGAAACTTGTGAAAGTAGAGATGTAAAAGGACTCTACCAAAAAGCAAGAAAAGGGGAAATAAAAGATTTTACCGGAATTAATGCTCCATTTGAAGCTCCTGAAAATCCAGATTTAGCGATAAACACAACCCAACTTTCAATTGATGAGTCAGTACAAAAAGTATTGGATTATTGTTTGCCGAGAATAAAAAATAACTAACTATGAGTTCGTACAATTTAACACACTTAAAAGAACTTGAATCGGAAGCAATTTTCATATTAAGAGAAGTAGCTGCCCAATTTGAAAAACCTGTAATGTTGTTTTCTGGAGGGAAAGATTCTATCATTATGTTTCATCTTGCCAGAAAAGCTTTTCATCCAGCAAAAGTGCCATTTCCTTTAATGCATGTAGATACCGGCCATAACTTTCCAGAAACCATTGAATTTAGAGATAAATTAATACACAGCTCTGGAGAAACCCTAATTGTAAAATACGTTCAGGATTCCATTAACAGAGGAACGGCTGTGGAAGAAACTGGTCCTAACACATCAAGAAATGGATTACAAACCGTAACGCTTTTAGAAGGTTTAGAAGAAGGAAAATACGACTGTGCTATGGGTGGAGCTAGAAGAGATGAGGAAAAAGCAAGAGCTAAGGAAAGATTCTTTTCGCACAGAGATGAATTCGGACAATGGGATCCAAAAAATCAAAGACCAGAACTTTGGAATTTATTTAATGGGCGAAAAAAAATGGGCGAACATTTTAGAGTATTTCCAATTTCAAACTGGACAGAAATGGATGTATGGCAATATATTTTACACGAAAAAATAGAATTGCCTTCATTGTATTTCTCTCATCAAAGAGAGGTAGTGAACAGAAATGGTGTACTGCTTGGAAAATGCGATTACATTACCCTAAAAAATGATGAAAAATGGGAAAAAATGACCATTAGATGCCGAACAATTGGAGACATGACCTGTACTGGAGTTACAAAATCTGAAGCAGCAGACTTAGAAGCAATTATTGAAGAAGTAGCATCAACAAGAGTTACGGAAAGAGGTGGAAGAGCAGATGACAAAAGATCAGAAGCTGCTATGGAAGACAGAAAAAAAGAAGGATATTTTTAAAAAACTATGAATAGCACCAAAGGATATTTAGACATGGAGTTATTGCGCTTCACAACAGCAGGAAGTGTAGATGACGGAAAAAGCACATTGATTGGAAGGTTGCTTTATGACAGTAAAGCAATTTTTGAAGATCAATTGGAATTACTTAAAGAAACAAGTAAGCAAAGAGGTGAAGAAGGAATCAATCTAGCCCTTTTAACAGATGGATTAAGATCGGAAAGAGAGCAAGGAATTACTATTGATGTTGCCTACAGATATTTTGCAACTCCAAAAAGAAAATTCATTATTGCAGACACCCCAGGACATATTCAGTATACAAGAAATATGGTTACTGGGGCTTCAACCGCTAATCTAGCTTTGTTATTAGTTGATGCCAGGCATGGGGTAATTAAACAAACAAAGAGACACGCATTTATTGCTTCTCTTTTACAGATTCCTCACATTGCTGTTTGTATCAATAAAATGGATTTAGTGGAGTACAGTAAAGATGCATTTGAAAAAATAAAGTCTGACTTTGAAGATTTTGCTTCAAAATTAGAAATCAAAGACATTCATTTTATTCCTATTTCGGCACTTAATGGAGATAATGTTGTGGATAGATCTAAAAATATGCCATGGTATGAAGGATCTACACTCATGCATCTTTTAGAAAATATTCATATTGTTTCAGATCACAACCATATTGATTGTAGATTCCCTGTCCAGTTTGTAGTGCGTCCTCAATCAGTTAAATATCCAGACTATAGAGGATATGCAGGAAGAATTGAGGGGGGCGTTTTTAAGCCTGGAGATGAAGTAACTATCCTGCCTTCAGGATTTAAATCTAAAATCAAATCAATCGATACCTTTGATGGAGCAGTTTTAGAAGCATTTTCTCCAATGTCAGTGTGTATGACTTTAACTGATGATATTGATATTAGTAGAGGTGATATGCTGGTTAGAGAAAACAATAAACCAAATATTGAGCAAGATATTGAGGTAATGATTTGTTGGATGAATGAAAAAAAGATGATCCCAAATGGGAAATATGCTATCAGGCATACTTCTCAAAGCGCAAGATGCATCATTAAAGAGGTTAAATACAAAATGGATATCAATTCTTTACACAGAATGGAAGATGATAAAGAAATTGGATTGAATGATATTGGAAGAGTAACTATCCGTACTACCAAACCTTTATTCTTTGATAGTTATACAAGAAATAGAAATACTGGAAGTATTATTTTAGTAGATGAGGCGACAAATGAAACTGTTGCTGCTGGGATGATTATCTAAGTATAATCCTTTAAATAAACCAATAAAAAAGCCGAGCATAATTGCTCGGCTTTTTTATTCAATTTTAACACTATAATTAATTAAGGGTAAAGTTAATTGGAATGGTAAACATTACCCTAACTGCATTCCCTCTCTGCTTTCCAGGCTTATATTTAGGTAATGATTTTACCACTCTAACAGCCTCTGCATCTAAACTCTTGTCCACTCCTCTTACAATTTTTACATCTGTAACTGACCCTGATTTATCTACAATAAAACTGACATATACCTTACCTGTAATATTATATTCCTTAGCAATTGGCGGATATTTTACATTGTTCTGAATGTACTTCATAAGACCTGCATCCCCTCCAGGAAATTCTGGCATATTCTCTACAACCATAAAAAATTCCTCATCAGATTCTTCTTCAATCTCAATTGCAACTTTTTCATCCGACTCAGTAGTCTCAATTTTAGCCTCATCTACAATTTCAACTTTATCCTCAACGATTACAATAACCTCAGACGGAGGCGGAGGAGGAGGAGGGTTTTTTTCTTGTTTGGTAATAGGAATAATTTCTTCTTCCAAATCATCAAGATTTAACTGGCCCAAATTATAATCTACCTTTTCATAACTTTTCCACTCAAAAGCGCCAAGCACAATTACAAGAGTAACAACAAGGCCTATTTGAAAGAAAAGTCCTTTCTTCTTTTCTAAACTAATTTCAGGATTCTTTTTTGGTTCCATATATTATTTTTTTTATCCTACTAATTCTTTATAGCTAACTGCATCTAAAAGAGAGTCTAACTCTTGAATATCAGAAACTGAAATTTTAATAATCCACCCATCTCCATATGGATCTGAATTAATTAACTCTGGGGCATCTTCCAGTTTATCATTAAAGGTTAAAACCTTTCCACTTATTGGCATAAATAAATCAGATACTGTTTTAACTGCCTCAATGGAGCCAAAAACTTCTTCTTTTTCAAGCATTTCTCCTTTAGTATCTATGTCAACAAATACGATATCTCCTAACTCTCCTTGTGCAAATTCAGTGATACCAATATAAGCAGTATCTCCTTGAACTTTCAGCCATTCATGGTCTTTAGTGTATTTTAATTCTTTTGGAAATTTCATCTAATTAATTTTTTTCAAAAATACATTTTTTTATTGGTCGGCAAAATTATCCCGCCAAGGTAAATCTTATACTAAAACCTACATTTGTAATAGAACTCGGAAAAGTGGTGGAAATAAAAGGATTAGTAATTGCTCTATCATAAAAAAGTTTAATATTTAATCTCTGATTTACTACATAATCAGCTGAAAATTTAATTTTTATTAACTGTTGTCCCATTGTTATTTGCTCTACATCTTCAATTACTTTTCTGATAATTGTTTTATTATTCATCAAATTAAAATCTAATTTCAAATCCAAATCACTTGAAATCTTTTTCCCACTTCCTCCTGAAAACATTTTAAACTCAACATCTTTAATTCGATATCCAACGCCAACTACATACTCTTGAGAGCCGGTTTCTGTCAACTGATTATTGGCTAAAGATAAAGCTAAAACTCTTGACTTTTTGAATTCAATTTTAGTTAAAAGGCTATTTTTCCAAGTCATATCCACTTTAAAAAGCGGACTAAACTGCTCATTAATTGTAACCTGAGAAATTTCACGAGCAACATGATAACTCATATTATTCATATTTATCTCATCACCACTTCCATAGTTAAGATTTGTTTGAAAGGAACCAACAGAATAAGTAGATCGATAGGCATGGCCAATTGTAAATTGTTTGAATGTCTTTTTAATATACGGAATTTTTATAAAACCATCATAGGTAATTGTCCAATTTGGCAAAGGAATTGCAGGAAAGGCAGTTAGTTTTGAATTAGATGGGTCTCTTCCACTATAAGCTGCTAAAAAAGCAGGAATCATAACCTCTTGAGAAGTTGCCCCATAACCACCAACTAAAGTTGGGACTGTATCTCCAGAATAAGTAACGTATTCTGTAGGAAAACCAGTAATAGGATCAATCCCTCCATTAAAATTAGGATTATTTGCTGCTAATTGCTTGGCAATATCATTTCTGTAATTCCTAAAATTATCAAAAGTTGCAGACTCATTATCATCATTATCCCCTCTAAAAGCAGTGCCCCATGAAATAAATGATATGCTAAAACTTCCTGATTCTGTTGGACTAAAAGAATTAAAATTATTAATCTCATCATCCCATCTAAAATACTCGGTATTATTAGTGGATGTTGTTTTATTGGCAGTTAATTCTATTTTCAATTGCTCGATTGGTTCAACAGTACTTCTTAAGGTTAAATTCTCTGCTGAATTCGTTTTATACATGGTATTAAGTGCAGTATTTTTTGATATCCAACCATTTCTTCCAGCTGTTGATCTAATGTCTTGTTGGCTTCCAAAAGCAAATGGTAAACCTGGAGATAATTGAGCCCAATCTTGGCCTAATACTTTTGATTGATTAAGGTAGCCTGGAAGAAAAGTCCCTTGAGTTTCAGAATAATTAATTGCTATATTTTTTACTCCCAATCCAAAACGAGTCATGTGTTTTAAGAATTCGAATTTATTTTTCTTCTCTTGATCAGTTTCTTCTTGCTCTTGTCTGTTTCTAACACTATTTCTATCACCTCCTCCCCTACTACTTCCTTGGCTTAATTTCTTAAAATAGGGGACTTTATTGTATAAAGTTGTAAGATTAATTTGTCCATTATATTGCTTAGAATTAGAGTTTTGAATAGTATTTCCTAAATTTGAAATAGCAGGCAAAGCTGCTGTCCAATCATAGTTAGCAGTATACCTTATATCTAAAGAAATAAAGTTTACGATAGGAATTTTATTTAATGGAACTTGATAATTGGCTCCAAAAGTTTGATGATAGTGAGTTACTCTACCAAAATTCCAAACATTGTTCCAAATAGTGTCCATTTTTTCTTTGTACAAAGGATCCGATTTGTCGAGTTTTCCTGCTGGTTCATCAATATTTGCTTTTTGATTGACTGCAAAATCCAATTTTAATGTCCGCATTAAATCATATTTTAACTCATAGGATCTATTCCAAGTAAAAAACTTGTTATATGTAGGGAAAATAAGCATATTAGAATTGCTCAAATTCCTGATCTTTGTTTCATTATAATTCCTGTCAAAATCTGTTCTGAAAGAAAAAGATTTTGGCATAGTATTAAAATTAAAATCTTTGATAAGATTAAAATAGGCTGATTTCGGGAACTTAATTTTAGCAAAAGGTTTGATGTTTTTGGGCTGAGTATTAAAATTATAGGTTAATGCTCCTCTGTAATTTGCAGTTCTGTTGTATTCGGTATTGATATTTCTTATAAAAGTTTCATTTTTTGAATAAGAAATTGTAAAATTCTCTACGTCATATACTTGCTGTTTTTTAGGTGCTTCACCTTTTTTCTGAACTTTTGTTTTTCTCACATTTGTAAAATTAATACTCTTTCTTTGCACATAGTCTTGAGCAATATTTTTAAGAGAGTCTTTCTCTACTTTACTATCTAAGGCTTTTAATGAAGTTGTAAAAAGTATATCCGGATCAAGAGGATTGTATTGAGGATTTTTTATGGCTTGTGACCTGCCAATATACATTGGGACTTTTAAACCAAAGTCTTCAGAGAAGAATTTTCCTAAATCAAATGTAGAAGAAAAATCATACTGATAAGCGTTGTATTTTTGTCGTTCATTAACTTTCTTTTCAATACTTCCAAAGCCAATAGTACTCATATTTCCTGATAAAGTAACATTACCAAAATCAGCCAATCGCGCTGTAACTCTACTATTTGCAGCCCAGCCCCCTTGTTCGTCAAATTCAGTAAGTCTTAACTCATTTACCCAAATTTGGCCGCACTTTGACAAGCCATCATCAGAATCTTCCATTGATTTTTTCTTAGGATTCCTTACTCCAATCATAATGGTTTTAACCTGTGCCAAGTTGGGATTTCCTACCACGGTAACCTTACCCCCACTTGTATATTTAATATAAGGTGAGGATACATCCGAATTGTTATAATTTCTATCTTGTTTTGCTTGTTGGAAAATTTCAAAAGCAATGTCAATTTCATTTTGTGATGGCCAAATATCATTTGCGTTAGTTGCCCCATGTACAGTAGGTTTTAAGGGTATCTCATACTCATAATAGTTGGCCGTAAAATCCGTCCCTAATCGTAAGAAACAAGATAAATTCCCCTGATTTAAATCATCTTGTTCCCCTTCAGCATGAACGAACATTTTAATTCTCTTATAGGTTCTTAAATCAAGATCTGATGTTTTATAAGTGGCTCTAGAATCTCCATCTTTTAAATCGCAAACTTTTAAAACTAAGGATTGTTCATTTTGCTGTCTTTGAGTAGTTGTTGTATTATCAAGTTCTTGAACAATACCAGGAGGGAGTACATATTTTATAGGACTTCTATTTCCATTTTCTTCAATATTTACAGCTGAAACATCAAAAGTAGTAGCATCTTCATCATCAATAGGAATGTATTCACCTGGCTCTTCAAGTGAGAAATTATATCTTCTCCACTCACCTCTTATTAAGCCGAATGTTGCAAAACGACAAATGATGGGTTGACTAAAATCAGTAAGTGCCAAACGCATAAATCGGATTGATTTAAAATCTCTTATAGTGCCAATAACCTTATCTGGCTGATATACAGGCACTCTAAATTGATACCATTTAATAGTTCTATTAGCGCCATTTTCAGTTTTTACTGATGTTACCAATACATCCGAAATACAATTCTGCCCAACAATCATTTCATCAGGATCTAACCTAACTTTATATTGAAAATAACTTTCTGTTTCACTTAAAGTATGATCGCCATTTAGGTCTTCCGTATTGGGCTGTGATGATGCCGCAGTAGGATAGCTTTCCACAGAATTTTCTGTTGTAACTGAATTCCCCTCCATATTATTAAAGTTCTTGTATCTATCTAAAATTGATGTTGATTGACTATCAAAATCACTACCTCTAAAATAATGAAAATTATCCCCAGAAGGGTCATTTATTGCATTGCCATAAGCAGAAGAAGCAGCGCCATAAAGAGAAAGTAATGGTTGTATATAAACGGAATCAAAAAATAATTTTTCATCGGCTGTTCTTAATCCATCAATACCAACATCTTGATACTCTCTTGATGTAGGGTCATTATCAAAGGCCTCAACAATTGAAAAGTTTGTGGGCACTCTTCCCCAGGCTGTTGTGTCCACATCTTCAACAATTGCTGAAGTTGGGAGTCCATTCTCAAAACTTTTATAACCATCTTTTAATACATCTTCTGATATATTTCCAAGTTGAATATACATATCTCCTCCTGAGTGGTTCATTAAACCATCCTCATCATTAAAAGGATCCATCATCCAAAATTCTACAAACTCAATATTTGAAGCTTCAAAATCATTGGTTTCTAATTTACGCATCATCCCTGCCCAACTAGAGTTAGGATTTATCAATTTTCCCTCATTATTAATGCCGTTAATAGTGTAATTATACGGCCCTCTCTCCTGAGGATAATATGCAATATCTAAAACTGATAAATTTGTTATTTGACTACCTAAATTAGGATCTTTATTTGGAAAAACTTCTGTTTCTAACACCTCACGAGCATAATGATAGGATTGTTGAGGGATAGTATTTCCATTAGCTAAAGTTAAGGTTTTATTTACATTTGGAGGTGTAATTGAAGTACTTCTAAAAAACAAAGGATCAATAGTATACCAGGCTAATTTAGCTCTTTTATGGCCTAAAATTAAATCATTATTTTCAGTGGAATTTTCGAACAAATCTTCTTGTCCTTGAGGTATGCTTGCCAATTTCCAAGCCCCCATATTTTTTATGTCAATAGCTGTTCTGCTGGATTCAAAATCATCAATATAGGAAACTCCTTCCTCCCCAACTGCTTTATGATGTCCAGGAATAAGATGAGCGAACTCTCCAGTTACAATTAATCTGGATTTTTCTTTGGTTTCAAGAAAAGGCAATTTATCAATAACTGTTGTCAGCCAAGGTACCTCAGTTTGATAATTTGCATCTAAACCCCAAATTGTATTTGCAATTGGTTCTTGTCCAGAATTAATTTTTTGAGTGTAAGGCCGTTCACTTAATCTCAGCATAGTTGCTCCTATCAAGAAGTCCTTATTAATCTCATAATCAGCATGTATACCAATTAAAGTTTTATTTTGAATACCAAACATAGAATTATTCTCCAATGAAATTTTTATAGGCACTCCTGAGCTTAGTATTCCATCATTAATAATTGTTACGCGACCGAGCATATAATCTACGGTATAATCTTGGTTTTCTACCAATTTTTGTGAGCCAGCAGTAACAGTAACTGAGCCCGCAGGAACATTCATAGCGTTCAATCTAATCTCAGCTCCAGATGAAGATTCGTAAGTTCCTTTTAATCTGAATTTATTCTTTTCAGGAAATTGTTGGGCCACTGTTAAAGTAGAGTCATACAAAATTTGATAGGAATATTTTTCTGCAGTTGTAGGGCTAGTGAACTGATTGGCTAAATAATTTCCAAAGGGCTCTCTAATAGGAAAAATAATTCTCCCATTAGATGATTTTGCAGTTATTCCTTCAATAAAATCAAAAACGCCATCCGATTGCACATCCATCTGCTGATTTAACCTGTCCAGATTCAATAGCTTAATAAGTGGTTTTCCATGAATATTTGCCTCATCCTTTTCATTTAAATAATTTGTTAAAGCTCCCGATTCTTCAGTATTTTCATAAACCACATCTAACAAAAAACCATCTCTACTCATCTGATAAGCGCCAATAGCATAAATATTCTTCATCATTAAATCCCAGTTTGGTAAGGATGGGGTGAAATTTGTCCCTTTTAATAATTTTAGAATTAGTGTATTAGGAGCTGCAGGGCCTGTTGTGCTTAATTCACCAACCTGATAGGTTTCACTTCCTATGGTGTACTGAAAAGCAACTGCTAAAACCTCATCATTATTTAAAGCTTGATTTAATGAAATATAGCCTAACTGACTATTAAAAGAAAATTCTGACTCTGATAGTTTTCTTGCTCTTTCTAGCTTCTCAAAATCAGTTCCATTAGCCAGTGAAGTCGATTGCAAAGTGCTGTTTACTTCATTTATATTTCTAATTGCTGAATACTCTGTTGTTAGCCGTTTAAACATATCATTTGCATCATTATTATCTGGAAAATTCCCGCCATTAGAAAACGAGAAAGTAGTATTGTAAATATTCTCGCTTGTTTCTCCTAAGTCTAAAAAGCCAACAATATTTCTAGTCTCATTGGTAGTGCCTGTTTTATTGGTTACCCAAACCTCAATTTTTGTAATATTTATTCCAGAATTAATAAAAGGTAAATTGGCAAGAGCAGCATCATATTGATCTTTAAAATAATGGGCTAAAAAGTAGTGTTTGTTGGCTTCATATTCATCTGCATAAACATCAAACTCTGATTTTTGAGCCCCTCCACTTACTTCTATCTCTGATTTTGTGCTTTTCTGCTGAGATAAAATACCTGTAATGGTTGTTCGTCCAAATTGTAATTGTGTTTTAAGTCCAAATAAAGATTGACTTCCTGTAATTAAAGTCCCGTTTAGAGGTAGGCTAACATTTCCAATTTCAATTTTCTTAATAATTTCATCCTCATATCCTGTATATTCTACTTTCATCTGATTCTCAAAATCAAAAGTAGTTTCTGTATTAAAATTAGCAGTTACTTTTAGTTTCTCTCCAATCTTTCCAATTACATTCATCTGGATTTTTTCTTGAAAATCAAATGATACTGTTTTTCTTTGTTCTTCTGGTAATGAAGGATTGTCTATCCTATTGATTTTTAATCCAAAAATTAATTCGGCAGAACCTTGAGGTCTGATATCAACTGCATTTCCCCCAAAAACTCTGTCAAACGATTTTCCAGGTATAAAAAGTTTAGGTAATCCTAGAGCAGAAGTCTGATTTCCTACTCGTTCTTTTGAGCGTAAATTCCAATACTCATTTACTGAATTAGTTTGAGCATATCTCTGATACTCAGAAAAACTCATGATTTTTGGCGCTCCAAAATTAAGGGTTCCTATTTTATCTTGTACGGTATAGGTATTTGTTAAAGGATCGTAAACTACTGATGCACTAAAGTTAGAAGGAGTATTCATAAATATTCCGCCACTTTGAGATCCAGAAAAAGGAAATGCTAGCGAAGAATCAGAAACTGATTGACCCAATAGATTTACACTTAAAAATAGTGTAACAACTAAAAATGATATTTTATTAATTATTGCTTCTCTCAATTTCTACAGCTAGCTACATCTGACTTAATGCAGTTTTAACTAATTCCTCAACACTAGCAATTTTAGGTGTTGATTTAAGTACTTTATCAATTTTGCTTTCTGCTGCTTTTTTAGCAAAGCCCAACGCTAGTAATGCAGATAACGCTTCTTCTCTAATTGTATTGTCTATTCTATCAAACAATAAATCAGAAGTAGGCATGCCTTTTGCTACTTTATCTTTAAGGTCAATAATTATTCTTTGAGCGGTTTTTCCTCCAATACCCTTTATGCTTTCAATCGCTTTTACATCTGCTGTAGTAATATGATGTATAATTTCATCAGGAGAATAAGTAGATAAAATTACTTGAGCAGTACTAGGTCCTACTCCTGAAACTGAAATTAAATTTCTAAATAAATGACGTTCACTTTCTTCAAAAAATCCAAATAAAGTATGAGAATCTTCTTTTACTGAGAGATGGGTATACAATTTACAAAACTCACCAGCAATTGCCGAGAAAGTTTGTAATGATATTTTGATTTTATAGCCAATTCCATTAACATCAACAACTACATATGTTGGTGTTTTTTCAACTAATTTGCCGTGTATGTGTGTTATCACTTTTTAATTTATTGAGGTTATACGATAGGCAAATTTAGGCATTTGAAACTATGTAGCACTATAAAAAAGAAAAGCCCTGCAAAATATATTGCAAGGCTTTTAATTATTGAGTGAGCTCTTACCTCACAATTAATTTCTTTATAGTTACTGTCTCATTATTTACTACCACATTCCCAAAATAAATTCCTTTTGATAAATCTGATATATTAATTTTTTGAGTTCCTCTTTCTGATAATCTTATCCTCTTTACTTCATTGCCTAAAATATCCATCACAACTAACTTTGCTGGTTTATTTAAATAATAATCAAACCGAACAATTTCTTTTGCGGGATTAGGAAAAAATTCAGAAATTGCAATTGGACTAGTTTCAGAAACTGCTGTTGCTGCCCCATGATAAGTAATGTAAACACAGCTTTTATCTAGTGGCGATCCATCAGGATAGAAACAGTATTCAACTATTGCTTGACCAACTTCACAATAAGCATCAAAATAACCTCCAAATGAAACTGCATCAGCTTGACCTGATTGTAAAGTTAAATGTGATGCAGATATAATTGTACTACTACCGTAACAATTACCTCCCCAACAAAAGTAGTTTGACATTGCAGCTGGCTCAGAAATAACATTTTTCTCACAAAGCACATCATGTTCTTTATTTGAAACATTCTTTATTGTTAAATATGAGTGTGTTGTTAAGCAAGGATCAGAAGTTAAAACAGAATTGCTACCAGTAACGGTTAAACTTTGGGCACTCAGATTTAAAACCTGAGTAATTATCAATAGAAGTAAACTTATTTTTTTCATTACAATAGTTTTGACAAATATACGAAAAATTTCTTTAGTTAAAACAATAGAAAACTTTTAGATAACTAATTAATGAACATATTAGTGTCAAAAGAAATAATTAAACTAAATTTGCACCTTAACTAATTTAAAAAAGAAATAATGAAAAAAACTTTACTAATTGCTATTGTTGCTTTATTCTCATTCAACAATGCTCAAGCACAATTACCAGATGGTTCTGTAGCTCCAGATTGGACACTAACAGATCTAAATGGAACTTCACACAATTTATATACTTATCTTGATAATGGGTATACTGTATTTATTGACTTTTCTGCAACTTGGTGCGGTCCGTGTTGGGGCTATCACATTTCTGGAGCTCTAGAAAATTTATATGTTGACCATGGCCCAGCGGGGATGCCTAATGTTAGTCCAACTACAACTGATGATGTAATGGTTTTCTTTATTGAAGGTGATGAAAGCACTTTAGCTGCATTACAAGGAGGTGCTGGCTCTCAAGGTGACTGGATTACTGGAACGCCTTATCCTATTTTACCTACATACGCAGGAACAAACAGTACTCAGGTTACCTCAGATTATGAAATTGGATATTGGCCAACTGTATATAAGATTTGCCCTGATAGAATCGTAACTGAATGTGGACAATCTTCTAACCCATATCCTTTAGTAAGCGCATGTCCTCCTCCTGCTTCTAACAATAATGATGCCAGAACATTTGCTTATGCAGGGGAAACACTAACTTGTGAAGGCAATATAGTGCCGGAAATCATGATTCAAAATTATGGAATAGTTAACTTAACATCTTTAACAATTCAAGTATCGGTTAATGGAAATGTAGTTTCTACTACGCCATGGACAGGGAATTTAGCAACTTACGCAACTGATAATATTACTTTACCAGCATTAACTGGTTTGGCTAGTAATGATGCTGTAACTATTAATACAACATTACCAAATGGAGTGGTTGATGCTAACCCTGCAAATAATCCAACCGTTTCATTTAATGTAACACTAGCAACACAAAATACAGATACTTATGTAACAGTACAGATTGTAACTGATGCTTACGGTTCTGAAACAACTTGGGAAATAAAAGATGCAAATGGAGTGACTGTTTTATCAGGTGGTCCTTATAATAATTTAACTGCTTCAGGAACAACTACTCAAACTCCTGTAGCAGGAACTTTAGCAATTAATACTTGTCATACATTTACTATTTATGATTCTTATGGTGATGGAATTAATGCTGGTTATGGAGCAGGATCTTTTACTATAACTGATGGAAACGGTACTATTCTTGCATCTGGAGGGGTATTTACAGATGAAGATGGAGATGCTTTTAAAACTGGAGGTGGAGTTTTAGCTATTAATGAACTAGCTTCAAACTTAGCTATCTATCCTAACCCAGTAAAAGAGGTATTAACTATTGAAGGTAATTATACTTCAGTTGATGTATTTGATATGTTTGGAAAATTGGTTTTATCATCAGAATATTCTAAAAATATTAATGTTTCTACATTGGCTAACGGCATTTATATGCTAAACATTATTACTGAAAAAGGAATCCAAACTCAAAAAATTACTATTACTAAATAGTTTTTATAAAGTTCAAAATTTTAAACCCTGGCTATTTAGTCAGGGTTTTTATTTGGCTAAATTTACAAACTCAAAATAATACAAGTAGTTTAATTTTATACTATATTTGCTCCCTAACTAATTTTAAAAAAGAAAAAATGAAAAAAATATTACTTATTGCAATTGCCGCATTATTCACATTCAGTAATGCTCAAGCGCAACTTCCTAATGGAAGTATCGGACCAGACTTTACAGCAACAGATTTAAATGGTAACACTATAAATTTATATACTGACTTTCTTGACCAAGGTATTCCTGTAATTATGGATGTGTCTGCAACATGGTGTGGGCCTTGTTGGAGCTTTCATCAAGGACATGCCCTAAAAGATATCTATATGACTTATGGAATGGGTGGATCACAAGAGATTGGAGTGATTTTTGTAGAAGGAGATGGAAGTACAGGACTTGCGCAGCTACAAGGAACCGGTGGTAGTACAGCAGGAGATTGGATTACTGGCACGCCATATCCAATACTAGATAATGCAAGTATTGCCAATAGTTATGATATAGCATACTATCCAACAGTTTATGGAATTTGTCCTGATAGAACAGTGTATGAAATAGGACAAGGTAGTGCTAGCAATCTTAGACAGCAATTAATTTCTAACTGTGGGTTAGGAACTAGTTTCACTGGAGTAATAGATAATGCTGGTATTGAAGGAAGTTCAACTAAAATCTGTTTAGGGCAAGACGCTATCCCTTCTGCATCTGTACATAATTACGGAACAAATTCTATCGCTTCTTTTACTGCTGAATTATTTGAATTAGGAAATCCAATTGCTATTGATGTAAATAATTGGACTGGAACTTTAGCAGCATCTGGAAATGTTACTGTTCAATTTAACCCTGTAGCAGCAACTACCCCAACTACTTATGAAGTAATGGTTTCTAGTCCTAACGGGAACCCAGATAATTATCCTACATATAATGAGGGAGAGTTTTACCTTGATTTCGCTGCTAATACTACAGATAATACAGCAATATTTAAATTAAAAATAGACGCCTGGGGTACTGAAATAACCTGGAATATTAAAGATGGAACTGGAGCATTGCTTGCTTCTGGAGGTCCGTATGCTGATGGGGCATCAGGTACTGAGTATACTACAAATATTCCTTTATCAAGTGATGGATGTTATGAGCTTACTATTAATGACTCATATGGTGATGGAATAAACTCTCCTGGAGGTTATTCGCTTCAAGATCAACAACAATTCCTATTTAGTGAAGTGGGGCCAAATTTTGGATATAATGTAATTGAACCTTTTTCTAAAAGTGGATCAGTACTTGGAATTACAAATCAATCAAGTGTGAATCTAAATATATACCCTAACCCAGTAAAAGATGTATTAACTATTGAAGGTAATTATACTTCAGTTGATGTATTTGATATGTTTGGAAAATTGGTTTTATCATCAGAATATACTAAAAATATTAATGTTTCTACATTGGCTAACGGCATTTATATGCTAAACATTACTACTGAAAAAGGAATCCAAACTCAAAAAATTACTATTTCTAAATAGTTATATAAAGTTCAAAAATTTAAACCCTGGCTATATTAGTCAGGGTTTTTATTTGGCTGAATTTGCAAACTCAAAATAATACAAGTAGTTTAATTTTAAACTATATTTGTACCAATAAAAACCGTAATGAATAAAAAAACACTTTTCAGCTTTTTAGCTATCGCATTAGTTGCATCAATTAGTTTTGGTCAAGGTAGAGCTTTGCCCAACATACAAGTAAAGACCTTAGATGGCAGTAACTTTAACATTACTAAGCTTAAAAATGATGGCAAGCCAATAGTAATCTCCTTTTGGGCTACATGGTGTAAGCCCTGTAAAAAAGAACTAAATACTATTGCGGAAGTGTATGAAGATTGGCAAAAGAAAACTGGAGTAAAACTAGTTGCAATCTCAATTGATGATCCAAGATCAATGTCGCAAGTAGCTCCTTATGTAAATGCATCTGACTGGCAGTATGAAGTTTATTTGGACCCAAATAATGACTTAAAAAGAGCTATGGGCGTATCAACCGTTCCACATACTTTTTTGCTAAATGGAAAAAATGAAATTGTTTGGCAGCACAGAGGTTATGTTGATGGGGATGAGGCAGAACTATTAAAAGAAATTAAAAAACTAGTAAAATAGTTTATGAAAAAGATTGCGCTCTTTATTACTACAATTAGCATGTCTTTCTTAGGATTTTCTCAAGAAAACAATTTAGGAGAAATTCATGGCGATTTTAATCTTAACTTACAATCCTATCAAGAAGATTTACAAATTGGAGCTAAAGCGGCTGATGAAATCATCCTCAACAATGCTTACTTAAACCTAAATTACACAAAAGGAAATTTTGCAACTGGATTACGATACGAAAGCTACCTAAATGCATTAGCCGATTACGACCCTGAATTTAAAGGTAATGGTATTGCCTACAGATATGCCACCTACAGTATTGATGGGCTAGAGATTACTGCAGGTAATTATTACGAGCAATTAGGCAGTGGACTTATTTTTAGAAGTTATGAAGAAAAAGGACTTGGAATTGACAATGCTATGGATGGAGTGCGGTTAAAATACAGCCCAATAGAAGGTATGTATTTAAAAACATTTATTGGAAAAAGCAGAACTTATTTTGATTATGCTGATGGTATTTTCAGAGGTGCAGATGGAGAGCTAAACATCAATGAATTATTCAATTCTGAATCCAAAACAAAAATAATTTTAGGGGGAAGTTTTGTGAGTCGATACCAAGAAAGAAGCAATCTTATCTTTAAAATACCTCAGAACGTTAGCTCTTATGCTGGTAGAATGAACTTAAATCACGGAGGCTGGAGTTATTATGGGGAATATGCTTATAAAATTAATGACCCTGCAAATGTTTTGACTGCAAGCAAAATGAATTATGCAAGTGGCAATGCTTTTACCCAAAACATCACTTTTTCAAAAAAAGGATTTGGAATTATAGCAGAGATGCATAGAACGGACAATATGACTTTTAAATCAGATAGAGATAGAGATGGGAAAGCCTATTTAATCAATTATATCCCTACTTTAAGTAAGCCACATGCTTATACTTTATTAGCACTTTATCCATGCGCTACACAAGCAAATGGAGAATTTGGAATCCAATTTGATGTTTTTTACAAATTTCAAAAAGAAACTTTACTGGGGGGGGAATACGGAACAAAACTAGCTCTTAATTATTCTCGAATAAATGGCTTAAATTGGGGGAATTCATTCTTAAATGACAATACTGAACATACTCCTATGCTTATTAGTATTAAGAATGAGGAATTGTATTTTAATGACATTAATTTAACCATAAATAAAAAATTAAATTCGAATACAGAAGCTAACTTTGTTGTAGCGAATCAAACTTACAATAAAGATTTATTAGAAGGGCATGTTCCTGGCGATTATGGAGTTCTTAATTCAACCATACTAATTGCCGATTTAAGTTATGAAATTAAGCAAGGTCATTCTTTGAGAATGGAATTACAAAATCTGATATCTAACCAACTTGAAGATTATTCGACTAGTGGTGGGGGATATGAAAATGGAATGGAAGAGCCAGCAGAAGGTGATTGGGGTATGGCTCTTTTAGAATACACCGTTTCTCCTCATTGGTTTTTTACGGTTCAAGACATGTACAACTATGGAAATGAGTTAGAAGAAAAACAGCTGCATTATTTAAATCTAACGGCTGGTTTTATAAAAGGAGCAAACCGCTTTGAGATCGGTTACGGAAAGAAAAGAGAAGGAATATTTTGCGTTGGTGGAATATGCAAACTTGTCCCCTCATCAAACGGATTTAGTGTTAACATATCATCCAGTTTTTAAAATGAAAAAATACATCACACTACTAAGCATAATTTTCACAATATCAGCTTGTGATAAAATTGAGGGGCCATACATTATAAATTCGGATTCATATGTAAATCCTGACAAGAAAGTTCTTGTAGAAGATTTTACAGGACATTTATGTCCTAATTGCCCTGATGCTGCACGAGAGTTAGAGGCAATTCATGATATTTATGGAGATCAAATAATTAGTATGGCTATACATGTAAGTAAATCTTTTGCAAGACCATACCCATCTAGTCAAGCTCCAAATTTTCAATATGACTTCAGAACAAATTGGGGAGATAACTGGGATGCCTTTTTTGGGATTTCTAATGTTGGGCTACCAAGAGGAATGGTTAACAGGATTGGCTATCAAAATGACTCTCATAAATTAGGAAAAGATGAGTGGGCAAGTGCAGTTGCTCTTGAACTTAAGAAAGAAGTTGACTTTAAAATTTCAATAAATGCCGATACAAACACAATTACAATTTCATCAACATTAGAAAATGCTGTAGTTAATAATTACAATCTTGTTGTGTGCTTAACAGAAAGTAATATTATCAATTGGCAAAAAGATGGACAAGAAAATGTTGAAAATTATACGCATAATCATGTTTTAAGAACAGTTATTTATAACGACAAATTATCTGCTCAAACGAATTTTGAAAGTGGTGAAGTTGTAGAAAATAACTTTGAAATTAGCCTATCTGAATTAGAACAATACAATATTAATTACTCAACAAATACTGCCGAATTAGGCAATGGCAATGCGGGTGGTTGGAATGCGGCAAATATGTCAGTTGTTGCTTATATTTACAATACAATTACTAAAGAGATTGTGCAGGTTGAAGAAGCACATTTAACTAATTAAAATTACTAGTATGAAAAAATTACTATTTACATTTTTAGCTGGGTTTATTGGATTTACATCTTATGGGCAAGCAGATGAAATTATAGATGGGAAAAGCTTAATTAAAGCCTATATTAGTCCATTAGGAAATAGCTTTGGTGCTGCTTTGAATAACGGATGGTATAATACTGCTAAGCCCCATAAACTAGGTGGTTTTGATGTTACTATTACTGCCAACATTGTAATAGTTCCTCCTAATGCAAAAACATTTAATGTCTCCGAATCGAATGGAAACACATTTAAAGGTGTTGAAACTCCAACAATTTTAGGTAATGGAAATGGATCTCAAGTTACTTATAGTGAGGCACAATACGATATGCCAAAAGGGCTTAATATACCTGTTATTCCTCTGCCAATGTTACAAGCCGGAGTTGGCTTAATAAAAAGTACAGAAATAGATGTCCGATATATGCCAGAACTTAAAATTTGCAATGCTGGTAAGATGGGTTTATTTGGGATAGGATTAAAACATGATATCTTACAATGGTTACCTATTGTGGATAAAATTCCGATAGATCTTTCGGTACAAGCAGGCTACACAAAGCTTAGTTCAGAAATTAAACTTATAGAACCTACGAGCACCACATCTCCCCAAGCAAACTTAGATGTTTCTGCAACCACAATAAATCTAATACTCTCAAAAAAATTATTAATGTTTACTCCATATTTAGGATTAGGCTATAACTCAACAAAAACAACTTTTAATATTAATGGGGATTACAATATAGCTGGATTACCTATTGATATAGATGAGTTGACAAAATTAGATTTTGAAAGCAATAATTTTAGAGCAAATATTGGTTTTAGGTTTAATATTGCTGTGCTTGCATTACAGGCTAATTATACTTTTGCAGAGTACCCAACTGCAACTCTTGGGCTTGGAGTTAGTTTGAGATAATATGATAAAGAAATTTGCAATAATCCTTAGTTGTGGATTTCTAACTTTTAGCATTCAAGCGCAAGATTTTGGTGGTGGAGTTATTTTAGGGCTTAGCACCTCACAAGTGGGAGGAGATAATCTAGCAGGGTTCCATAAAGCAGGTTTATTACTAGGTGTTTTTGCAAATAAATCTATCACAGAACTTTTAAGTTTTCAAATGGAGATGACCTATATCCAAAAAGGAAGTAACAACCCGAACATGAATAATCCTGAACATCCAAATTTGCTTCCAGATATTTCTCTTTCATACATAGAAGTACCATTATTATTACAATATCATCAAAGCGATAAGTTAAAAATTGAAGGGGGTGTACTAACAGCTTACCTAGTTGATGGTCATTATAATGACTTAAGTGGGGAAATGCCTAATGAACCAAATCCATTTATCAGTTATGATATTGGCTTATTGCTTGGGATTGACTATAAATATTCTGAAAATATTAGTTTAAATACAAGAATTAGAAATTCCATTTTACCAATTGGTTCTGAAGATTACAAAAATTTAGATTCAGACTTCAAAAAAGGAAAATACAATTCCGTTTTAAGTTTCGCTTTACATTATAATTTCTAATGAACAAAAAACACAAAATAATAGTTGCAGTTTCAGGAGCAAGTGGAGCAATCTATGCCAAAGTTTTATTTGATAAATTGGTCCAATTAAATAACCAAATAGAAAAAATTGGAGTCCTAATGTCTGATAATGCCAAGTATGTTTGGGAGCAAGAGCTTGGCAATACTGATTACAAAAATTACCCTTTTACATTTTATAACAAAATGGATTTTATGGCTCCTTTTGCCAGTGGATCTGCAAATTACGGAACAATGATAATATGCCCATCATCAATGGGAACTATGGGGCGTATTGCTAGTGGAATAAGTGATGATTTAACAACAAGAGCAGCTGATGTAATCCTAAAAGAAAGACGAAAACTTATTATTGTAGCAAGAGAAACTCCTTTAAGTTTAATACACATTAATAATATGAAGTTAATTACAGAGGCTGGTGGAATTATCTGCCCCGCAACCCCTTCTTTTTATAGCAAGCCTCAAACTTTTGAAGAACTGGCTGCTACAGTAATTGATAGAGTATTAACACTCTCAGGTTTACAAAACGATTCATATAGTTGGAACGAATAATAATAAATTTCTGAGTTTTGTGTTATTGTAATTGTAAACATTAAATATTATGTTAGAATTCAGTAAAAAAATCCTAAGTAAAGTTAGTTTTGATAAAAATCTTTTCAAAAAAGAACTTTCAAAAAGCATAAGATGGTTGAGTAAAAAGGAAGTATTAACTTTAAAAATATGGGCACTTACTACTTTTTCGCAATACAAAAATACTATCCAAGAAGTTTTTGATCAAATCTCTTAAAATAGATTTCCTTGATCAGCCGGTTTTACTTTTCCTAAATGCTTAAATGCAAGTTCAGTGGCTTGCCTTCCTCTTGGTGTTCGCATCAGATAACCTTCCATTATTAGAAAAGGCTCGTAAACTTCCTCAATAGTTCCTGCTTGCTCTCCTACTGCAGTTGCAATAGTTGTAAGTCCAACAGGGCCTCCCTTGAATTTATCAATAATCGCAGATAAAATTCTATTATCCATCTCATCTAGCCCATGCTCATCAACATTTAAAGCTTCTAATGAATATTTAGTAATTTTCATATCAATATTACCATCTCCTTTTATCTGGGCAAAATCTCTCACTCTTCTAAGTAGTGCATTTGCAATTCTAGGGGTTCCTCTACTTCTTCTTGCAATTTCTGATGCTGCTTCTTTAGCAATACCAATATCCAAAATAGAAGAGGATCTGTTTATAATTTTTGATAATAAATCTAGCTGATAATATTCCAACCTGCAATTAATACCAAAACGAGCTCTTAGTGGAGAGGTTAGTAAGCCTGAACGAGTTGTTGCCCCAATTAAAGTAAAGGGATTTATTTTTATTTGGACAGATCGTGCATTGGGTCCTGATTCAATCATGATATCAATTTGATAATCCTCCATAGCAGAATACAAATACTCTTCCACGATTGGATTTAATCTATGTATCTCATCTATAAATAAAACATCTCTTTCTTCCAAGTTTGTGAGTAGTCCTGCCAAATCTCCAGGCTTATCAAGTACCGGGCCAGAAGTGGTTTTTATATTTACCCCAAGTTCATTTGCTATAATATTGCCCAGTGTAGTTTTTCCAAGCCCTGGAGGGCCGTGTAATAGCACGTGATCCAAAGCATCTTGTCTTTTTTTTGCAGCTTCAATAAAAACCTTAAGATTATCAACTATTTTATCTTGACCTTCAAAATCAACAAATAGTTTAGGGCGTAAAACCTGCTCTATCTCAAATTCTTCATTAAAGCCATCTTGCTCAATTTCATAATCTTCATTCATATACTAGCAAAAATAAGCATAAAAAAAGGTCAGATTAATCTGACCTTTTAAAATATATCAACAACACCATTTTATGTATGTAAGTGTTTGGACTCATCTAAGAAAGGATGATTTTTAGTTTCTAAAGGTGCTTTTGTTAAAGTATTTAACGTTAAGTAAATTAACAGTCCAGCAAAACCTAATCCCATTCCGATCTCAGTAAAACCAATATGGCCATGCGTTCCTAAAGTTCCTGGCGCGACTAATAAATAAGAATTGAGCCAATGGCCAAGTAATATTACGCAACTAACAAAAATTAATCTGCTACTGTTTCTTTTGGCATCTCTACTCATTAATAAAATAATTGGAAAAAGGAAATTAATAAGCATACTGAACCAGAATAAAAATTTGTAATTTTTAACTTCAAGCCTTGCCGTAAAATAAGTTACTTCTTCAGGAATATTGGCATACCAAATTAACATAAACTGTGAAAACCACATATAAGTCCAAACTAAAGAGAAAGCAAAAATCCATTTTCCTAAGTCATGAATATGACTTTCATTTACATCTTTTAAATACCCTTGTCTTTTTAAATACAGTGTGAATAAAAAGATTGTGGTAAAACCAATCGCACTCCATTCAGCAAAAACATACCAACCAAAAATAGTGGAGAACCAGTGCGCGTCAATCGACATAATCCAGTCCCAAGATGCCATTGCAGAAGTAACTGCAAAAAACACCATGAACCAAGCTGAAGTGCTAACCCCTTTAAAATGAATTCCTGGTCCTGATTGCTTATCTTCAAGTAGAGATAATGATCTTAATTTTTTAGCAAAATAATTCCATCCTAATAAGTAAACTATTGTTCTAATAACAAAGAAAGTTGCATTTAAATAAGGCTCTTTTCCCGATATTATTCGATCATAGTGTTCGCTTGCAGGATCCATAATTCCCTCATGTAACCAGTGATAAATATGATTCCAATGCATAATAGAAGCAATCATAATGAATAGCATAATTCCACTAAACACTGGAAGTGCTCCCATAATTGCTTCTGGTACTCTCTTAAGGACAATTGACCATCCGGCTTCCGCAACATATTGCAAAGCCACAAAGAATACTGCAAATACTGATATTCCTAAATAAAAGTAGGTGTTGAATAAAAGTGCAGGCCAAGCTCCGTGGGGATTTGAAACAAATCCAAAAATTACTGCTATAATCCCAATAGCCATAAGGGCCATAGAAAAATTCTTTGCTTTTTTATCTATTGTAAACATTCTAATTCTCTTTTAATTTTTCGCCTTGTAACTTTTGAACATGAAGTACAATCTTCCACCTCTCTTGTTCAGTAATTTGAGAAGCATGAGGCCCCATTGCATTTAAACCATATGTAATAGCATGGAAAATATGGCCAGATTTTAATTGATTCATTGGGACGTCTGCTCTTCTTAATAATTTAGCGTCATTATAATGAGGTACTGCAGAATAAATTGGATGTTTAATTGTTCCATCTCCCGCACCTGTTGCTCCGTGACAATGCTGACAAAACATTCCATAAAGGGCTTGGCCATCTGCTAAGTTTTTTTCATTATTTTCTAGTGGATTAACTACTGTATTTCCTGCAGCTAAATATCCTTCTAAAGTATTGTCATAATTAAAGGCTAATAATTTTCCTTTAGCAATAGTCCCTTTTACAGGCTTTCCGTCATAATTTTCTATATTGTGCTCTTCATAAGTTTCTATACTTGGAGAGCGGTACATATTAGGCATATATTCGTATCCAGGACTAGAATCCCCTCCGCAAGAAGTAAAGAATATAACTGCTATAATAAATACGGTTGTTGTTAATAGTTTATTCATAATTAAGCATCTTTTTCATTAATTTCTGAAGCCCCTGTCTTAGCAAGTATATTTTTTACAGAAGATGCATCACCTTCAACCTCAATCTCCATTAAAAATTTATCGTCTGTAGTTCTTGGATCAGGACTTCCAGATTTTCCTCCTGGGAACAAGCCACATCTTATCAAATAAGTAATTGACATGAGGTGGGCAGCAAACATTACAGTACATTCAAATAAGATAGGAACAAAAGCCGGCATGTTATGATAGAAAGTCCAATTTGGCTTACCTCCAATATTTTGTGGCCAATCAATTATCATAATATTATAAATCATTAAAGCACCTAATGAAAGTCCTATACAACCATATATAAAAGCTGTAATTGCCATTCTTGTTTCTTTTAGACCTAAAGCTTTATCCAATCCATGTACTGGAAAAGGAGAATAAACTTCCTTAATATCAATATTATTGGCACGGATTTCTTTTACTGAAGAAAGCAGAACTTCTTCATCATCAAAAATACCGTATATTGTTTTTGTACTCATTATTTCTTGTTTTTATGTTCTGAACCTGACGATTTAAGAATAGTTTTAAGTTCTGCTTGAGCAATTACTGGGAATGTTCTGGCATAGAGCAGAAACAAAGTGAAAAAAAATCCTATCGTTCCTAAGAAAATTCCAATGTCAATAAATGAAGGAGAAAACATGGTCCATGCTGTTGGCAAAAAGTCTCTATGTAATGAAGTAACAATAATCACAAATCTTTCGAACCACATACCAATATTTACAAAGATTGAAAGTATAAATGTCGCTACAAATGATGTTCTTATAGATTTAATCCAATACAATTGTGGAGTTAACACATTACACGTCATCATAATGGCATAAGCCCACCAATAAGGGCCAGTGGCTCTATTTAAAAAGGCATATTGCTCAAATTCAACCCCTGAATACCAAGCCATAAATAGCTCCGTAATATAAGCAGTTCCTACTAAAGAACCCGTCAACAAGATAATGACATTCATATATTCAATATGCTTAATGGTAATATAAGCTTCTAAACCTACCACTTTTCGCATAATAATTAATAATGTTTCAACCATGGCAAAGCCAGAAAAAAGCGCTCCCAATACAAAGTAAGGAGGGAAGATAGTTGTATGCCATCCTGGAATTACAGAAGTTGCAAAGTCCATAGATACTATTGAGTGAACCGAGAATACGAGTGGAGTAGCCAATCCTGCTAATACTAAGGATACTTCTTCAAATCTTTGCCAGTGCTTAGCTCTTCCGCTCCAGCCAAAAGAAAGAAAAGAATATAATTTCTTTTTCATTGGTGATATTGTAGCGCTCATTCGATCTCTTATCATAGCAAAATCAGGAATTAACCCAATGTACCAAAATACTACGGAAACTGATAAATATGTAGAGATTGCAAATACATCCCAAAGTAATGGCGAGTTAAAATTAACCCAAAGCGATCCAAACTGATTTGGAATTGGTAATACATAGTAAGCAAGCCAAGGTCGGCCCATATGAATTAAAGGGAATAATCCTGCTTGAACAACACCAAAGATAGTCATTGCCTCAGCTGAACGATTAATAGCCATTCTCCATTTTTGACGAAATAATAAAAGTACGGCTGAAATTAATGTTCCGGCATGGCCAATACCAATCCACCAAACAAAGTTCGTAATATCCCACGCCCAGTTAACCGTTTTATTAAGTCCCCAAGCTCCAATTCCGGTTCCTATTGTGTAAGATATACAAAGAACTCCCCAAATGAATAACACTAATGATAAGGAAAATAATATCCACCAATATTTATTGGCTTTGCCCTCAACAGGGCGAGCTACATCTTTAGTAATATCATGATACGTTTTATTACCTAAAATTAATGGATCTCTAATTTCTGCTTCTTTTTGCATAACTATGTATTAAGCTTTATTTCTAATTTTTGTTTGATAAAATACAGATGGATCTGTATTTAAGTGTTCTAATAATTTGTAAGCTCTTGGATCTTTCTTAAGAGCTTGAACTTGATGCGAATTATCATTTACATCACCAAATACAATGGCATTAGTAGGACAAGCTGAAGAGCAAGCTGTTTGAGCATCTTCATCTCTAACAGTTTTTCCTGCTCTTTTAGCATCTAACTTAATCTCTTGTATTTTTTGAATACACATACTGCATTTTTCAATAACTCCTCTAGAACGAACTACAACATCAGGATTCAACACCATCTTTCCATAGTCATCATTCATATTAAAATCAAACTTATCATTTTCAGAATATTGGAACCAATTGAATCTTCTTACTTTATAAGGGCAGTTGTTTGCACAATATCTGGTACCTACACATCTATTATAAGCCATATGATTTTGTCCTTCAGCGCTATGAGATGTTGCCGCAACAGGGCATACAGTTTCACATGGGGCATGATTACAATGTTGACACATCACTGGTTGGAAAGCAACCTCAGGATTTGCTGATGGCTCTTCCATTTCAGAATACATGTCAATAGCAGAAATTTTTTCTTTTGCTGATAATTCTTTGGTCATATCAGAAGAAAAATAACGATCAATTCTAAGCCAATGCATATCTCTTGATTTTCGTACTTCTGCTTTTCCTACAACTGGCACATTGTTTTCTGCATGACAAGAAATAACGCATGCGGAACAACCAATACAAGAAGTTAAATCAATAGACATATTCCAAAAATGACCTGTTGAGTGATCATGCTCATCCCAAAGCGTAACCTTATCTGCTGGTTGCATTCCATTATGAGTGGCATATTTTTCTTGGTGATTTCCTGATTGAGGATCTTTAATAAAATCGGCAAGGGTAGTTTCTTTAATAATTTCTCTCCCCATCATGGTGTGATGTAATTGAGTGGCAGCAAATTCATACTCACCCTCAACTACTTGAATAGTTGCCTTACCATTTCCTAAAGTAAAAGCATTAAATCCAATTCCATTTCCACATTTTCCTGCAGCAGTTCTGCCATAACCAACAGCCATAGAAACAGTTCCATTTGCTTGACCTGGCTGAATCATTACAGGAACATTTTTATAGCTAGTTCCATTAACAGTAAGATTGACCATATTTCCATTTAATCCACCATTTGAAACATTCCAATTTGTAATTCCTAATTCACTAGCTGTCGCTGCTGAAATTGTTAAATAATTATCCCAACATGCTCTTGAAATTGGATCAGGGAGCTCTTGTAACCATGGATTATTTGCTTGATTTCCATCTCCCATAGAGATTTTCTCATACATCTCAAACTCAATATCTTTTTCTTTTAACAAACTAAAAGACGGAACAGATGCCCCAAATGAAGATACATTTACAGCATTTGAGTTTCTAGTAAAATAGCCATCATGAAGCGATTTACTCCAATCAATATCAGAGTAATAATTTTGTAAATAGGTATGGTAATCTGATTGACCCATCCAAACCATCATACTTTCTTGAAATTGTCTTCCATTAAATAATGGAGCAATAGTTGGTTGCATTAAAGAATATACTCCATTTGATGGATTTGCATCTCCCCAACTTTCTAAATAGTGATTATCTGGCAAAGCATACAGCATTTTAGCAGCTGACTCATCATTATAAAGTGATGTAGCAACTGTCAAACCAACTTTTGCAACGCCAGAATTATACTCCTTAGCATTTTGTAAAGTATAAGACGGATTTGCATTATAAGTAAATAATGCCGCAATATTTCCAGCATTCATATCTTTAATCAGCTTGGCAACCTCAGCATCATTTCCTTGTTTTAAGTAAGAAGGATTTGATAATGACATGGTATTTCCGTAATTCCCAAGTTTATTATTAATGGCATTTACTAAAATTTGTACCTTAGCATCATTACTATTGCAAACTACAACAGATTTACCAGCTTTTTTTGCTAAATCATTTGCCATTTTGGCAATTCGCTTATCCGCAGCACCACCATTTAATGCGCTATATAAGTTGGAAAGTAAACCCGCTTGCTCAGATGGTTTTATCTGAATTCTTTCATCTGCATTAGATCCTGTCAAACTTAAAGTTGACTCCACTTGATAATGCTTGGCCATTTTTCCATTTTTAGGATTTCTAGCGCCAGCATACTCAGTAGCATAATCAACATTCAGCCAATTACCTAAAAAGTCAGCTCCAAAAGAAACAATAACCTCAGCCTTAGCAAAATTGTAAGCAGGTAAAGCTCTTAGACCAAATGAAGCCTGGTTAGCATCTAACATACCGCTATAAGAAACAGCATCCACTTGCACATGGACAACATTTCCGTAGGCAGCAGAAAAATCAGCAATTAACTTTTTAGTAGAAGGACTTATAATGGTAGAAGATAGAATGGCAATTTTACCTCCACTATTTTTTATCTCATTTAATTTTGCGATAATCTCAGCATCAGCCGTCTTCCAATCTATAGCTACTCCTTTTTTCATTGGATTTTTTAATCTTGCTGAATCATAAAGCGAAAGAACTGAAGCTTGAATTCTTGCATTAGTTGCCGATTTATTAGCATCAATCTTAATGGGACGACCCTCTCTAGTTTTTACTAAAACAGAGGCATAATCGTGACCATCATACATAGTAGTGGCATAATAATTAGCGATACCTGGAATAATTTCTTCTGGTTGTATTACGTAAGGAATTGATTTAATAATAGGTGCTTCACAAGCTACTAAGGTTGCTGCAGCCGTACTAAATCCTAAGAATTTTAGGAAATCTCTTCTAGAAGTTGATGTAGCAGATATTTCTTTATCGCCCAAAAATTCATCCACAGGAATTTCTTCAACAAACTCATTATGTCTTAGTTTGTCAACTAAAGAATTATCAGTTAACTCCGCTAAACCTTTCCAATATTTTTTTGCTTTTGTCATTTTATATAAAAATCTAAATCCTTATTAATAGTGGCACTTACCGCATTCCAAGCCTCCAATTTTTTCCACAGTAATTTTTTGACCTGCATATTTTTTCTTCATTTTTTCGTGCATAACGGTATAGTACTCATTGCCTTCCATTTTAACTTCTGATTCTCTATGACATTCTATGCACCAACCCATTGTTAATTCTGAATGCTGTTTTACAACATCCATTTCCTCAATCGCCCCATGACATTCTTGACATTCCAACTTACCCACGCTAACATGTTGCGAGTGATTAAAATAAGCCAAATCTGGTAAATTATGGATTCTCACCCACTCTATTGGTTTTTGCTCATAACCTTCAATATAGGTTCTTGACTTAGGATCATATCCTACTGCATCATAAATTTTTTGAAGTTCAGCAGTACCTGAAATAGTACCTTCTACAATGTTTGCATGACAATTCATACATACATTTGCTGACGGAATTCCAGAATGTTTTGATGTACGAGCAGAAGTATGGCAATAATTACAATCTATAGCATTATCGCCAGCATGTATTTTATGAGAGAATGCAATTGGCTGAGTTGGCTGATAATTAGTTGTTACTCCCACTCCCATCATTGCATCATAAACAAATTTTAACACAATAATGGCAATAACAAAACCTAAAAAAAGTTTGTTAAAAGTTTTAGCTAAAAATAACTTAATCTGAGATTGAACAGATTCAGGTACTGTCTGTGTATCTTGGCCTAAACTTTCTTTAAGACTATTTTTTACTGATGTTAAAACAAAAATAAGAGTTAGTAAAATAAGGGCTATTATCATTAATTGAGTAGACCCTTTCATTCCTTCATCTATAGGAGCTCCTTCTGCAGAAACAGCTGCTTTGACCTGTTCAACAGGAGGATTTTGTAAGTATACATAAAGCGCTTCAAAATCTTCATCTGAGAAATTGAAGTTAGTCATAGCAACTTTATTATATTCTTCAAATATTGCAATTGCATCAGGATCTCCTGAGGCAATTAATTCTGACGAATTATTAATCCACTTTTTTAACCATTCTTTATTTCTTTTTTCGGTAACACCCTTCAAACCAGGACCTATCAACTTGGTTTCTCCAATAACATGACATGCAGTACAATTTTGTTTAAAAATTTTTGCACCATCTGGCTGAGCAAAGGCAGATAATGAAATAAATGCTGCTAGAATAAATAAGATTTGATTTTTGATAGGTTTAGCTAGAATCATGTTTTTAATGTTCAATTTCGGGTGCAAAATTAAACTATTAAAGTGATAGCAACATGAGAAATTTTAGTGTTTTCTATAATTTATAACTAATCTAAATAAGAGATTCTTTTATAACCATAAAAAAAGAAGTATAAGGCTTTATAAAGCAGATACTTCAATAACTTTTTTAACTTCTGGAACAGCATTTTTTACAACAACTTCCACTCCATTTTTTAAAGTCATCATGCTGATATTGCAACTACTACAAGAGCCAACAAGTTTTACTTTTACTACCCAATCATCTGTTAATTCTACAAAATGGATATCCCCACCATCACTCTCTAAAAAAGGTCGAATTTCTGTAAGTGCATTTTCAATCTTAGCAATAATTTTTTTGTTTGTAATAATTCCCATGCTATTTTATTTAGTTGAGCAGCCTTTTGAATTGGTTAACTCTACAGCTTTTGTTGGTGCTAAATTAGTATTTCTCTTAGTAATTGATGCTAATATATTTTTTGTCATGCTTAATAACTCTAAAGCTATAGGAGTAGTCCCTTGCAATACAGCTGGTCTTCCTGCATCTGCAGCTTCTCTGACCGATTGAACTAAAGGAATTTGAGCTAAAAGTTCGATTTCCAATTGCTCGGCTAAACCTTTAGCTCCTTCTTTTCCAAAAATATAATATTTGTTATTTGGCAACTCCTCAGGAGTAAAATAAGCCATATTCTCTACTATACCCAAAACAGGAACATTAATACTTTCCATCTGAAACATATTTACTCCTTTTCTAGCATCAGCAAGAGCAATATTTTGAGGAGTACTTACTACAACTGCTCCGGTTAAAGGAATAGATTGAACTAAAGACAAATGAATATCTCCAGTGCCAGGAGGTAAATCCACCACCAAAAAGTCAAGCTCGCCCCAATGAGTATCCCAAAGTAATTGATTTAATGCTTTTGAAGCCATAGGACCTCTCCATACTACAGCCTGTTGGCTTTGGGCAAAAAAACCTATAGAAAGTAACTTTACTCCATAACTTTCCAAGGGTTTAATTTTTGATTTTCCATCAATATTTATAGCTTCAGGAACTGCCCCTTCCAAGCCAAACATAATATGCATAGAGGGCCCATAAATATCAGCATCTATTACCCCCACTTTATAACCTAAATCGACTAAACTAACCGCAAAATTAGCAGCTATAGTTGATTTCCCTACTCCTCCTTTACCGGAAGAAATGGCAATAATATTCTTAACCCCAGGAATAGCATTTCCTTTTATCTCAATCGTTTTTTTAGGAGCATTAACAATCAGGTTGACTTTTACTTTTGACTTCTCAAAAGCATGATCATGTATGGCTTTAATACAGTCGACCTCAACCCTTTTTTTATATTGTAATGTTGGGATTTGAATCTCCACATCAAGCTCCACATCAGTTCCAAAAATATGAACATTTTTAATAGCTCCACTCTCAACAATACTCTTTCCTTCATTTGGTAATGTGATATTTGATAGTGCTGCTAAAATAACTTCCTTGGTAAGTTTCATTGGCTAAAATATTGGTTGTAAAGATAAATGTTTTAACTCGAGTTTTTAAAAAAGAAATTATCTTTTTATATTATTTTAATCGAAACCTCAAATAAGTAATTGGCACCCCTTTATCTAAATAAATTTGCTCGTAATGGGTTTTAATTTCCATATGCTCTCTTGGAACTACAGATCCATACAAATCATGGGTACTATCTTCTAAAATATGTTTTTCTCCAGCAATTATACCTAGAGTAAAACCATGTAGAAATTGACTATCTGTCTTTAAATGAATAGGAGCATTCTTGTTTAATATATTTTTATATCTTTCTAAAAAATTGGGATGAGTCAATCGTTTTGTGCCCCTTCTTTTTTTAAGTTGAGGATCAGGGAAAGTAAGCCAAATCTCATCTACTTCATTTTTTGCAAAACATTTTTCAATCCAATCAATGCGAATACGCAAGAATCCAACATTTTTTAATTCTTTTGCTACTGTTGCAGCTGCTCCTTGCCAAATTCTTGCTCCTTTTATGTCTATTCCTAAAAAGTTTTTTTCTGGAAATTTTTCAGCTAGTCCCACACTATATTCTCCCATTCCACATCCCAGCTCTAAAACCAATGGATTTTCATTTTTAAAAAAATTCTTTTTCCAATTTCCCTTTAAGTCATATCCTTTTTCTAACAACTGTAAATCAGGCTGCTCGACATGAGGGAAAGTCTCCATTTGAGCAAACTTTTTTAATTTATTTTTTGCCAAAATTTTAATTTTTATACAAAAATACTTTGTTTTAACTATTTTCGGCCTGTGAAAACAAAAAAACGAATTTTAATAGCCCCACTAGATTGGGGTATAGGGCACGCCACAAGATGCATCCCTATTATTAAAGCATTAATTAATCATGATTATGAAGTAGTAATAGCTGCCGATAGTAGACCCCTGCACCTTTTAAGTGCAGAATTCCCAAAGCTAGAAATTATTCGTTTTGAAGGGTATAACATAAAATATCCCCGCTATTTACCAATGCACATAAGCATGCTTTTGCAAGCTCCAAAACTTTTATGGAATATCAAAAAAGAAAATAGTGCCCTAAATAGTATTGTTGAAGATTACAAAATTGATGGGGTAATTTCGGACAACCGTTTTGGACTTTACACTAGCAAAGTCCCTTGTGTATTTATTACTCATCAGCTAGAAATTCAGAGCCCTTATTTTACTAAAAAAATTCAAGGCTTTAATTATAAATACATCAATAAATTTGATGCCCTCTGGGTAATGGATGACAAAGAGAATAATTTAGCTGGCAATTTATCTGGCCCAAATATACTGCCCAATAATACTATATATATAGGGGCTCAATCTCGGTTTGAATATCAAGACACTGAAAAAAAATATGATTTTTTGGCACTAGTTTCAGGACCTGAACCTCAAAGAACAATATTGGAAAAGAAATTGGTAAAGGCTCTAAAAGAAAGAAAAGAAAAATCGCTTATTGTATTAGGAAAGCCTGAGTTAAGCAATACGGAACAAATAGGAAATCTCAGTATAATATCACATTTAAATGCAAGTGATTTAAATAAGGTTATTTTAGAATCAGAGCTTGTAATATGCCGTCCTGGTTATTCCACAATAATGGATTTGGCAAAACTTATGAAAAGAGCTTTCTTTATACCAACTCCAGGTCAAACAGAGCAAGAATACTTAGCCCAACTATTTCATCAAAAGAAAATCTGCTATTATCAAAATCAAGATCAATTTGATTTTGAAAAAGGAATTATGGAAAGTAAAAAATTCGCTGGCTTTTCCAAGCTAAACACTCCAAAAACTAATTGGGAAGAATTATTTAGCCTTTTCTAAAATAAAAGAGAAGGTAGAGCCTACATCTTTTGTGCTTCTTACACTAATAGTTTGGTTATGCACTTCTAGAATATGTTTAACAATTGCTAATCCAAGACCAGTGCCTCCAATCTCTCTAGATCTATTTTTATCCGCTCTATAGAATCTTTCGAAAATTCGATTTAAAGATGCTGATTCAATTCCTATACCATTATCTGCAACTTCAATAAGGATACTTTCCTCCATATCAAATAATTGAACTTTTGTTTTGCCTCCTTGTTTGCCATATTTGATGGAATTACTAAGAAGATTTAAAAAAACTTGCTGAATCTTATTTCGATCTCCCATTACCATTTCAGAATTAGCCTCATTATTTAATTCTAATTTTATATTCATTTGGCTAGCCTTCATCTCAAAAGCTTCAAACAATTCTTTTATAAGTTCCACTAGGTTAAATGGTCGAATATCGAGCAAATTCTCCTGGGTCTCTAAAGCTGAAATAAGCTCAAGATCTTCTACAATATTAATCATACGATCAACACTTTTATTGGCCCTTTCAAGATATTTCATATTAATCTTCTCATCATATAAACCCCCTTCAATTAAAGTTTGAACATAACCTTGAATATTAAAAATGGGCGTTTTAAGTTCGTGGGAAACATTGCCAATGAACTCTCTTCTGAAATTTTCATCTCTTTTATAAGTATTTAGCTCCTCTTCTTTTGCATCTGCCCAATCTTCTGCTTGCTTTTCAACTTTATTAATATCTAGTTCTAAAGCATTTGAAGCCGATTGAAACTTATAAATATTCTTATAGATTACTTTAATTCTTTCATGAAAAAAACGCTTCACTATGTAATAAATAAGTACAATTGTAGCTAAGAAAAATACTATGAAACTGAAAATGATATTCAAATCATCATCAACTATATAGAAGATTACTAAGGCGAATGCGAAAATCACTATGCTTAAAAATACAGCAATCTTAAAGGGAGTATTAATCCTCACTATAAATCAAATTTATATCCTACTCCTTTAACAGTTTTAATATACTTATCTCCTATTTTTTCTCTTATCTTACGAACATGAACATCTATAGTTCTATCTCCCACAAAAGCATCTTTCCATATCTCAGATATGATATCTTCTCTTGTAAATACTTTGCCAGGAATCGTCATTAAATAATACAGCAAATTAAATTCTTTTCTTGCCAAATGGATCTCCTCTTTGTTGTATAAGAGCGAGAATTTTTCTCTGTCAATCTCAATATTGCCTATTTGTATATTTTTGGTAGATCCTTTAATCATATTTCGTTTTAAAAGCGCCTTTATTCTACTAATTAATAATTTAGGTTTGATAGGTTTGGCAACATAATCATCCGCTCCGGCATCAAAGCCTGCCAACTCTGAATACTCCTCTGATCTGGCTGTTAAGAATAATATTAAGGTATTACTTATTTCAGGTATTGATCTAATCTCTTGACAAGTTGTAATTCCATCCATCTCAGGCATCATTACATCCAAAATAATTAAATCAGGCTTGTATTTTTTTGCTTTTTCTATTGCACTCTTACCATTTAATGCTGTATGTACTATAAAACCTTCTTTTTCAAGATTGTAAGACAAAAACTCTAAGATGTCTTTTTCATCATCTACAATTAATACTTTCATATTTAATTAATTTTGGACAAAGGTAATGACTAGCAGGCAAGATAATACATCCATTTTAAAGCTTAACAATTAGTTAACAAATTCTTAACTTTAACTTACTTTTCCGCAATATATTTTAGAAAATTTAACCAATTAAACAAATTTAAAAATTTATTATTGGATTAAAAAATAATTTATCACTTAATAATAAAACTTAACAATTTGATAATATTAAATTGATATCTAATTAATACTGAATTAGATTTAATACAACATTTTTGTGCCAACAAAACAAGTAAGATTAATTCTAAAAGTTTTGATTAATTAATGTTTAATATAAACTTACTTTAAATGAAAAAATTTGGAAAAATTGGATTAGCATTCGGAACAATATTATTGTTTGCATGCGGAGGTGGCAACGAAAAAGCAGCATTAAGTGGAAGTATCAGAATTGATGGATCTTCTACAGTTTACCCAATTACTGAGGCAATAGCTGAGGAATTTAGAGCCGATCAACCGGCTGTAAAAGTTACTATTGGAGTTTCAGGTACTGGTGGTGGATTCAAACAATTTGGAAAAGGGGAAATAGACATCTGTAATGCTTCTAGATTAATAAAAAGCAAAGAGGCTGATGCTTGTTCTCAAAACAATATTGATCATATTGGACTTTCTGTCGCTTATGACGGTTTAGCGGTACTAGTACACCCAAAAAACACTTGGGTTGATCATTTTACAACAGCAGAACTAAATAAAATATGGAACCCAGCAGCTCAAGGAACTATCCTGTACTGGGATCAAATTCGTGAGGGATGGCCCCATGAAGAATTACATTTGTTTGGTCCAGGTACTGCGTCAGGAACTTACGATTACTTTGCAGAAGTAATATGTGGGAAAGATGTGGGTACTCGTGGAGACTACACTGCCTCTGAGGATGATAATGTACTAGTTCAAGGTATTTCTACTGATAAAAATGGTCTAGGTTTTTTTGGACTAGCTTACTATCAAGAGAATAAAGATAAATTAAAATTAGTAGGGATTGATAATGGCAGCGGGGTTATAGCTCCTTCAATGGAAACGGTTAGTAACGGAACCTACGCCCCATTATCAAGACCAATTTTTATTTATGTTAGTAGTAAAGCTGCTGAGAATGCAGAAATTAACGAATTTGTAAATTACTATTTAGATATGGCTCCTTCATTAGTAGCGGAAGTAGGTTTTATTCCTTTAACTAATGATGAGTATGCATTAGAGAAAACAAAATATGCTGATTTTATTAAAAAATATTTTAAAACAAAATAATTATAACCTATTTTTTAGAATTGCTTAAGAATAGCTTTTCTTTAAATCCTGACAACTTTTAGTTGTCAGGATTTCTGCATTAATTAATATGAGTAAGAAGTCAGAAAAATTTATTGAATGGATACTAAAAGGTTGTGCACTTATAACCATCATGACCACTATTGGAATTATCTGGATTTTACTTTTCGAAAGTATCTCCTTTTTCAAAGAGGTCCCATTAAAAGATTTCTTAACAGATACTCAATGGACTCCATTATTTGCTGATAAACATTTTGGCATCATGCCTCTTCTTAGTGGAACACTTCTTACCACTTTTATTGCAGTATCCATAGCATTGCCAGTGGGCTTAATTATTGCTGTTTACTTGAGCCAATATGCTCCAAATGGATTTCGAAAAACAGCAAAACCATTATTAGAAATATTAGCAGCAGTCCCAACAGTTGTTTATGGATTTTTTGCTCTTGTCGTAGTAACTCCCTTTTTACAGAAACTAATTCCAAGTATGGCTGGTTTTAATGCATTATCTGCTGGAATTGTAATGGGGATTATGATTATTCCATTTATTAGTTCCTTGAGTGAAGATGCGCTACAAGCTGTACCAAAATCTTTGCGTGATGCTGCGTACGGATTAGGCTCTACTCGTTTGCAAACCTCATTTAAAGTAATGGTTCCAGCAGCATCATCAGGAATTATTGTATCAGTAATACTCGCTTTTTCTAGAGCTATAGGAGAGACTATGATTGTAGCTATTGCTGCTGGTCAACAACCAAGATTAACAGCTAATCCATTGGTTCCTATCGAGACTATTACAACTTATATTGTACAAGTTAGCTTAGGAGATGTCCCCCATGGGACCTTAGAATATAAAACCATTTTTGCAGCAGGTATAGCACTTTTTGTTTTTACTTTTATATTAAACAACATTAGTTATTGGATAAGAATGAAATTCAGAGAGCAATATGACTAATTCAGTAAAAAATAGAGTTAAAGACAAAATCTTTGAATATATAGGTATCACCTGTACTCTATTAGGGCTAGTAATACTTGCCATATTTATTGGTAATATTTTAATAGATGGTTTAGCTAGAATTGATTGGGAATTCATGAAAAATCTACCATCTAGAAAAGCTGCAAAAGCTGGAATTTTTACTGCATGGATTGGAACACTTTGGATACTAACTTTTACTTCCATCATAGCTCTTCCAATAGGCCTAGCCGCTGCAATTTATTTGGAAGAATACGTAAAGAAAGGCAAATTAGCATCTTTATTAGAATTAAACATCTCTAATTTAGCCGGTGTTCCTTCTATTATTTATGGTTTATTAGGTTTAGAAATTTTTGTACGTGTATTTAAGATGGGAAATAGCATTTTAGCTGGATCATTTACTCTTGCCTTACTTATTTTACCAATTGTCATTGTATCTACACGAGAAGCAATTAGAGCAGTACCACCAAGTATTAAGGCTGCCTCTTTTGCACTAGGAGCAAGCAAATGGCAGACTATTTGGCATCAATTGCTACCAGCCTCTATGGGTGGTATTTTAACAGGAGTAATTTTAGCATTATCTAGAGCGATTGGAGAAACAGCTCCTCTTATTGTAGTTGGGGCATTAGCTTATGTGCCATTTGCGCCATCATCACCAATGGATGAGTTTACGGTTATGCCTATGCAAATTTTTAATTGGATTTCGCGTCCACAACATGAATTCACTATTAATGCAGCTGCAGCAATTATTATATTATTATTAATTACATTTGTGATGAATGGAATAGCAGTTTATATTCGTAATAAATGGCAAAAGAAAATTAGCTGGTAAAAAATTATGAGAAAAGTACGCCAAAATATCTTTAATGTAAAAGGAGTTCATGTATATTATGACACTATGCACGCTTTAAAAAACATTAATATGGATGTAGAAAAAAATAGTGTAACTGCATTTATAGGGCCTTCGGGGTGTGGAAAATCTACTTTGTTGCGAACCTTTAATCGAATGAATGATTATATAGAATCATTTCGAATGGAAGGAGAAATTTTGATGAATGAACAAAGCATCTACAGCAATAACGTACAAGTAGACGAATTAAGAAAGACAATAGGAATGGTATTTCAAAAACCTAATCCATTTCCAAAAAGTATTTATGAAAATGTGATTTATGGCCTCAAAATTCAAGGAATAAAAGATAAAACCTTTCTTAACGAAAGACTAGAAAAATCTTTAACCCAGGCAGCTCTATGGGATGAAGTAAAAGATGATTTGCAAAAATCTGCTTTGGCTTTATCTGGAGGCCAACAACAACGTTTATGCATCGCTCGCGCATTAGCAGTTGAACCTTCTGTGTTACTTATGGATGAACCAACCTCAGCATTAGATCCTATTGCAACAGCAAAAATTGAAGGGCTAATAGATGAATTAAAAGAATTTTATACTATTATAATTGTTACTCACAATATGCAACAAGCCAATCGCGTAAGCGATAATACTGCTTTTTTCTATATGGGCGATTTAATAGAATTCGGCAAAACAGAAGAAATATTCAAAAACCCTAAATTAGAACGTACTCAAAACTACATTACTGGTAGATTCGGATAATTTTAAAAATATGAAACTAATAGAACAAGAAATAAAAGACTTAAAACAAGAGCTACTAAGTATGTTCTTAGCCGTAAATAACCAATTAGTTAAAAGCGAGCAGGCTTTTTTAAATTTCGATAAAGATATCGCTTCTGAAATTTCTAATTCAGAGAAACGTATTAATGCTTTGGAATTAAAAATTGATAAAGATTGTGAAAATATTTTAGCATTACACTCTCCGATATCTATTGATTTGCGATTTGTCTTATCCGTATTTAAAATCAATCATGAACTAGAACGAATAGCTGACATTGCAGATGGTATTGCTGCTTATGTTAATGATTTAACCACCCCATTTCCAGAAAACGCTATCAATGATGTGCGAATTACTGAAATGTTTGGTCAATGTAAAGCGATGATGGAAAATGTTATAGAAGCTTTTGAAAATGAAGATACCGCTGTTGCTCGGAAAGTATTTAAACAAGATGAATTATTAAATGCTATTAATAAAGAAGGCAGTAGCAATATAATTAAAAATTACAATGAAAAAGATGCAAAAGCATTGTTTTTTTTATTGTCAAGTGTAAGGAAATTAGAGAGTGTTGGTGATTTAACAAAAAATATTTCTGAAGAACTAATTTTTTCTATCGAATCTAAAGTTGTTAAGCACAAAAAAAATAAGTAATTACAGGCATAAATATTTGAAAAGCAGATGGATTCCGCTTAACTGGATTATTTTGGCATTTCAAAGACTTTCTTTATATAAAAAGAATACTAATAAATTAACAATAGCTTAACACAAATAGTGCAATAAAATAATATTAACTTCATAATAACTTTATACTTTTGATGAAAATTAAATTTTAAAAAACTATGAAAAAAACAATTTTATTACTTAGCGCAGCATTTATCACAGTAGCTAGTGCTTCTGCCCAAGAAGGAAAGCCTTCAGTTAAAATCTTCTCTAATTTCAATTATGACATGTCAACAGAAGAAGATGAAAATGCATTTAAAGCATTTGAAATTAAAAGAGCCTACTTAGGCTATTCGTACAAAATAGATGACCAATTCTCAACTGAAATTACTTTTGATGTAGGTAAAAATGATGAGGGAAGTTCATATACAGCATTTTTAAAAATTGCATCTTTACAATGGAAAGCTTGTGATGAACTAAGTATTAACTTTGGAATGGTTGGAACAAAAAATTTCAAGTTTATGGAGGGAGCTTGGGGAAGAAGATATGTTGAAAAATCTGCTCTAGATAAATACAAATGGGCAAGTTCTGCTGATGTTGGAGTTACGACAGATTATACATTTTCTGATAAAATCAGTTTGGATGCACAGGTAATAAATGGAGAAGGATTCAATAAACTCCAAGATTCAAACGGATTGTTTAGAGGAGGATTAGGACTAACCTATAAAGTTAATGAAAGTTTATCCTTAAGAGTGCAACAAGATCTTTCGCCAAGACCATTATATGATGATATGAGCGCCTCTCAAACAATTACCACAGGTGCAATTTCTTACACCAGCAACAACATTACAATTGGAGCCGAAACTAATATGATGAGAAACTCTGGTAATGTTAAAGATGCTGAACAAGATATGATGTCTATTTATGGAGCCTACAAAATGTCGGACAAATACACTGTTTTTGCAAGACATGATGATGCTTCAAAAACAAAAGAGCAGGGGAGCTTTACTGTTTACGGTATTGAAAGAAAAATGGCAAAAGGTGTTACTGTTGCATTAAACTTGCAATCTTGGACTGATTCAGCTGAAGGATCAGAAGCTGAAAACACACTATTTTTAAACTTAGAATACAAATTTTAATAAACAAAAGAATTTTATTAAAAAGTTCGAACTATGGCAAGAGAGGCCCACTATGTATATATTACAAAAAAAAACACCTATTTCATAAGTGTTTTTTATACAAAAAGACAAAAAGAATAAGTTCTTTTAATTGTTTTCGGAGTTATTTAACCAATGAACCTTAGTGCACTAAGGCCTACTAACAATGTCTTTTTTTGAAGTATTTTTTATGCTCTTTTCTGTCTTTAATTACTTGAGTTATTATTAATAAAAGGAAGCTTGCACAATATGTTATTTCTAAAACCATCATTTTTTATTTATGACAAAAGTACTCAGTTATAGACTTTTATATTTTACCAAAATGTTATCAAATAATTATTAAATGTGAAAAGATATATTTAAAAATAAAAATCTTTCGGTATTATAGTTTTTATAAATTTAAATTTTTTGCTCATTCTTTATTTACTAAATATCTGAAAATACATTAGTAAACTATTATTAATGCTATTTTAAGTTATAAGATAAAGTAAAATAAAACTCTCTTCCGTAATCATAACTGCTATAAATTTCTTCTCGTGCATTAAAAGAGTCGGTAATTAGTTGCTTTTTAGAATCTAAAATGTTTTTCGAGCCAAAACTTATTGTCATTCTATTTTTAACACCTAGCTTTTTACTTACACTTAAGTTTAAACTATGGAATGGAGAAGAATAAATATCTGGCTCCCTATTAATTGAAACAACAGACAAAGTTCTTCCTTGAACATTATAAAAAATTCCAAGTTCAAGATTATTTTCAGTATTTGTATAGTTAAAACCAGCGTTAATCAGATATGGGGCTTGTCCTTGCATGACTCTATAAGGCTTATTATTTTTTGATATGCCTAAAGCGTCAAAAAGCCTGTCTTGAATATCGTCATTATTAGTGAGAGACTCTCCATCTCTTAAATTATCTTCTTTAGATGATAATTCATCTCCAAATAAATATGTTCTTGAAGAAATAAATGAGGTATTAAAACTGAAACTAAAAGAATTTATAATATCGGAAATAAATTTAAGTTCTGATTTTACTTCAAATTCAAGCCCCTTTATATCAGAAGACTTCGCATTTACAGGTTGAATATTATCTTCATCTGATTTAAATTTTGTTAATTCAATTGCATTCTCTAATCTTTTATAAAAAAAGCTAAATGTTGCAGAATTATTTTTTTCACCGTATAATTCATATCTTAAATCAAAATTATTAATTCTAGTTGGCAACAAATCTATATTCCCATTAAAAGTAGTTCCGGAAATAACATCATAGATTTGAGCTAAAGATTTTTCTTTAAATGAAGGCCTTGCAGTTGTTTGAAAAAAAGCTGATCTTAATTTTCTTTGGTTATTAGATTCATAAACAAGATTTAAAGTAGGATAAAAACCTAAGTCATCAATAACTTTAACATTATTATATACTTCATTTTCTTGATTTTCTCCTGTAAAAAATTGATTGTAATATTCAATTCTTAATCCTGCTATTGTTTTTAAAGACGGTAAAAGATAGAATTCTTCAGAAAAATAAGGGGCAATATTAAATTGAACTCCTGTATATTGATTGCTAATTTGTGAACCGCCAGAATGAAAAAAACCACCAGGTAAATTATTAATTGATAATTCATTCACTAATTCATCTGGTCTACCAGTATATGTATTAGATTCTCCAGTTAAGGTATATTTTATTACATTATATTCTCTTACTTTATAAGTATAGTAAATGCCAGTATTTAATTTAGCTTCCCTGCCTAAAATTGAGTGGTTAAAAAGCAAATTATTAGAAACAGCAAAATTCATTTCATCCAGATATCTCCATGTTCTAGTAGGACTACCTGCATTACTTGGGTCAATTATATACCCAGTGTCAGTACCATTTATTATAACTTCATAAGGGATTTCTCTAACATCTTTATCTCTAATCTTTGATAATGTTGGCGCAATCTTCCAATTGTAAACTAATTTATTGTCATTAAATGTATGGTTGCCTTCAAGAAGTAAATTAGTTAAAGACCTTTCTGAGTAATCTAAAATATCTGTTTTTACAGTATTTACGTTACTTTTAAAATTTTGAGATACAAATAAACCTGCTTTTGATTCACCATTTTGAAGGTGTAATAAATTAATTTTGTAAGATGAGTTTTCAACTTTAAGACTAGCACCTCCCATTAAAGAAACAGAAGCGTTATTTACACCAAGTTGACCAGTAGTTTTTTTATTAGCATCTAGATTGAAAATTAGTGAATCAGGATTTTTTTCCCATCTATTTTCAATTTTATTGTTATAAAATTCAAATGTTTTTTTATATGAAAAAGCGCCTATGTATCCTAATTTATGTTTTTTTAATAACATTTGATTTCCAAAAGAATATGAAAAACTTCCATCAATTAGACTCATTTTTTTTGAAACTGAAAGATTTTTTGAAAATGAATTGTTAATATTCAACATTCTATCACGGTCAGTTATAATATCAATTGGCCGAGTAATCTCATTTGTAGAAACAGGAAGTGCTCTTACTCCTGCATCAAAACCTAGAAAATCTGTAGAACTTCCATCATAGGATAAAAAGTTAGAGTTAAATGAAGATGAAGGATTATAATTTAGTCCAATAGAAAAGTTTGAAAATGCAACATCAGGAAAAGATTTTGTTTCAACATCTACAATTCCACCAGTAAAATCAGCTGGAAGATTTGCTGAAAAAGATTTTAAAATTTTTATATTATCAATAATATTTGTTGGAAAAATATCCATTTGAATTGCATTTCTATCAGGATCTAAACCTGGTATATCCATGCTATTTAACTGAGTTTTAGTATATCTATCACCAAGGCCTCTAATATATACATATTTACCTCCCTCTATAGAGACCCCAGGAATTCTTTTAGCAGCAGCAGCTGCATTTCCATCTGCAGATTTTTTAAATGATTGAGATGAAATTGCATCCATTAAAATTGGTGATCTCTTTTTAACAGTTAATAAAGCGCTCTCAGTGCTTCTTTCAACAACAGCAGATATAGTAACAGTATTTAAACTTATAGCATTTGCTGATAATTGAATTAATTTTAAAACATTCACATTATCTGATTTAATAATTACATCAGTAACCTGAATAGGATTGTATCCAATAAAGGATATTGTTAGTGTATAGGTTCCTGCAGGCGCACTTATTTGAAATTTCCCATCAAAATCAGTAGATGCTCCATAACTTGTTCCTGCGATACCAATATTTGCCGCAAACATTGGCTCTCCAGTTTCATCAATAATAGTACCTTTAACAATCCCATTTTGACTGTAGGCTATTAGATGTAATACAATTAATCCTATTGTGTAAATATATTTCACTATTATCTGATTTCTAAATTTATATTAACTTAACTTTTATTTAATATTTCTTTTATATCTTAAAAAAAAAGCCCTGAGCTAAGGGCTTTCTTTTTAAGAGATTTTTGATGTTTAGTATGCGCCCTGTTTGCCAGCACATGACCAACCATCAAACTTTGATAAATTAGCTCCACCAGTGCCGTTATTATTATCATTAAAATTGGTTGTTCCTAAACCATCAGTTAATGTTTGGGTATAACCAGCTTCAAATGAAATATTACTAAATGTAATACCTGTCGCACCAGCATCTACTTTTAAGTATGCCCCCTCTTTCATGTTTTTAAATAGCATATTAGAAACACTTCCAGAAGCCTTGCTTTTAAATGTTCCACAGTTATTTTTTAATCCTTCAGCTCCTATAATTGTCCCATTCATAAGAGTAAAGTCAGCTTGTAGAGTTCCTTCCCAGCCATCTATTTCTAACCCCTGATCGCCATCAATTAATATACCTAAAAAATTATTTACTGTTCCACTGTATGCTTGGTCAACATCAAAGGCATCATCACCTTGTCCCCAAACTAATAAGTTAGAAGCATCAACAGTTCCTCCAAAAAATTCAAATCCATCATCTTGATTTCCTAAAACTTCAATATAATTTAGTGTAGTTCCAGATCCAACTCCTCCTAAGGTTAAGCCGTTAATCTCATTACCTTCACCTATGCTTGTACCTCCATGACGGATTTGAACATAAGTTAATGAACCTGAGTTATCAGAAGCATTGGAACCACCATATAAGCCATTAGCGTCAGAGGCAGGAATTCCTTCAATTTGCACTTCAGAGCTAGCCGCAGAAATAGGAGCATTTCCTAAAATTAAAACTCCTCCCCATAAATTATCTTGTGTTTCATTTAAATTAACAAAACCTGGATAGCTAGGATGAGAATTAGAAATATCATCTGCAATAGATGTAAAAATAATAGGCATGCTTGCAGTTCCATTAGCCATTAACTTTCCTCCTCTAGCAATAAGTAAACATGAAGCATCAGCATCTTGTCCCCCTTCAGCTTTAATTACTGTACCAGCCTCAATAGTTAAGGTAACACCGCTTATAACAGTAACTCTTCCATCTAATACATAAATGTTGTCATTAGTCCAAGTAACATCTTCAGTAATTTGACCTGAATATTCAGTTTGAATTGGCGTTTCTCCACAAGCAGTTTGACAAGAAGCTAATGAAGCGTACACTCCATTTGTACCTGCTAGTTCAACACACCCTCCGTCAATGCAATCCCAAGATTTTAGAGGGTCATTATCACTACTTTTAGAGCATGCGCTCAAAAATAGTACACCTAAAGATAGGTACATCAGTTTTTTCATGTTTTTCATAATTGTAATTTTTTTTGTTGTTTTCATTTTTTTTGTTTTTGTTGTTTTCATTTTTTTTGTTTTTGTTGTTTTTGTTGTTTTTATTTTTGTTGTTTTTGTTGTTTTTGCAGTTAATTATTCTAATAAATTATGATTGCCATAACAATTAAAATGAATGTGATAATCATTAGCAGTTGCTTTCTTGTCATTTTATACTTGCCACTTTATATCCGATACCTCTATATGTTGTTAAATTATTATTTGGTAAAATTTTTCTTATTTGCCTGATATGAACATCAACTGTTCTATTATTAAAAGGCATTTCTTCTCCCCACACGCTTCTATATATTTTTTCTCTACTAAAAACATTACCTGGATTTTCACATAATAATGCATACATCAAAAATTGTTTCTTAGGTAAAAAATAATCATCATTTTTATCCGATATTATAAACTTTGCCCTGTCAATTATTAATGAGTTATAATAAGTTAGTTCTTTATTTTTTTGTAATCTAGAATAAATTTGAATAATTTTTTTCTGCAGTACATGTTTTTTAATTTTGTCTGTAACAAAATCATCTACACCAGAATCATATGCTGCTACTTCAATGTAATCTTCATGTTTATTTGAATAAAGTATTTTATGAGAGGTAATATTTTTTTTCTGTAATTCTTGAAATAGTTCTATACCATTTATATCATTAAGATCTATATCTACTATCATAAGATCAGGCTTACTCTCTTGGATATAAGTTAAACTTTCATACCCATTATTACAAGTAGTAATTTTTGTTTTAATAGACGAATTAATGATATCCTCTAAGTAATCAACTAATTGATTATTGCTGCTAGTTATTAGAGTGTTTATCATACTTTTTTGTTTGGTGCAAACATATTCTTGATATTGAAATTATTTATTAATTTAAGCTTGTTAAACCTTTAATTGAATGTTAATTTTTAGAACCTATTGTTAAGTAAATATTAAGTATATATTCAATTTTTAGAACATCATAATTTTCACTAAAGGAAGGATTCGAAAATGCAAAAGAGAACTTTAAAGCTCTCTTTTTATCTAGTAACTCGACTTAAAAATACATAACCCACTGAAAAGTGGGTTATAAATAGCGATCAAATTAAAATATACAATACATAATTTATTAAGCAAGTTATGAAATTATTTAGACTCTTCTAAGATAATAATTCTCTAAAAAAGTTCGAACTATTGAGCGAGATGCACACAAAAACAAAACCCACTGAAAAGTGGGTTTTATTTTAATTATTTTAAGAGTTTTTTCTGTTGTTTAGTTGTTCAAATCTGCAACTTTATTGATAACAAAAATATATATCCATTTAAAAGCATATAAAACAAAGCTGGGAAAGTAATCCAAATGTTATCCTTTAGCTTCATTCTTACAATTATGCCGGCAAACATTAGTAATGCAAGTCCAAAAGATGAAACAATTAGAATAAAATTAAATTTAAGTCCTGCTAACAAACCTAGAGCTCCAATAATTTCTAATATAACGATTGCTAAGCCCATTTTTTCTATGCCGAATCGCTTAAATTCATTTTTCATGTGCGGTGCTTTAAAATAGGAATAAGCATATGCAAAAAAAGAAAAACTTGATATTAAAATACATATTGAAAGTAAGTTCATACTTATTTATTAAATTGATGAATATGCTATAAAAGCACATAAAATCAAAAGAATTAGAGATGGGAGATGTTTTATCAATAGATTTTTAATCTTGAAATGGAAATATTGAGCGGCTATCATAAACATACCCATAAGAATGGAAGGAATAAGCACTAATGATGAACACCAAATACCAACAATAAGTAATGTAGCTAAAGATATTTTTGTAGCCCCTACAAGATTTCGGATTAAATCACTTAATCCAAATTGTTCGAATTCTTTCAAAACATTCTGCATCCTAAAAGTCCAAACAAATAAAACAGATATTGCAACAACTATTTGTGCTAAATTTATTAAATTTTCCATTCTTTTTATTATTTAGTTTTTCCTACTCGTATGGCTTTTCGGTTTCGCCTGTCACACATATTTACATTAAAAGATTTCTTTACTTTTTTTAATGAACCCGAAATGTGTAAGCACAGTTTTCGTGATTTTGTGTAAAAATAGGTATTTTATTTTTAAAACAAAAGAGAATGAAAACGGTGTTTAAAAAAAATATAAATTAAGAAATTGTGCTTTAGAAGAATTTATCTAAAGACTAAATAGTTCTCTAAAGAAAATTCGAAACTGGCAGCCTAAAGACCACCACAAATAAAGCTACTCAGAGATGGTTTTGCTTTTTAATGGGTTCCTCATTATCCACTTACTTACACTTAATTTGCTGTAGATAGGCCTAAGAACAGCTCTTAAAAATCTATTTTCAACTTTTAAATAGACAAAAGATTTAATTGGATAAGCTCCAAAATTACTCTTAAATTCGTTTGCTGTACGTCCAAGAATTAACCGCTCTTTCTTTAGCTTAATTGCTCTAGTGATACTTTCTAGTAAAATCCTTCCATATATAGGAAATGATTTATTTAAAGATTTATCAAATCCTACAAAGTAAGAATATAGCATTTCTTCTTTATGTATCTCTGATGAAAAGCCAACTAGCTTATCATTAAGAAAATATCCATCTACACTCATAAATCCTTTACTAACAAATGATACAAAAGAAGCTGTATTAAACTCAGGACCTTTAAATCGAGATGATCTTGCTACTTGATTAAAGAGAGTTTGCATGTCCATTGCATAGACTTCTAAATCATTTGAATCTAAATTTCTAATCTCTAAATTATTAGTTTGTTTAATGATACTCTTTACCTTATTTCTATACTTCTTTTTTAAATCTGAGATATAATCTTCTAATCCACTCCAATTTATTCTTATATCTAAAACCATTTCTGGTTCAACCTCTATTTTTGTATAGTTAACATCTTCAACTATCATCTTTTCAAATAGAAAATCTGGAATAACTATAAGTGAATAATTATGTTTTATAGTATTAAGTAACTGCTTGAGATTAATCGCCTTATTACTTACAAAAGCAGGAACATTAGTAATGTAAGAATTGGTAAGATATAATACATCAAAATTAATAAAACTTAAAAAAAAATTAGCAACTGAATTACTCTTTAAATAATTTTTTGTCTTATTAAAAGTTATCTTAAAAATATGAGCATATAATCTCATATCAGTATCCACTACAAACAAGTGCTTTACATGAGGATGATTTTGATAATAAACTTGTAAAAAATTAATATTTAAAAAATCAGGGATTTTAATGGCTCCCCATTGCTTTTGTACACTCTCAATTTTTGTAAATACCTTAAGCAATCTATATCTTTTTCTTAATATTTAAGACTGAGATATCTGGCATAATTCCAACCCTTCCTGCATAACCAAGATGACCTAATCCCCTGTTTACATATATTTGTTTGTCGCCTTTCTTATACAGCCCAGCCCATTCTTTGTATCTATATTGGGCAGGGCTCCATTTAAATCCTGGAATCTCAATACCAAATTGCATACCATGAGTATGACCAGATAGTTGTAGAGGAATGTTATACGAGCTTTTTAAAACCACTTTATTCCAATGAGAAGGATCGTGAGAAAGTAATATTGTTGGAATATTAGGATCTACATTATTCATTGCCTTATCTAAATCGCCATCTTTATTAAAATTACCAGCTCCCCAATTCTCGACTCCCACAATATTAAATGTATTGTCACCGAAAAATATCTCTCGTGATTCATTTAATAAAAGATCAAAACCAGCCTCTTTTTCTAGTGCCAGTAAATTTTTAAAATTTTCTTTCCATTCTTTGGAATCTCTTTTTAACATCACATAATCACAATAATCATGATTACCTAAAATTGCAAATTTTCCATCTTTTGCCTCTATCCTTTTTAAAGTATCAACAAAAGGAAGTGCCTCATGATAGTAATTATTTACTAAGTCACCTGTAAATACAACCATATCGGGCTTTTCTTCATTAATCATTTCAACAACCTCTTCTAATTTTGTAACATCACTAAAACTTCCTAAATGCAAATCTGAAATTTGAACAATCTTATAATTATTAAGCGCTTCTGGCCAATCATTTATAGAAATATCTTGATAATTCTTTTTGAAATTATACCTACCCCATTTCATTCCAATTAATAAAGTAGAGAATAAAGTTCCCGAAACTATAAGAGCTGATTTTTTTAGAAAATCTAAACGACTGATATCATGTACGGATGAAGAGCTACTAAAAAAAGTAAAAATATATCTAAATATTCGTCCGACATCATCAATCAATAAAGGTATAGATCCAATAAATTTAGAGATGAAAAAAATAAAAAATAAACTCGTGTATATAAAATTATTATTAAAACGAATAGCTGGAGTTTTTTTGGTATAAGTAACTGCAATATAAATAATTCCTGTGTATGCTAATATGCAGATCAGCCAATAAAATATCTTATAAATAATTTGATTGTTCAGTAACTTATTCACTACCGAAACCGTGCCCAAATAAAAGTACATGTCTAGCAAAAAAAGAAAGAAAATAAAGACTAATAATTTCATTTTGCAAAATTAAGATTTATCTAAATCAAATATGCACTAGTTAGTAAATTTTTTTCGAAAAAAAGTTATGCCTTAGCACCAAAATCCCAACAAAAATAAAGCTATAATTTCTGTGATTCATTACTGAAAAATAAGTTGATGAAAACACACTATTTTTAAACTCTGAATACAAATTTTAATTAACAAAAGAATTTTATTAAAATGCGGTACTGTAGAAGTATCGCCTTTTTTATTGGCTTAATTTTGCCGTATGCAAAAAGAAATTTTTGACATAAAAAATGATGCAGAATTTGAGATGTTGGCACTCTCAATTTTTGATTACCAAATGGAAAGCAATTCCATATATGCTCCATATGCAGCACTAATCTTAAAAGGGAAAGCTCCTAACAACATATTTGAAATTCCATTCTTGCCTATTTCCTTTTTTAAAACCGAGCAAATAATCTGCCAAGGCAGAGCCGTAGAAGAAGTATTTTTAAGTAGCGGAACAACAGGAGATCAAAGCAAACACTTGGTTTCTGATATTTTGCTTTATAGAGAATCTTACCTAAAAGCATTCGAACTATTTTATGGCGATATTACACAGTATTGCATCTTATCTCTACTTCCAAACTATAGAGAAAGAGAAGGATCTTCACTCATTTATATGGTAGATGATTTGATTTCAAAAAGTAAACACGAACAAAGTGGTTTTTACCTCAATGATTATGAAAGTTTGTCAAAGAGACTTCAAAAACTAGAAAAAGAAGGTCAGAAAACAATTTTATTTGGGGTTAGTTATGCTCTTTTGGATTTGGCGGAGCAGTTTCCCCAAAAATTAGAGCACACTATAATTATTGAAACAGGTGGCACAAAAGGGAAAAGAAAAGAAATGCTAAAAGAAGAACTTCACCAAAATCTTAAAGCCGCTTTTTCTTTAGATGTTATTCACTCAGAGTATGGAATGAGCGAACTCTTATCCCAAAGCTATTCTAATGGAGAGGGTATTTTTAAATCTCCACCTTGGAAAAAAATACTCATAAGAGACACCAATGACCCTTTATCAATAATCGGTGACAACAAAACTGGAGGAATCAATGTCATTGATTTAGCCAATATTTATTCCTGCCCATTTATAGCAACACAAGATTTAGGAAAAACTTTTGAAGACGGAACTTTTATAGTGCTTGGAAGGTTTGACAATTCAGATCTCAGAGGTTGTAATTTACTACTACAATGATAATCCGAAAAGCAGATAAAACAGATTTAGAAAACATCATGAAGCTGTACAGGTCCTGTGTTGCAGGGATGATAAAAAATGGCATTGATCAGTGGGATGAAAGTTATCCTAATCCAGAAATTATAAGAGCTGATTTACAGGCTGCAACTTATTATGTTGCTGAAATTAAAGCAGAAATTATTGGAGGAATAAATATAGATCAAAATCAAGACAAAACTTATTTAGATATTAATTGGGAAGATACATCTGATTCTTTTTTAGTAGTGCATAGATTAGCAGTTAAAGAAGAGTTTTGGAATAAAAAAATTGGCAAAGAATTAATGTTATTTACACAAAAGTTGGTTATAGAAAAAGGACTAAAATCCATACGGCTAGATACTTATTCGGGCAACCCAAAAGCTATGGAATTTTACAGAAGATTGGGCTATAGTAAATTAGGGACAATTGATTTAAAGCCCAACAAAAATGAGTATTATTGTTTTGAGAAAATAATAATCTAAATAGAAATCAGCCTGAAAAACTAGCCTACTCTACCGTAACTGATTTAGCTAAATTTCTTGGCTGATCTACATTACATCCTCTTAAAAGTGCAATATGATAAGAAAGTAATTGCAATGGAATATTAGTTAAAAGTGGAGAAAGTTCATTAAAACATTTAGGAATTTCAATACAATAATCCGATAACTCTTTAACCGTTTTATCTCCTTCTGTAACTATGGAAATCAACCTTCCTCCTCTTGCTTTTACTTCTTGAATATTACTTACTACTTTTTCATAATTTCCTTTTCTAGTAGCAATAACAACTATTGGCATTTCAGCATCAATAAGAGCAATTGGCCCGTGTTTCATCTCTGCTGCAGGATAACCTTCTGCATGTATATAAGAAATTTCTTTAAGTTTAAGAGCTCCTTCTAATGCAACAGGGAAATTGTATCCTCTGCCTAAATAAAGAAAATTAGTAGCATCCTTAAATTGCTGAGCAATTAGCTCAATTTGACTATTTGTCGCTAATACTTTTTCTATTTTTTCTGCGATAAGTTCCAGTTGAGTAATAAGTTGATGGTAATTCGTATTCGATAATGTGCCTTTTTGCTTGCCTATCCTAAGTGCCATTAATGCCAACACTACAACTTGAGTGGTGAATGCCTTAGTAGATGCTACTCCAATTTCTGGGCCAGCATGAGTATAAATTCCTGCATGAGTCATTCTTGGTATGGAAGATCCTGCCACATTACAAATTCCTAAAACAGTGGCTCCTTTTTCTTTGGCAAGTTCAATAGCAGCTAAGGTATCGGCAGTTTCTCCTGATTGAGAAATAGCTAAAACAACATCTCTTTCTCTTATAATAGGATTTCTATATCTAAACTCAGAAGCATATTCCACCTCAACCGGAATTCTTACCAAATCTTCAATTAGATGTTCCCCAATTAAGCCTGCATGCCATGAAGTACCGCAAGCTACAATAATAATACGATCTGCATTTATAATTTTTTGTTCGTAATCAAGAATTCCTCCTAATTTCACCTCCTTAGTCTCTGGGTCAATTCTTCCCCTCAAAGTATCAAGTATGCTTTTAGGCTGCTCATAAATTTCTTTTAGCATAAAATGAGGAAAGCCGGCCTTTTCAATAGTATCTAAACTAAGTTTTAGTTCATGTATATAAGGAGTTATTTCCTCATTGGCAATTGTCTTAATCTCAAGTGCATCCGTAGAATTTAATCTAGCAATTTCTCCATCTTGAAGATAAACTACTTCATTAGTATATTCAATAATTGGTGTAGCATCTGATGCTACATAATACTCATCCCTGCCAACTCCAATTAACAAAGGGCTCCCTTTTCTTGCCGCAATAAATTCATTATTTACTCCTTTTTCCATAACTATAATTGCATAGGCTCCTACCACCTCAGTTAATGCAATTCTTACTGCCTCAAACAAACTTACTTCCTCATGATTTTTAATTTCTTCAATCAAATGAACAAGTACTTCTGTATCTGTATCACTTTCGAAAGCGTGTCCTTTTGCCATAAGAGCCTTCTTAATGGAGTCATAATTTTCAATAATTCCATTGTGTATTAATGATAATTTACCATCCCCTGAAGTATGAGGATGTGCATTTGCTTGATTAGGAACTCCATGAGTTGCCCATCTTGTGTGTCCAATACCAATTGAACCATTAGTATTTTTATCAGAAATATAAGCTTCTAAATCAGCTACCTTTCCTTTTTGTTTTATGACAGAAATCCCATTAGAATTCCCAATTGCAACACCTGCGGAATCATACCCTCTATATTCTAAACGCTTTAATCCTTTGATGATAATCGGATATGCCTCCTTACTACCAACATAGCCTACAATTCCACACATATTTTATAATTCTGAATAGTAAATTTGCAATTTGATATCCTTAGTAAGAATTGTTCTGTTTGCGTTTACAGCTGCACCAGCTGGTAATAAATAAAGCTCCTTGTAGGAATCGTTTTGTAATAATTCTGAGAAATATCGGGTGATATTAAATTCATATTTATCATTTTCTAAATTACCTCCGAAATGTGCCTCTCCCTCAATAGTAAAATCGGATAAAAAGACATTGTCTCCCTCCTCATTTACACGCACTAAAACTAATTTTTGGTGAGCTTCATATTCTAACTGAGAGCCGCTCTCAACATCAAAACTCATAGTTACTTTATTGATTACTTTCCCCTCTAATAGTGATTTAATACTCTCCGTATTATTGATAGAAATTTTCACTTTATAACCTGCCATAGATTGAATGTAAATTTTACCATCTTGGCTTAAATTAGATGTAGGTTTGGAATTAAATAGATTAACTCTTGCCGCATCTCCGCCTAATTCAAAGTCTAAGGATAAAGTATCTGTCCCACTTTCATTATTGTGGTAATATATTTTCAAATATGAATTGGTCCCGTTAGGATTTATATACAGCATAGTATTTGATGCCTCAGCCAAAACACTAATTCCCTTAAAAGCTTGCAAAAAGGTTTCATTATCTACCAACTTCCCTTGCGCTCCTAAGTTCAAAATCTGCTGCCCAAATTGATCATTTAGATTAATCTTTATAAATGGATTTGCAGAGTCATTTGATAGTGAAAATGCATCAACAAAATCAGCTGAATTAAAATCGATTTCAAACGAATTTGAATAATAAATAGAGTCTTTATAAATATCTTCTAAAATTTGATTAACCTCTAAACTTGTAAACTCATCCAAATCGCCATAATAACCCGAATAAGAATATGATAGAATAACTGAATCGACTACAGGGTTAGTGCCTAAATTTGTATTATTCTCAGTCAATAAAATTTGAGTATAAAAACTGCCTCTATTTACTCCAAACTTAGAATCAACTATCTTTCCCAAAATTAAATTTAGGGCTTCATCAGTTCGTAAAGAGTTTTCTGATTCTGTGTAGGAGTTTTGCCAACTAAAACTACTTGTATCACTAATAATAATAGCGTCAGATGTGGGCTGAACTTCTAGCCCTATAGTGTTAGGATCGCTACAGGCAATTGCAACTAAGCCAATAAATAGGCTTAATGAAAATATTTTGTTCATTTATTAAATCTCTATTAATGCTACCTCCTCTTCTAACTCCTCTAATTCTTTACATTCCTCATCTTGCTCAATAAACTGCTCGTAAAAATCTTGGTAAGCACCAATATAATTTTCAGCTCCAGGGTACTCCATAAACGGTTTCCCTGAAGATTTAATATGCGAAAGAACATCTTTATCAATAGTGTCACTTGCTTGTACTACAGCATCAGAATAATCAACAGCAAATTTATGCAAATTACTAATGGTTGATTCCTCAACCATAGAAACATCACTTTTTTCTAGTTTTTCAAATAATAATTTGTCCGAAAGATTAGAACTTAGTGCGCCATCAAAAGGAGTATCAAATACCGAATAAATTACTTTTACATTATCAAATAAAGGTTCTTGAGTATACAATTTTTTTATATACATAGGAACTAATGATGTAAACCAGCCTTGGCAATGAATAATATCTGGTGCCCATCCTAGCTTACGAACAGTCTCAATTACTCCTTTGCAATAAAAAATCATTCTTTCATCATTATTAGACATAAAATTACCCTCTAAATCATGGAACATTTGTTTGCTAGGGAAATACTCCTCATTATCGATAAAATAAACTTGCAACCGTAATTTCTGAATTGAAGCGACTTTAATAATTAACTGATGATCAAAATCATCAATGATAAGATTCATTCCAGAAAGACGAATTACCTCATGAAGTTGATGCCTTCTTTCGCTTATAGTACCAAAACTTGGTAAAAATATTCTTATATCCTTCTTTTTTTCTTGTGTTTTTTGAGGCAATAAATTTGCTACACCACCCATTGTTGTTTCTCCAGTATAAGGATTGATTTCCTGCGAAACATACAATATTCTCTTTTTCTTCATTTACTAAATTTTAATTTGCAAAAATATAGAAAAAAAAGCGTAACCTCAAAGCTTTTCGCTTAGTTTTGTTCGCTTTGTAACTATTAATACTATTATGGATGAAGGTTTTTAAAACAAAAGCCAAACTTTTATCATATTTAAGTGCCTGCAGACAAAGTAAATCTGTTGGTTTTGTTCCAACTATGGGAGCCTTGCACAGAGGACATTTACATCTTATAGAAGCATCACAAAAAGAATGCCAAATTACTATTTGTACCATATTTGTAAATCCAACACAGTTTAATAATCCTGATGATTTTGCTAATTATCCAAATACTTTAGATGCAGATTTAGAAAAGTTACAAAAATTATATTGCGATATTGTTTACGCTCCTTCTATTAATGATGTATATGCAAAATCAGAAAAAGCGAAAGAATTTGATTTTGGCACATTAGCAAACGTTATGGAAGGAGGGTTTCGGCCAGGACATTTTAACGGCATGGCCACTATTATAGAAAAATTCTTCAATATTATAAGCCCAACAAAAGCATTTTTCGGACAAAAAGATTTACAACAATTACAAATTGTAACAGCGCTAGTAAAACAAATGAATGCTCCAATAGAAATTGTAAGTATCCCAACTACTAGAGAAAAAAATGGGCTTGCTATGAGTTCTAGGAATAAACTACTTTCCCAGAGTGCGAAAAATAAAGCCACTCTCATTTACAACTGCCTTAACTATTGCCTTACCAATAAAGAAAAAGGAATAGAAAATTTAAAATTACACATCACTCATCAGTTTGGGCAGCAAGAAAATCTCCAATTAGAATATGCTGAATTTGTTGATTTAAACACCCTGCTTCCAATTAACAAATGGCAAGGAAAAAATGAAAGTGCTATTTGCATTGCTGCATATATTGATGGCGTGAGATTGATTGACAATATAATTTTATAGTTTTACAGCCATGAGTAAAAAAGCATTTTTAAAAATCTTAAAATATATTGCATCATTAGGCTTTGCATTTGGAATAATTTATTTGCTTTTTAAAAACCAAGACCCTGTAAAGCTTATTGAAGAGATCAAAAAAGTAGAAGGGAAATGGGTAGTTTTATCCATGATTTTTGGGGGGTGGGCCTATGTAAGCAGAGGGCTAAGATGGATTATTTTAATTGATGCCCTAGGCTATAAGTCTTCAAAATGGAATGCGATATCAGCTGTTTCAGTTGGGTATTTTACAAATCTGTTTATACCAAGGGGTGGCGAAATTTCAAGATGCACGACACTCTCACAAGTAGAAAAAATACCAGTAGATAAACTTTTCGGAACTATTTTAATAGAAAGAGTAATTGACTTTATTATCCTTTTTGGCTTAATATTTCTAATTATTGCATTACAATTTGATGCAATCTTTAAATTCTATACCACCTATCAAGCCCAACAAATAGAAAGTGCTAATGAAAAAAATATCCTTTTACCAATAGTAATGATATCGGCTTTGATAATGTCTTTTATTTTCTTTAAAAAATGGCTAAAGAAATCTTCTTTTTATAAAAAAATACTAACTTTTATTCAAGGGATAAAAGAAGGATTCAAAAGCATCAAAACTATAAAGAAAAAATCTACTTTTTGGTTTCATACTTTCAGTATTTGGATAATGTATTTTTTAATGACCTATGTTTGTTTTTTTAGTATGGCCGAAACCAATCATTTAACTGTAGATGATGCAATTTTTCTACTTGTTTTAGGAGGTATAGGCATGATAATTCCAACACCCGGAGGGATGGGATCTTATCATTATCTTGTTATGATTGGCTTAGCCGTACTTGGTGTAGGAACTGTGTATGTAGGTAAAGGAGGCGACCCAACAAATCCGGCACTCATCTTCCCAACAATAGTACATGTTGCTCAAACTTTAGTAGCCATTATTCTGGGTTTAATTGGTTTACTTGTTTTATTTTTATCAAAAAAGAAAAAAAATGTCACATCTTAAAAACATAAACAGTAAGATAGTGTCTCTTGAAAGTTTAACTATTCAAGTAAGCACTTGGAAAAAAGCCGGACAAAAAATAGTGTTTACTAATGGCTGTTTTGATATCATCCACAGAGGCCATATTGAAGTATTAGCCCGCACTGCTGATTTAGGAGATAAATTAATTATTGGATTAAATTCTGATAGTTCTATACAAAAATTAAAAGGAAAAAGTCGGCCAATTATGGATGAAAAATCCAGAGCAATTTTATTGGCAAGTCTTGCATTTATTGATGCGGTAGTTTTGTTCTCAGAGGACACACCAATCAATTTAATAAGCACTTTGAAGCCTGATATACTAGCAAAAGGGGGGGATTATAAAATTAGCAAAATAGTTGGCCATGAAATCGTTCAGAAAAATGGAGGTGAGGTAAAACTTGTCCCTTTTGTTGATGGTTTTTCTAGCACTCATATTATTGAAAAAATCAAAAATTCTTAATGGCAAAGAAGATACAATCAGCATTTTTTTGTCAAAGTTGCGGAACTCAATCTCCTAAATGGCTAGGGAAATGCCCACAATGTAATGAGTGGAATACCTTTGTTGAGGAAATTCTTGCAAAAGAAAAAGACCTAAAAAGCGGTTTTAAAAGTACTAAGATAAGCAAACCAACCTTAATAAGTGATATTGATTACACCAATGAAAAACGAATAGTCACCAATGACAAAGAGCTCAATAGAGTTTTGGGAGGAGGCATTGTTCCTGGTTCAGTTATACTCATAGGAGGGGATCCTGGAATTGGGAAATCCACTTTATTGCTCCAATTTGCGCTGAGCTCAAAAAGCAAAAAGATACTTTATGTATCAGGAGAGGAAAGTGAAAAGCAACTAAAAATGCGTGCTGAACGCATCAATAAAAATTCTGAACATTGCTATATTCTTACCGAAACTTCTACTCAAAATATTTTTCAGCAAATTGAGCAATTACAACCTGACATATTAGTAGTGGATTCTATACAAACCCTGCACACAGCACATATTGAATCTTCTCCTGGTAGTGTTTCTCAGATTAGAGAGTGCACTGCAGAACTTATAAAATTTGCTAAAGAAACTGAAACGGCAGTTTTTTTAATCGGGCACATCAATAAAGATGGAGCAATAGCAGGACCAAAAATTTTGGAACACATGGTGGATACTGTCTTGCAATTTGAGGGCGATAGAAATTATGTGTATAGAATTTTAAGAACCATAAAAAACCGTTTTGGCTCAGCATCTGAGCTTGGGGTATATGAAATGAATCAAGAAGGACTTAGACAGGTAAATAATCCTTCTGAAATTCTAATTTCTGAAAGAGATGAAGCCACAAGTGGAGTGGGAATTGCCGCTACCATTGAAGGAGCTCGCCCACTTTTAGTAGAGATACAATCCTTAGTAAGCTCAGCAGTTTATGGCACGCCACAAAGATCTGCCACCGGATATGATACCAGAAGAATGAACATGCTTTTGGCTGTTTTAGAAAAAAGATGCGGCTTTAAATTAGGAGCAAAAGATGTTTTCTTAAACATTACTGGAGGCATAAAAATTGACGATACTGCTATCGATTTAGCTGTGGTCTGCTCTATATTGTCTTCTGATCAAGATATTGCTTTAGATATGCTTACTTGCTTTGCTGGGGAAATAGGTTTATCTGGAGAAATACGAGCAGTAAATAGAATTGAAAGCAGAATTGCAGAGGCCGAAAAGCTAGGTTATAAGCAAATTATTATTTCCAAATACAATAAATTCAGCCCTAAAGGCTTTAAGATTGAGATAGTACAATTTGGAAAAATTGAAGACGTTTTCCGCTTATTATTCTAATCAATTACTACTTTTTTCTCTACTGTTCCATCATTATAGAGGTAAAAGAGAAGTTGGTTAGTGGCTTTTGTTTCTCTACCTAAGAGGTCTGTAATTTTAAGTAGTTCTTTGTTGGTAGTTTGTTCTTCTACCTCTGTTGTTCCACAAGAAGCTTGACAATCAGAAAGTGAAGCGTAAATTCCATTTCCTGTTCCTGAATCTATACATGAACCAGCAACACAATTCCAACTAGGCGTTGGCGCTGTATAGAAGAACCAATCAAATTTTTGTGCTCTATAAAGATTTCCGCCATTATCATATTCTAATTGAAAAACAATTTGATTGTTTGCATCCACTTCTGTTACAATCGAGCCCAAATTTAACCATTGTAGGTTGCCAAAATCAATAAGTGTATTTCCGTTTGGCAACCTTTGAACTCCACTAATTGATGGTGAATACAATGAATCAGGATGAACAAATTCCCACACTTTTGTAGCTGTCATTAGATTTGTATCTAATTCATATTCAACCGCTCTTGAGATATTTGTGCCAGTATATTGAGCACTATAATTTCCATTGTCAAACAAAATGTATCTATTATTTCCTAAACTCCTTATTGAATGTTGATGAGTAAAGGGATAGTCATTTATAAAATTAAATTCATTTTGAGAACCTCCAAATCTCCAAATAATTTCACCTGTTGTTCTGTGTATTTTAGTTATTTCAACTAAATGTCTACAGGAAACTAAAAAATGCCCATCAAAGTCAATATCGATTGCATTAGCATGTATGAAGGGAAGAGATGCATTTGTTAAATTAAGGTAAATGTTATCTGTTACATGAAAATGATCCCAACTTTTCCACTCAAAAATAACATTATGATTAGGATCTAATTCTTGAATTATTAGACCTTCTACAACAGCATTCGGACGCCCCCTGTTACGACTGTATCCATAGCATACGGCTGTTCATCATATGCGAAAAGCACATAATTCCCATTTGGTAAAGCTAAAAAATCATGATTATCAGCTATATAACCATTTTGAGCATAGACAGAATCAACTTCATTTTGCAGTGAATCCATAATAAACCAACCTTTTGATGCTCTATCAAAATAAGAAAGTTTATTGTTATAGTTTACTTTAAAATCCCACCCTTTCATACCCCAATTTTGTGAAAATATTTCTGTTTGATTTGAATCTATAATCTTTACAGGTTTTATAAGCATTCCTCCAGTTTGAAAGAAAAGATTAGCCTGCCATGCGTTAGGCGTACTAACTGTAATGTTATAATTTGCTTGGCCAAAGCCAATCAAAGGCAAAGCAAGTAATACAAGTAGTAGTTTTTGCATAATCTATTGTTTTAATATCTGTGTAGTATGTTCTTTAGTATCCACCTTAGTAATAATATCCTCTATAATTCCTTTTTCATCAATTACAAAAGTGGTTCTGCTTATTCCCATATACTCTTTACCCATAAACTTTTTAAGCCCCCAAACTCCATAATCCCCAACTACTTTTTTGTCTTCATCCGATATTAGCGAAAATGGCAAATCGTATTTCTCAATAAATTTTACGTGTTTTGCTGGGCTATCCACCGAGCAGCCCAATACCACATATCCTTTGGCTAAAAGTGCTTTGTAATTATCTCTCAAATTACAAGCTTGATCGGTACATCCTGGAGTCATATCTTTGGGATAAAAATAAAGCACTACTTTTTTACCTTTAAACTGTTCTAATGAAATTGACTGCTTATTCTGATCAACAGAATTTATTGCCGGAGCACTTGCTCCTATTTTTAATATACTCATAATTTTTTATTTATAATGTTCCTCTTTTTGCTTGTTCTCTTTCAATAGATTCAAATAATGCTTTGAAATTACCCGCCCCAAAACCTCTGGCTCCCATTCTTTGAATGATTTCAAAAAATAGTGTTGGTCTATCCTCAACAGGTTTGGTAAATATTTGCAATAAATAACCTTCTTCATCAGCATCAATCAAAATACCCAATCCTTTTAAAGTTTCTATATCTTCTTTTAGCTTGTGATTATGAGCTTCTAATCTTAATGGAACAGTTTTGTAATATTCTTCAGGCGGAGTAGAAAGAAACTCAATACCTCTAGCTCGTAATTTGGCAACAGTGCTGATGATATCATCTGTAGCTACAGCTATATGCTGAGCTCCAGGACCTTCATAAAAATCTAAATATTCTTCAATTTGAGATTTCTTTTTACCTTCTGCCGGCTCATTAATTGGAAATTTAATCCTTCCATTTCCATTACTCATTACCTTACTCATTAAAGCAGAATATTCGGTATTAATTTGTTTGTCATCAAAAGATAAAAAGTTAACAAAGCCCATAACATCTTCATAAAATTTAACCCATTTATTCATTTCATTCCAGCCCACATTTCCAACCATGTGATCAATAAACTTTAATCCTGTTGGCTCTGGATTATAATCCGAATCCCATTTTTGATACCCCGGTAAAAAGACCCCTCTATAGTTTTTTCTTTCTACAAATATGTGTACTGTTTCGCCATAAATGTAAATTCCAGAGCGAACAACTTCCCCGTGTTCATCTTTTTCTAAAGTGGGTTCCATAAAAGATTTAGCCCCTCTTTTAGTTGTTTCTTCCCATGATTTGGTGGCGTCATCAACCCAAAGAGCAATTACTTTAACCCCATCGCCATGTTTTACAATATGATCGTTAATTGGAGATTTTGAATTTAACGGAGTTGTAAGTACAATTTTAATTTTATCCTGTTTAACAACATAAGATGCGTATTCTTTATTTCCTGTTTCTAGCCCTTTATATGCAAAGGATTGGAACCCAAATGCCGTCTTATAATAATAAGCTGCTTGCTTTGCATTTCCAACATAAAACTCAATATAATCAGTTCCTAATAAAGGCAGAAAATCTTGAGCTCCCTCAAATATTTTGTCTAATCCGTATTCAACATTTTTTATGCCGCTCATAATATTTTTTTGTAATTTACATTAATGTTCTAGCCAGGATTTGTGATACTTTCCATCTGAAAGCGCTATGGCAGCTTTTGTTAATTTCAAAGGAGCAAAAGTATCAATCATTACTGCTAATTCGTCTGTTTTAGTCTGGCCTATACTTCTTTCCATTGCCCCTGGATGAGGTCCGTGCGGAATTCCTGCAGGATGCAAAGAAATATACCCTTCCTCAACATGATTTCTACTCATAAAATCTCCGTCTACATAATAAAGAACTTCATCTGAATCAATGTTGGAATGGTTGTAAGGTGCTGGGATAGATTGAGGATGATAATCGTACATCCTTGGGCAAAAAGAACAAATCACAAACCTACTTGTTTCAAAAGTTTGATGTACCGGTGGTGGCTGATGCACTCTCCCAGTAATTGGTTCAAAATCATGAATAGAAAAAGCATAAGGGAAATTGTACCCATCCCAACCCGCCACATCAAAAGGATGTGAGGCGTAAGTATACTCATGAATCATGTGTTCCTTTTTTATTTTAATAATAAAATCTCCTTGCTCATCATGAGTTTCTAGCTCCTCTGGTGCTCGTAAATCTCTTTCGCAATATGGAGAATGTTCTAGTAATTGACCAAAATGATTGCGGTATCTTTTTGGAGTATAAACAGGAGTGTAAGACTCAACAATAAATAATCTGTTTGCTGGACTGTCAAATTTCATAGTATAAATCATTCCCCTTGGAATCACCAAATAATCTCCTTCTTTGAATTTGATATTTCCTATAAAAGTTCTAAGTGTTCCAGTTCCTTTATGAACAAAAATTACTTCATCTCCATCTGTATTTTTATAAAAATAATTTTCTTCCAGATTAGTTGGGGCCGAAAGCATAATATTCAAATCATTATTTATTAAAATAGAAATTCTGCTTTCTAAATGATCGGCAACTTTAGGAGCTTCAAAGCCTTTTAATAAATAAGCTTTCATGTTTTTATCTACAGCAATTTCTGGCGCTACTGAATATCCTTCTTTAATTTCTTTTACTTGTGTGGGCCTTTGTAAATGATACAAAAGAGAAGCCATCCCATCAAAACCAATAGTCCCAAATAATTCTTCATAATGAAATTTACCATTTTCTTTTTTAAAAGTGGTATGTCTTTTGTGTGGGATTTTACCCAATTTATGATAAAATGGCATGTCTTTAATTTTAGTGCAAATTACGGATAATTTTTGATTGCCTGAAAACAAATCCAAAAGCATTTTTTTTAATAAGTTTGCACAAAATAAAATTGAAATGAAAATTGTAACTTATTCCAATGGAAAAGGAAATGATTTAGGTCTTTTGGTTGACGAAAAGATATATTCCTTAAATACTATTGCAAGCAACATGATTGAATTTTTGCAAATGGGAGAAAGTGCAATGGCTAAAGCAAAAACTATAGAAGAAAGTATACTAAATGGCAATTCAAATTTGGAAGGGATTGCTCTAAATAAAAGCAAATTATTAGCTCCTGTTCCAAATCCTCCCTCTTGCAGGGATGCTTACGCTTTTAGACAACATGTTGCAACAGCTAGAAGAAATCGTGGGGTAGATATGATTCCCGAATTTGATCAATTTCCTATTTTTTATTTTACCAATCATAATTCTATTTTAGGCCCAACTGATGATATAATTTGTATGCCCGACCATATGCAACAATTGGATTTTGAGTTGGAAGTTGCTATTGTAATTGGTAAAAAAGGAAGGAATATAAAAGCAAAAGATGCTGATGATTATATTGCTGGCTATTTAATCATGAATGACATGAGCGCTAGAAAACTGCAGATGGAAGAAATGAAATTAAATCTAGGCCCTGCAAAAGGAAAGGATTTTTGCACTATCATTGGCCCTTATTTAGTTACAAAAGATGAATTACAAACTAAAAAAGTAGCAACAACTCAAGCTCATGAAGGGGATACATATAGTTTAAATATGAAGTGCTGGGTAAATGGAGAGCTGCTATCTGAAGGAAATACGCAAGATATGAACTGGACTTTTGCCGAAATTGTTGAAAGATGTGCATATGGTACTGATATTTTACCTGGAGATGTTATTGGTTCTGGAACTGTTGGCACAGGATGTTTACTTGAACTAAATGGAACTCATAAATTAGAAAATCCAAATTACGAGCCAGTATGGTTAAAAAATGGGGATATCGTAGAAATGGAAATTGAAAGCTTGGGAAGAATCAAAAATAAAGTAGTTTTAGAAAATAATTCTCATTCTTTATTTGCACTAAAGAAAAATATGTAACTTTATGTTGACTATTGACCCAAAATCAGAAAAAACAGCACTTGTACATAAGTACATTTTAGGCGCTGTTGCCCCAAGGCCAATAGCTTTTGCAAGCACTATTGACAAAGCAGGGAATTTAAATCTGAGTCCTTTTAGTTTTTTCAATGCTTTTTCTGCAAATCCACCTATTTTAATTTTTTCTCCATCCAGAAGAGTAAGAGACAATACTGTAAAACACACACTTAATAATGTACTCGAAACAAAGGAAGTAGTTATTGGAATAGTAACGGCTGACATGGCCGAGCAAGTTTCCTTAAGCAGTTGTGATTTTGCACAAGCAGTAAATGAATTTGATAAAGCGGGCTTTACTGCAGTAAAAGCAGATTTAGTAAAGCCATTTTTAATAAAAGAATCTCCTGTAAATTTTGAATGTAAAGTGAATGAAGTTATTGCTTTAGGACAAGAGGGTGGTGCAGGAAATCTGGTAATTTGTGAAGTACTTAAAATTCATATTGATGAAGCCATTTTAGATGCCAATAAAAATATTGACCCTTTAAAGCTAAATGCACTTTCGCGACTTGGGGATAATTGGTATGGAAAAGCTACAAAAGACAGTATTTTTGAATTGGAAAAACCCATTGGAAAAATCAGTATGGGATTTGATAATTTGCCAAAGGAAATAAGAGCAAGTAAAATTTTATCAGACAGTGATTTAGCAATTTTAGCAACTTCAGAAAATATTCCAGCTAAAATTAAGTTTGTGTTGAGAGAAAATAAAACTTTAAAAGAAAAACATATCTTAGCCAAAGAGCTTTTAAGCCAAGGAAAAGCTCAAGAGGCTTGGCAGGTGTTATTATAAATAATTAAAACTAAATAAATTATGTCATTCGAATTACCAAAACTACCTTACTCATATGATGCATTAGAGCCACATATTGATGCTAAAACTATGGAAATACACCATAGCAAACACCATAATGCTTATACCACCAACTTAAACAATGCCATTGCTGGAACTGATTTGGAAGGAAAATCAATTGAAGAAATTTGTAAAACTCCAGGGCTAAGTGGAGCTGTAAGAAATAATGGAGGGGGATATTACAATCACAATATGTTTTGGGCTTTAATGAGCCAAAATGGAGGTGGAAATCCAACTGGAAAAATCGCAGGGGTAATTGATACAGCTTTTGGCTCTTTTGAAACTTTTAAAGAAGAATTTGCAAAAGCAGCCACTACACGATTTGGATCAGGATGGGCCTGGCTTTGTGTTAAAAACGGAAAGCTATCCGTATGTTCAACAGCCAATCAAGACAATCCATTAATGGCCGACCAATGTGGTGGGACTCCAATATTGTGCTTAGATGTTTGGGAACATGCTTACTATTTAAATTACCAAAATAGACGCCCTGATTACATCAGCGCTTTCTTCAATCTAATAAATTGGGAAGAAGTAAATAATCGATATAATGCAACTTTATAATATTTTTATAAATTTGCCACACTTAAATTAATACACTAACAAATTAAAAAGAAAATGAAAAACAAATTTACCTTATTAGCGCTATTAGGATTATTCCTTGTAGGATCTTACAATGTTTATGCACAAGAATCAGATACAACAGCAACTGAACAAGCTGCGCCAGAAGCTGGAAATGAAGAGTCTGCATCTTTTCACCAAGTAATGAAACAAAAATTTATTGAAGGTGGGGTCGGTTATATGTTCCCAATTCTTTTATGTTTAATCTTAGGACTAGCTTTAGTAATTGAAAGAATTCTTTACCTTAATATGGCTACAACTGATACCGATAAGCTTTTAAATAATGTTGAAGGAGCATTAAAATCAGGAGGAGTTGATGCTGCTAAAGAGGTTTGTAGAAATACTAATGGGCCTGTGGCTTCTATCTTTTACCAAGGATTAGATCGTTCCGGTGAAGGGATTGATATGGTAGAAAAATCTATTGTTTCTTATGGGTCCGTTCAAATGGGACTTTTAGAAAAAGGCTTGTCATGGATTTCATTATTTATTGCACTTGCTCCTATGCTTGGATTTATGGGGACTGTAATTGGTATGATTGAAGCCTTTGATGCTATTGAAGCTGCCGGAGATATTTCCCCATCATTAGTTGCTGGAGGGATTAAAGTTGCACTTTTAACTACTGTATTTGGACTTATTGTGGCCATGATTCTTCAAGTTTTCTATAATTACTTAATTGCAAAAGTAGATTCAATTGTTAACTCAATGGAAGATGCTTCTATCTCATTAATTGACTTATTGGTTAAAAATAAATAATCATGGAGAGCTTAATTAATATAGGAATCATTTTAACTTATGTGATGGTTGCTTTTGCAGCTTTTGCAGCAATTGGTTTCGGCATCAAGCAAATGATGCAAAAAACTAATAATGCTAAGAAGACACTATACACTATTGGAGGGCTTTTTGTTATCATTCTTTTATCATACCTTATGGCTTCTGATGAAGTATTAGGTTCGTATGAAAAATATGAAATTACAGCTTCAAATGCTAAGCAAGTAGGAATGGGATTAACTACCTTTTACATATTAGCTTTTGGTGCAGTAGGTGCAGTTTTATATTCAGAATTATCTAAAGTATTTTCTAAATAATGGCAAGTAATAGAAGGGGGGTGCCCGAAATAAATGCAGGTTCAATGGCAGATATTGCCTTTTTGCTACTTATATTTTTCTTGGTAACTACAACTATGGATCAAGATACAGGTATTTCAAGAAAATTACCACCAATGCCTGAAGAAGATCAGGAGAAACCGCCAGAGATTAATGCTAAAAATATTTATGTTGTACTTATAAATGCAAATAATCAGCTTTTAGTTGAGAACCAATGGACAGAAATCTCAGAACTTAAAGAAGGGGCTAAAAAGTTTATAAATAACAATGGAGCCGATCCTTCCTCATCTGATAATCCTGACAAAGCAATTATTTCATTACAAAATGACAGAGGCACTCAATATGTAACATATATTAGAGTGCAAAATGAGCTAGCAGCAGCCTATAGTGAATTAAGAAATGAAGCAGCCCTAAATAAATTTGGGGAAAGATTTGAAAACTTGAATAAGACACAGCAAAATGAGATACAAAAAATGTATCCTCAAAAAATATCAGAAGCTGAACCTAAAAACATAGGTGGAGATGAGTAAATTCAAAAAAAACGGGGGCAAAAAAATGCAGGAAATTTCTACTGCATCATTGCCAGATATTGTGTTTATGTTACTTTTCTTTTTTATGGTAACTACTGTTATGCGTGAAACTACTCTTTTTGTGAGTGTTACCACTCCAAAAGCTACAGAAATTAAAAAATTAGAAAAAAAATCATTAATTAGTTACATTTATATTGGTTCGCCAATTAAAAGAATGCAGGACTCTTATGGTACTGCTGCAAGAATTCAACTGAATGATGCTTTTGCAAGTGTTGAGGAAATACAAGAATTTATAGCTAGTGAGCGTGAAGCTAGAGATGAGAAAGAAATCCCATATATGACAACATCAATTAAAGCTGATGAGACTGCTAAAATGGGAATTATTACTGATGTAAAGCAGGAGCTCAGAAAAGCAAATGCACTTAAAATAAACTATTCAACTAGAAAAGGCACTTACTAAGTTTAGGTAGTAATAATTTTTGAAAATAAAATAGAGGCTGATTTTATCAGCCTTTTTTTATGCTTAAATTTTGATAGAGAACATACAGTAAAAAAATAACAGATAAAAAAGAAAATAGCCCAAGCATAGGATCAACCTTTGCCTCAGAAAGAATGGAATATGCCCCACTATCTACTTTAAACAAAGGGTAAGAAAAAATTACCACTTGTGCATTATTTACAAAATGGGCTAATATGGGGAGCCATAAACTTCCACTCCAGTAATATAAATATCCTAACAAAACTCCTAAAACAAATCTTGGAATGATTCCTTGAGCGTCTAAATGAATTGCGCTAAATAAAAATGCGGTTATTAGAATTGCAATATGATGGTTTGTTAACCATTTTGAGAATGATTGCTGAAAATATCCTCTAAAAAGCAATTCTTCTCCTATTGCCGGTACTATTGCAATAACTAAGAGGTTAAATAGCAAGTCGCCTAAATGATTCATTTTTAAAAAGGACTCCACTATCTTTTCGGAATCATTACCTAAACTTAAAATCCACTCTGGAAAAGCAATACTCATGTTCCACTCTAAAAGTAAGCCAATAAAAGGAATAACCAGCATCATTATAGCAATAACCAATAATATATTTTGCCTTATGATTCGAGAAAATTTAAACTCAAAATCTGTGAGGTAAGCATATAATAATGTAGGCGTAATAAAAAGTCCTATGCCACTAAAAAGTTGAATTAATTTTAAATAGTTTACCGATACTTGATTGGTTAAATCTTGGTTTTGAATAAGTGCCACACCGTTATCGGCAAATAAAATAGTTAAAGCTGAAGCAACTATGATATGTAATATTGCTGATACAAAAATTAGCAAAAATAAAATCCCAATTTTACTTGCTGATGACTTCTCTTTATAAATGCCTTTAAATCCCATTATTGTGTATTTTTGCCGTATGGGTGTAAAGATAGGAAATATTGATGTAGGAGAATTCCCGCTATTATTAGCCCCAATGGAGGATGTAAGCGACCCCCCATTTAGGGCCCTGTGCAAGGAGCATGGTGCAGATATTCTGTATACAGAATTCATCTCATCAGAAGGATTAATTCGTGATGCCGAAAAAAGTATCATGAAGTTAGATATTTATGATTTTGAACGCCCTATAGGTATTCAAATTTTTGGAAATGAAATTACATCTATGCGATTAGCTGCAGAAATTTGCGAAAGAGCAAAACCTGAATTTATTGACATCAACTATGGATGTCCAGTAAAAAAAGTAGCAGACAAAGGGGCTGGAGCAGGAATACTTAAAGATATTCCAAAAATGGTTGCTATGACCAAAGAAATTGTTGATGCCACTAACATACCTGTTACTGTAAAAACCCGATTAGGATGGGATGAAGAAACAAAGTATATCGTTGAAGTTGCCGAAAGATTGCAAGATGTAGGAATAAAAGCTTTATCTATTCACGGACGTACTAGAAAGCAAATGTATAAAGGAGAGGCTGATTGGACCTTAATTGGTGAGGTGAAAAACAACCCAAAAATGCATATTCCTATTTTTGGAAATGGAGATGTTGATACTCCAGAAAAAGTAGCTGAAGTAAAAAATAAATATGGAGTGGACGGAGTGATGATTGGACGTGCAGCCATTGGCTACCCTTGGATTTTTAACGAAATCAAACATTTTCTAAAAGCCGGAGAACATCTAGCTCCACCAACTATTGCTGATAGAGTAATTGCATGTAAGCAACATTTAAGACATTCTATTGAATGGAAGGGTCAAATTTTAGGAATTACTGAGATGAAACGCCACTACACCAACTACTTTAAAGGAATTGCCCATTTTAAAGATTATCGTATAAAAATGGTTACCTCTGAAAGCGAAAAAGAAATACAAAGCTTACTTGATAAAGTAGCTATGACTTTTTAGAATTAGAATAACTTCTTACTCAAAACTTTAGCCGGATACCAAGAAGCTAATACCCCAATAGCTAAAACAGTAATGCTTACCAAAAAGATATCCGTTAACTTCATTACTACAGGATAAGAATTGACTACAAAACTCCCACTTCCCATACTGATAAAACCGTAAGTTTGTTGTAAAAAAGCAAGTAGCAAGCCAATTGCAAGTCCAATAAAGATCCCTGCAAAAATGGTAAGCATACTTTTATTAAAAAAGATAGATCGAATCTCCTTTTTGGTGGCTCCAAAACTTTTTAATGTTTTAATATCTTGCTTTTTATCTAGCATTAACATGCTTAATGACCCCACAATATTGAAAGTAGCAATTATCATTATAAAAGCCAAAATTAAGAAAACGGCTAGCTTTTCAGTGTTCAGTATTTTATACAAAAACTCTTGTTGCTCTAATCTGTTTTGTACTCTAAATTTATCTCCTAACTCTGCTTTTAATTGCTCTTGAACTTTTAGCATTTTATCCCCATTTTTAAGTTTTATTTCTATAGCTGAAATTTGATTATCCCTTTCGGCTAAATTTTGAATAAAGGCCAGTGGGGTAATAATATATTGTTCATCTATTTCAGCTTGTATGCTAAAAACCCCAACAGGAAGCACACTTCCTTGTTTAAAAGCAGTCTGAGGATTTAATAATGTTTTTGCTGAACGATTAGGAACATATACCTGCAACTGCTCAAACATATTCCCAACCCCCATTGAAAGGTAATACGCAACCCCTCTACCAACAACTGCAACATTATTATTTTTAGAAGCATCTATATAATCCCCAGTAACTAAAAGACTGTCAAAATTTGTAAGGTTTTTATAAGAAGAAGAAACTCCTTTTACTGTTGCGATAAATTGCTTTTCTTGATACTTTAAAAGTACTTTTTCTTCCAAAACATAAGCCTTTTCCGAAATTTCAGGATTGTTAATTGTTATATTACTTGAGTCAAAAACTTTCCCTTCTGCTGATGTTATTTTAAGATGAGGATCAAAAGAATTATACATCTTTAAAATCAAATCTTCAAAGCCATTAAAAACCGATAACACTAAAATAAGTGCAGCCGTCCCAATAGCCACCCCCACTAATGATACCCACGAAATAATATGCACAAAATTGCTATTCTTCTTAGTTGAAAAATATCTTTTGGCAATAAAAAATGGAAAATTCACTTTTTGTTATTTTTTCAAAAGTCTGTCAATTTCTTCAGCATAAGCAGCTGAGTCATCCAGAAAATATTCCACAATTGGAACAATTCTAAGTTGATTTTTTACCCTATAACCTAAGTGTTTTCTAAATAATCCACTATTATTTTTTATCACTTTTAAAGCTTCTTTAGGATCTTCAACAGGAAAAAGACTTACAAAAACATTGGCATTAGCTAAATCTGGAGACACTCTTACAATGGTTATGCTGGCCATAACATTACCTAGTAATGCAGGGATTTCCTTCTGAAAAATACTGGAGAGTTCTTTTTGTAGTAAACGCGATACTTTTTTTTGTCTTGTTGTTTCCATAAGGCCAAAAATAAGGAATATTACCTACTTTTGTGCAATGCATTATTTCTTAAGGATTCTAAAATATATAAAACCTTATACCTCATTCGCAATACTAAATATCGTATCGAACATTATAAGTATTTTATTTTCATTGGTTTCCCTTACAATGGTAATTCCATTCTTAGGCATACTTTTTGGAACACAAGCAAAAGTTTACAATCCTCAACCACTTAGCTTTTCTGCTGCTGCCATAAAAGATAATTTTTATGCCATCATAAGTTCAACAATTGATGAAAAAGGAAAGGTAGACGCTTTATTATTTATCTGTATTTTAGTACTAATTACCTTCTTTTTTCGAAATCTATTTCGGTATTTGGCTCTTTATTTTCTTACTCCTATTCGTAATGGGATAGTTCACGATTTGAGGATGGATTTACACAAAAAAATCATTTCCTTACCACTGCCTTTTTTTACAGAGAAAAGAAAAGGGGATTTAACCGCAAGACTTACCTCTGATTTAGTGGAGATTGAGTGGAGTATTATGAGCTCCCTTGAAATGATATTTAAAGACCCTCTAAATATCATCATTTATTTAATTACTCTTATTATTATTAGTCCGCAGCTAACTGTATTTGTTGTTATTCTATTTCCAGTAACTGGTATAATTATTGGAGTAATTGGACGATCCCTAAAAAAATCATCAGACAGAGGACAAAATAAGATGGGTGATTTGCTTTCTATTATTGATGAAAATATTTCAGGCCTGAGAATTATTAAAGCCTTTAATGCCGAGAAACATATTAATAAAAACTTTGAAAAAGAGAGTACTGAGTACAAAAGTATCATGACCAAATTACTCAGAAAAAAAGATTTATCCTCTCCTATGAGTGAGTTTTTGAGCACCATAGTTATGGTCGTGGTAATGTGGTTTGGTGGCCAATTGGTTTTAAGTGGAAATGGCTCTCTTTCGGCAGAAGAATTTATTGGCTATATTCTTATTTTCTCTCAGATTATTCCTCCAGCAAAATCATTAACAACTTCTTATTACCACATACAAAAAGGAAGTGCTGCTGCTGAAAGAATCTATGAAATACTAGATACAGAAAATGAAATAACTGATGTAGAAAACCCAAAACATATAAAACTACTTAACAATACTATAGAGTTTAAAAATCTGTCTTTCAAATATGAAAATGCTGAAGTATTATCCAATATCAATTTTAGTATTGGTAAAGGGAAAATGGTTGCTCTTGTTGGACACTCTGGAGGAGGAAAATCTACTTTAGCCGATCTTCTGGCTCGTTTTTATGATATTCAAAGTGGCGAAATACTCATTGACAATAACAATATAAAAGAAATTGCACTTGCTGATTTAAGAAGTTTAATGGGGATTGTAAGTCAGGAATCAATACTATTCAATGATACTATTTATAATAATATCCGTTTGGGAAAAATTGATGCCCCTGAGGAGGAGGTAATTGCTGCGGCTAAAGTAGCTAACGCCCATCATTTTATTTTAGAAACTGAAAATGGTTATCAAACCAATATCGGTGATAGAGGCAATAAATTATCTGGAGGACAAAAACAAAGATTGAGCATTGCTAGAGCAATCCTTAAAAATCCGGAAATACTCATTCTTGATGAAGCAACCTCATCACTTGATACTGAATCAGAAAAATTAGTTCAAGAAGCACTTGAAAACTTGATGCACTCCAGAACCTCATTAGTAATTGCTCACCGACTTTCTACTATAAAAAAAGCAGATGAAATTATTGTTTTAGAAAGAGGTAAGATAATTGAAAGAGGAACTCATCAGCAGTTAATAGCTCAAAATGGACATTACAGAAAACTTTCTGATTTACAATCTTTTGCCTAGTACAAGAAGTTATTGTAGGGATATTTTATCTCGTGTAGTTGTTTAATTCTACTATATATTTCATCTTTCAAATCATCAAAATGAGTTTTATTAAGCGCAGAAATAAACATTGCATTGCCCTCAATTTTAGACATCCAAGTTTTTTGCAAATCTTTTAATGAAAGGTTTTCCTTACTTGAGGGAGTTAAATCATCCTCCTCTTTTTCAATAAAGGTATAGGCATCAATTTTATTAAATACTAAAAGCATTGGTTTATCATTTACGCCAAGTTCGGCAAGCGTTTTATTAACTACATCAATATGATCCTCAAAATTTGGATTTGAAATATCTACTACATGAATCATAAAATCAGCTTCTCTTACCTCATCTAAAGTGGATTTAAAACTTTCGACCAATTGATGTGGTAGTTTGCGAATAAAACCGACCGTATCAGTTAATAAAAAAGGAAGATTCTCAATAACCACTTTTCGAACTGTTGTGTCAAGTGTTGCAAAAAGTTTGTTTTCAACAAATACTTCAGATTTTGCCAATTTATTCATCAAAGTAGATTTTCCTGCATTGGTATAACCAACTAAAGCTACCCTTATTAAATGCTCACGACCTTTTCTTCTTGTGGATGATTGCTTGTCAATCTTTTGTAATTTCTGTTTTAAAAGGGCTATTTTATCTCTAACAATTTGCCTATCTGTCTCAATTTGAGTCTCTCCTGGTCCTCTCATTCCAATCCCTCCTTTTTGCCTTTCAAGGTGAGTCCACATTCTTGTTAATCTTGGTAAAAGGTATTGATATTGGGCCAATTCTACTTGTGTGCGTGCTTGAGCTGTTTGAGCTCGACTGGCAAAAATATCTAATATTAAGCTACTCCTGTCTAATATCTTACATTCTCCTTCAAATAGACTTTCAAGATTTCTAATTTGAGAAGGAGTTAAATCATCATCAAAAATTATAGCGTCAATTTCATTTTCTTCAACATACAATTTCACTTCTTCAATTTTACCTTTTCCAATAAACGTTTTATTGTCAGGGTGGGGTAATCTTTGAGTAAAATTTCTTAAAGGCTCAGCTCCTGCAGTCTTTGCTAAAAATGCTAACTCCTCTAAATATTCATAAGCCTGATCATGAGTAACATCAGGAGTTATCAAGCCAACAAGTACTGCCCTCTCCATTTTATGATTACATCTTATTTTTCCTTCTGTTTCTAATAAAACTTTGTATGAATATAGTCATAGCAAGTACACCAGTCAAAATCATAGCTCCAACACGAAAAACAGACATAAATCTTTCTTCATCAAGCGCTGACATAAAGGGTTTTGTGAGTCCAATAACACTTAATAATGTAACCAATACTGCAACATGAGCAATAATTTTGTTTTCTTTTTTAATACCATTATGACATAACAACAAGATAACTCCAAATACTAAAGGAATGAATGTTGTTACTGATGGACTCATTTTATCTGGAGTTGGTTCATATGCAAAATACGCCCATAAAGACATTGCAATTAGTGTTAAAACATTTAGCATATTAGCTTGATAAGTTTTCATATAATTATTTTTTAATTTGTAATTTTCTTGATACAAAGAAACAAAATTATTAGATAAAATTTTAGTAATTTCACGGCTTTAATTTTAATTAGATGAAGATCCTTAAATTAGTAGTACTATTTCTTTTTTGCAACTCTTTACTTGGACAAGAAACCTTTCCAGTAAATGGAGTTTCTGATAATTTTAAGCCTATTTATGCTTTTACAAATGCAACTATTATAAGTAGTCCTGGAGTTGAATTTAAAAATAGTACCCTACTAATACAAGGAGATAAAATACTTGCTTTAGATAGCAACCTCAACATCCCAAAGGGAGCTATTATTTATGATTTAAATGGCGATTATATTTATCCTTCATTTATCGATTTATACTCAGATTATGGCTTACCAAAAGCTAAACAAGACAAGTACAATTACCGCCCACAATACAAAAGCAATAAAGCAGGAGCTTACCACTGGAATGAAGCAATACACCCAGAGATTAATGCTAGTCAAGAATTTAGTTCAGATGCAAAAAGCGCAAAAGCATATCTTTCAAACGGATTTGGGGCCGTACTTACTCATGCTCAAGATGGTCTATTAAGAGGAACTGCCGCCTTTGTTTCCTTGTCAGAGAAAACAGATAATGAGAATCTTTTAATTAAAAATGGAGGAACTTTCTACTCGTTTAGTAAAGGTGTTTCAAGCCAAAAAAATCCTTCTTCACTTATGGGAAGTATTGCTCTTATCAGGCAAACTTTTTTTGATGTAGAATGGTATAAAAACCAAAAAAATCAAACAAATCTATCATTTGATGCATTTATCAATCAGCAAGAATTGCCAAAGATATTTGCCTTAAATGACGAACTGGATTATAGTAGGGTGTACAAAATTGCTGACGAGTTTGAATTTGATTTTATATTAAAGGGAAATGGCAAGGAATACCTTAGAATTGATGAAATAGCAAATACTGAATTTCCAGTGATTATTCCACTTAACTTCCCTAACGCATATGAAGTAAGCAATCCAGAAACTGCAGATTGGATTAGTTTAGAAAAACTAAAAAATTGGGAATCTGCACCTTATAATCCTGGACTACTTGCAAAAAAAGAAATTGAGTTTTGTATTACATCTGCAGATTTAAAAGATGGTAAAAATTTCTTAAAAAATTTACGAATTGCAATTACAAAAGGACTTAGCAAAGAAGACGCTTTAGCTGCATTAACAATTACTCCGGCTTCTCTTATTGGCACTGATAATCTAGTAGGAACTTTAAAAGCTGGAATGCTTGCTAATTTTATAATTACCTCAGATGATGTATTTGAAAAAGGAGAGATTTATGAGAACTGGACTTTAGGTGATCAACATATTATTACAAAAAAACAAACTACTGATGTAAGGGGTTATTATACTTTTAATTCTAAGGAATTTGTTAATGAGCCAATCACTATTAAAGGAGAGCTATCAAAACCTAAAACAATATTTTATGAATTAGACTCTACCGCTATTATTACAATCCTGTCCGAAAATAAGCTGAATTTGTCAAATAATAATGGTAGTTTTAGGGCTGTTGGAAAATTTATAGATGGAGAAATAACTGGTAGGTATCAAAACCAAAATGGAGAATACTATGATTTTAATATGGTTCGTGACTCTCTATTTGTTGAAAAAGAAAAAACTCCAGAGGATGAGGCAATAAATGCTCCAATTCCTAAAATTTGGATGCCTAATCAAGCCTCTGGATTTGAAAATTTATCACAACATAAAAATGTATTTTTCAAAAATGCTACTATTTGGACAAATGAAGCTGAGGGCATTTTACAAAATTCAGATCTCATAATATCAAATGGCAAGATTGTGGCAATTGGTAATTTATTAATTCCTCTTGATTATTTTAAAAAAGAACCATTTGAAACTATTGATGGCTCAAACTTGCATTTAACATCTGGAATAATTGACGAGCATTCGCATATTGCAATCAGTAGAGGGGTGAATGAAGGCAGCCAAGCTGTTACTGCAGAAGTTCGAATTGGTGATGTCATCAATCCAAACGATCATAACATTTACAGGCAATTATCAGGAGGAACAGTTGCTGCTCAATTACTTCATGGTTCGGCTAATCCTGTGGGAGGGCAATCAGCAATTATTAAACTAAGATGGGGAGCTAGCGCTGAAGATATGAAAATTGCAGATGCTGATCAATTTATAAAATTTGCACTAGGAGAGAACGTAAAACAGAGTAATTGGGGAGATTTTGAAAATGAAAGATTTCCTCAAACAAGAATGGGAGTTGAGCAAGTGTTTTATGATGCCTTTTACAGAGCAAGAGCCTATCAAAAGGATTGGAAAGACTATAATTCTTTATCCGCTGGGGAGAAGAAAAAATCTATAGCACCAAGAGAAGATTTAGAACTAAATGCTTTGGTTGAAATTTTAAATGCTGAAAGGTTTATTACTTGCCATTCTTATGTCCAATCTGAGATAAATATGCTAATGCATGTGGCTGACTCTATGGGATTTACCGTTAATACTTTTACTCATATTTTGGAAGGATATAAAGTGGCAAATAAAATGAAGGAGCATGGGGTTGGTGCTTCTAGCTTCTCTGATTGGTGGGCCTATAAATTTGAAGTAAATGAAGCTATCCCCTATAATGCAACACTACTTAATAATGCTGGAGTTGTTACAGCCATTAATTCTGATGATGCCGAAATGGGAAGAAGGCTAAACCAAGAAGCCGCTAAAGCAGTAAAATATGGTGGGACATCAGAAGAAGATGCTTGGAAAATGGTAACCCTTAATCCTGCTAAATTATTACATTTAGATAGTAAAATGGGAAGCATCAAAATAGGTAAAGATGCCGATATTGTACTTTGGACTGATAATCCTCTTTCGGTTTACGCTAAGGTAATACAGACTTATGTTGATGGAAAACTAATGTTTGATGTAGCCCTTGACAAACAATTACAACAAAGAGATAAGCAAGAAAGAATGCGGATTATTACCCTAATGAGTAAAGATAAAAATGGGGGAGAAAAAACAAAACCCGAGCCAACTGTAGAAAAATTATACCATTGTGATACCGAAGATGATGAATAGACTATTAACAACAATTTTTATCTTACTTATAACTATAAGTGGGCATGGACAAAAACCAACATTATTTATTGGTGCAACCGCACATTTAGGAAATGGAGAAGTAATCCAAAATGCTGCCATAAGCATAAAAAACGGGAAGTTTGATTTAGTGGCTGATGCTAGCAGGATAAGAATTGACCCTAGCGCTTTTGATACTATTTATAAGATTTATGGAAAACATATTTACCCTTCATTTATAGTACCAAATACTACATTAGGTATTACTGAAATTGATCAAGTAAGGGCCTCTCACGATTTCAATGAAACAGGTGGAATTAACCCCAATGTCAGGTCATTAATTGCATACAATACTGACTCCAAATTAGTTAAAACGATACGAACAAATGGAGTGCTTATAGCCCAAGTTACCCCAAGAGGAGGATTGATTTCTGGGCAGTCATCAATTATGTATTTAAATGGAGAAAATTGGGAAGATGCGGCATTAAAAGCAGATGATGGTATACATATTAATTGGCCAAATTCTTACTACAATACTGGATGGTGGGCTGAACCAGGAGAAACAGAAGAAAACAAAGAGTATGAAAATAAAATAATTGAACTTGAAAAATTATTTTCAAAAGCAAAAGCTTACGAATCTTCAATAAATATTATAGATCTTAAAATGGAAAGCATGAAAGGGCTTTTTGATGGGACAAAAAAATTGTATATTCATGCTAATAGTGCAAGTGACATTCGTGATGCTATTGATTTTTCAGAAAAACATCTTGTGAGAAATATTATAATTGTAGGCGGAGAAGATGCTCTTGCCATTGCTACTATTTTAGTTGAAAAAAATATTCCAGTTATACTTAATAGAGTACATAGATTGCCAAAATCGCAAGACAGTCCAGTTGACGAACCTTTTAAGCAAGCCAAGGAATTACAAGATGCTGGAGTATTATTTTGTCTGAGCTATGAAGGAGATATGGAGGCAATGGGAGCAAGAAATTTATCTTTTACCGCTGGAACCACTATTGCGTACGGGCAGGAATATGAAAAAGCAGTACAATCAATTACATTGAATACTGCTAAAATTCTTGGGATAGCTGATATTGTTGGCTCTATTGAAAGTGGGAAAAAAGCAACTTTCTTTATCAGCTCTGGAGATGCTTTAGATATGCGAACAAATAATGTTGAGCAAGCTTTTATTAATGGAATTGCTATTGATTTGAATAATCATCAGAAAGAGCTTTTTGAAAAATATAGAAATAGATAATATTGCTTTGGCTTTACAATTTTCTATTGAAACTTTCTAGTATTTAATGTTTCTGATGCAACACTTTTTCAGTGTATGCAAGCATTAATGAAGAAAGCAAGAATACCACATGTATGATGACCTGCCACATTACATGCTCCATTTCATTATTTTCAATATTTATAAATGTTTGTAGTAGATGAATACCCGAAACCCCAACTAGCGAGCCAGCCAGTTTAACCTTTAATGTTCCGGCATCCACTTTCTGAAGCCATTCAGGTTTATCTTCATGGCCATCAATATCAATTCTACTTACAAAAGTTGAATATCCTCCAATAATAACCATGATAAGCAGGTTGGCTACCATTGTTATATCGACCAATGTGAGTACCCCAAGCATCAATGCCGATTCTGAAATTACACTTATAGTTAAACAAAGATGAATAAGTTCTGCAATAAATTTGTAAGTGTATAAAAGAGCTCCTACAATAAGTCCAGTGTAGAGTGGGGCTTGGATCCAGCGGCTTGCAAAAATGATTTTTTCAAATATGTTTTCTATCTTTTTACTCATAATATGTTTTTTAAATTCTGTTTTTATTTCTTTTAATTATCAAATTTACCATTAAAGGAAACTCTTTGATTGTTACTAATATCCTATATTTTTCCGTACTCTACTCAAAACTTTTCGTGCTATAACTCTTGCTTTTTCAGCTCCTTTTGCGAGTTCGGCATCTAAAATATCTTTATGCTCCATCAAGTAATTGAACTTTTCTCTTTCAGTTTTATAGTTAGTGCAAATAAACTCAAAAAGTTTCTGTTTGGCATCTCCGTAGCCATAATTTCCGGCAGCATAATTTGCTTTTAATTCAGCCGATTGCTTCTCAGAGGCTAATAATTTATACAACTTAAATACATTGCAACTTTCTGCATCTTTTGGCTCTTCTATTGATATGGAATCGGTTTTGATACCCATTATTTGCTTCCTCAATTTTTTTTCTGGAAGAAAAATATCTATAACATTAGAGTATGATTTGCTCATTTTTTGGCCATCAGTACCAGGAACAATCATTACTCTCTCATCTACTTTTACCTCTGGCAATACCAATGTATTTGGGAATATATGATTTAACCGTGATGCAATATCTCTTGTGATTTCTAAATGTTGAACTTGGTCTTTTCCTACAGGAACAATATTAGCATCATAGAGTAAAATATCTGCTGCCATAAGAACAGGATAAGTAAAAAGTCCCGCATTTACATCTGTAATTCTATCCAATTTATCTTTAAAGGAATGGGCCAATTGCAGCCTGTTAAATGGAGCAAAACAATTCAAAAACCAAGTTAGCTCACAAACCTCAGCAACATCAGATTGGCGATAGAACAAATTCTTATTGGTATCAAAACCAAAGGCAAGCCAAGCGGCAGCAGTAGCATAGGTATTCTCTTTTAATAACTTTGCATCTCTTATTGTTGTAAAAGAATGAAGATCGGCAATAAAAAATAAACTTTCATTTTTTGCATCTTTAGAAAGTTTTATGGCTGGGATGATTGCTCCTAATAGATTTCCTAAATGGGGCGTTCCCGTACTTTGGATTCCTGTAAGTATTCTTGCCATTTATTTAAAAATTTGGTTCTGTAAAAATAGGATTTTTATCTTTGTGCCCATGAAATGGATAGGCTATCTTTTTAGTAGTATTTGGCGATTGTGGTTTTTAATGGTATTTATTCTAGTGTTTATTGCTTTTATGCCTGCTTTATTTTTCTTTACAGCAATTAAAAAAAATCAGATAGTTGTTGCCCACTTATCTAGGTATTGGAGCAAGCTAACCCTTTGGTTTTCATTTGTATTTCCTGTAGTAGAGTGGGAAGAAAAAATTGACAAAAAAGGACATTATATATTTTGCCCTAACCATGTATCAACACTTGACATCCCATTAATTTTAGCAGTCCTCCCTCTTCCCTTACAATATATTGGAAAAGTAGAACTGGCAAAAATTCCTTTATTTGGCTACTTCTATAAAAATAACTCTGTTATTGTAAATAGAGAAAATAGAAAAGATGCCTACACTGCCTTTTTAAAAGCAGGAGAAAGACTAAAGATGGGGTTGAATATATGTATATTTGCTGAAGGAGGTATCCCTAGAACCAATATATTTCTAAAAAAGTTTAAAAATGGCCCTTTTCGATTAGCAATTGAGCAAAATCTTACTATAATTCCTATTACAATGCCTGATAATAAAAATATTTTCCCTCAAGAATATTTTAAAGGGAGGCCTGGAATTGTCAGAGTAAAAGTACATAAAGCTATTGACCCAAATAAATTAGAAGAAAAAACCATTGAGAATTTGAATACCTCAGTTTACAATACTATTTTTGAGCAATTGAAAAATTATGAGCAATAACATAAAGGTTGATGACAAATTAATAGCCGATCTTTCTAAATTAGCAAAACTAAAATTTGACAAGCAATCCGCTGAAAAAATGAAATCAGACTTAAGCACAATTCTTGGCTTTGTAGATGCTATTTCAAAAGTAGATACTAACGGAGTAGAGCCACTAATTTATATGAGTGAGGAGGTAAATGTATTGCGCACTGATGAAATTGGAAATGAAGTGTCGCAACAAGACGCCCTTAAAAATGCACCTCAAAAAGATTCAGATTACTTTAAAGTGCCTACTGTTTTAAAAAAATAATTACAGATTAAACCAGCTTTCCGCTCTCTCTTTATTCTTTAATGAAAAAGAATTATCTTTATACATAAACTCATTAGTTTTATTATTGTAGCTATAATCAGCGCCCCATTCTTTATGGTTTTTTGATAATTCTTCAATAGCATTCATAATAAAATGCATCTCCACATCGGTCATAGTTGGATGAATTGACATACGTACCCAACCAGGCTTTAAAGTTAAGTCGCCATCATTTATTTTTGTAGTGATCTCGCAAGATTGTTCTTTTTCAACATTTAACAAAATATGCCCGTATGTTCCTGCGCATGAACATCCTCCTCTTACTTGTATGCCAAATTTATCATTTAACAATTGTACCGCAAGATTAAAATGCAAATCATCAATATAAAAAGAATAAACTCCTAATCTTCCAGAAAAATTACTAGCCAAAACATGTGTATTTTTTAGTTGTGAAAATTTTTGCCACACTATTTTATGCAGTTCATGCTCTCTTTCTAATATGTTTTTTACTCCCATTTGCTGTTTTAACTGCAAGACAAGTGCTGTTTTTATGGTCTGTAAAAATGCTGGTGTTCCTCCATCTTCTCTTAGCTGAATATCATTCACATATTTATGTTCTCCCCACGGGTTTGTCCAATCCACAGTTCCTCCACCTGGGCTGTCGGGTACTTTATTTGTATACAAATCTTTATTAAACACTAAGATCCCTGATGCCCCAGGACCTCCTAAAAATTTGTGCGGAGAAAAATAAATAGCGTCCAGTTTTTGCTTAGTATTTTTTGGGTGCATGTCAATATCAATATAGGGTGCCGAACAAGCAAAATCAACAAAACAAAATCCCTTATTTTCATGCATTATTTCTGCAATTTCATAATACGGAGTGAAAACACCCGTAACATTAGAGCAAGAAGTAACAGCAGCAATTTTAAAATCTCTATCCTTATATTTTTCAAGCAAAACTTTCAGTTGTTCCAAATCCACATGTCCATCTTTGGTATGGGGGATCACTATTACCTCAGCAATAGTTTCGATCCATGAAGTTTGGTTAGAGTGATGCTCCATATGGGTAACAAAAACAATTGGTCTATTTTCAATTTTAATTTTATCTGCATACTTCTCATGAATTTTTAATCCTAAAATTCTTTGAAATTTATTAACCAGCATTGTCATTCCTGCGCCTCCTGAAATAAGAACGTCATCATCATTTGCCCCAACATGATTCTTGATAATATGAACAGCCTCATCAAAAGCTAAACTCATAGTGGCTCCTGTAGTAGAAGTTTCAGTATGTGTATTTGCTACAAAAGGGAATACTTCATTGTTTAACTTTTCCTCAATACCCTTATAGATTCTACCACTAGCAATCCAATCAGCATAAATAATTTTTTTCTCTCCAAAAGGAGAGAGAAAGGTTTGATTTCTACCAACAATATTTTCTCTAAAAGGAGTAAAGTATTTCTCTAAATTCATAATTATTAGAATTGCGACAAACTTACGCCATTTTCATTAATATCTAATACCGAACTTACTCCTAATCTTATACTTCTATTATCGTCTAAATGTCCAGATGGAAATCCAAAACAAGTAGGGAAAGTATAATCTTTTAAATGATCTAAAATTATCTCTTCAGCTGTTTTTCCAAAAGGGATATTATTATCATTCATCTTGCTCATTCCTCCAATTATCATGCCCTTCAAATTATTAAATTTGCCATTTCTTTTCATATTTATCATCATTCTATCAATGTGGTACAAATATTCGTCTAAATCTTCCATAAATAGAATTTTTCCATCTGTATTTATATCCGAATTTGACCCAAGCAATGAATATAAAATAGATAAATTACCTCCAATAATTTCTGCATTAACCTTACCTAATCGATTAAATTTATGAACTGGGCTTTCAATACTATTTGCTTTTCCAAAAAGAGAATTTTTTAAACTCTCTAAAGATTTTGGGGTATTTTTAGAAAAATTAATTGGCATAGTAGCATGCAAAGTTGCTACTCCAAGTTGATTTAAATGAGAATGCAAAACCGTAATATCACTAAAACCAATAATCCATTTAGGATTTTTTAGCAACTTAGAAAAATTGATTTTATCAATAATTTGAACTGTACCATAGCCTCCTCTTGCGCACAAGATTGCTTTGATAGCATCATCATCAATCATATTTTGCAAATCAATTGTTCTTTGCTCTACAGTTCCTGCAAACTGATTATCCTCTTCAAATAAAAAATTTCCAAGAACTACTTCTAGTCCCCAAGATTGAAGAATTTCTATAGCAGGATTTAAATCTTCTAATGAAATTTTTCTGGCCGTAGCAATAATTCCAATCTTATCGCCAATTTTAATTTTTTCAGGTATTATCATAAATCCAATTTATTTAGTTGTAAAACTTATCTTTGCGAAAATAAATTTTTTTTGATAAAAATGAGCACAAAAAGATATACTGTTACATCAGCTCTTCTTTACGCAAACGGGCCTATACATATTGGGCACATTGCTGGGGCTTATTTGCCGGCGGACATTTATGTTCGGTATTTAAAAGGAAAAGGACATGATGTTGCTTTTATTTGTGGCTCTGATGAACATGGTGCGGCAATTACTTTGCAGGCAAAAAAAGAAGGAATTTCTCCTCAAAAAATTATAGATAAATACCATCCCATCAACAAAAAAACATTTGCTGATTTTGGTATTGATTTTAGTATTTACCACAGAACTTCTGAAAAACTCCATCATGATACTGCCCAGGATTTCTTCAAAACATTAGAAGAGAAAAATGTTTTTACTAAAAAAACTACTGAGCAATTTTATGATGAAGAAAACAAGCAATTCTTAGCGGATAGATACATTTCTGGTGAATGCCCAAAATGTGGGGGAGCTGGCGCTTATGGAGATCAATGCGAAAAATGTGGGAGCACTTTAAGCCCTGAAGAATTAATCAATCCAAAATCTACTTTAAGTGGAAACACTCCTATTAAAAAAGAAACTTCCCATTGGTATTTACCAATGCAAAATCATGAAAAATGGTTGAAAGAATGGATTGAAAAGGGAGAACTTGATGGGGAAAATCATCATGACTCTAAGGCTTGGAAAAGTCAGGTTTTAGGACAATGCAAATCTTGGATTGACGGAGGATTGCAAGAAAGAGCTATGACCAGAGATTTAGATTGGGGAGTAAAAGTTCCTTTAAAAGAAACTCAAGGAAAAGTACTTTATGTTTGGTTAGACGCCCCAATTGGATATATTTCAGCAACCAAACAATGGGCTGCTGATAATGGTAAAAATTGGGAAGATTACTGGAAAAATGAAGAAACAGAACTTGTACATTTTATTGGAAAAGACAATATCGTTTTCCATTGTATTATTTTTCCAATCATATTAAAATCGCATGGAGATTATATTCTGCCAACAAATGTTCCTGCTAATGAGTTCTTAAATTTGGAAGGTAAAAAACTTTCAACTTCTCGTAATTGGGCAATTTGGCTGCACGAATATCTGGAAGATTTTAAAGGCCAAGAAGATGCTTTGCGTTATGCCCTTTGCGCTACTGCCCCTGAGGGAAAAGATACTGACTTTACCTGGGCGGACTTTCAGTCTAGAAACAACAATGAGTTGGTTGCTATCTTTGGAAATTTTATAAATCGTGTTGTAGTTTTAACCCATAAATATTGGGAAGGGAATGTGCCTAGGTTAAATAATCTTGATCATTATGATAAAGAAGTTTTGGAAAAACTTGGGGAATTTCCTAAAAAAATAGGTGATTCAATTGAAAAATTCAGATTTAGAGAAGCTCTAGCAGAGCTAATGAATTTAGCCCGATTAGGCAATAAATATCTAGCAGATACTGAGCCTTGGAAATTAAAAACAACGGATGAGAAAAGAACTGAAACAATCCTAAATATTGCAATTCAAATTGCTGCTTCTTTAGCCATTTTATCTGAGCCATTTTTACCTTTTTCATCTAAAAAATTAAAAACCATATTAGCTCTTAAGAATGTTAATTGGAATGATGCTGGTGGGGTTATTATTAAAGAAAATCATCAACTTAACCAAGCAACTCATTTATTTGAAAAAATTGAAGATGAAAAGATTGCAAAGCAATTAGAAAAATTAAAGTCGTAAATTTTTTATTACTTTTAGCAAAAAATAATATTATGAAAAAATTACTTTTACTATGCTTAACTCTTTTAATCAGTAACTTTATTTTCTCTCAATGTAATGGAAGGTACCAAACAGAAATATTTAGCTCAGTCACTAAAACCACAGTTAACTATTCGGATGTTTATACAAACTCTTTTCATGAAATGGATATTTATACTCCTAATGGAGATACAGAAATAAATAGACCCCTAATTTTATATATGCATGGAGGCTCCTTTTATGGCGGGGATAAAACAATGACTGATTGTATAGATTTCTGTGAAAGCATGGCAAAAAGAGGTTATGTTACAGCTTCTTTAAACTACAGACTAGCCAATATAATTTCGTTTTTGACAAGTAACGCAACTCAATATGAAACCGTCTTAAAAGCTGTTTCTGATGCAAAAGCTGCTATTCGGTATTTTCGAAAAGATTTTGCCAATGGTGATACATATGGAATTGATTCTAATACTATTTTTGTTGGTGGCTATTCAGCAGGAGCGGTAATAGCAATCCATTTAGCTTATATTGATGCCATTTCAGATCTTCCAACTACACCTATAAATGTGCAGACAATTGTAACTAATGTAGGTGGATCTTATGGCTTAGAAGGAGATGCTGGAAATTATGGCTATTCTTCAGATGTAAGTGGAGTTATTAGTTTTGCGGGCGGGATAAATGATGTTAGTTGGATAGATGCAAATGATGAGCCATTGGTTAGCGTACAAGGGACTACAGACCTTACTGTTAATTACAATTGCGGACCAGGGATGAATAATGCTGCAATTCTCACTTTGTGCGGTTCAGGAGAAATGCACCCACAGGCTGATTTAGTTGGAGTGCTTAATGATAAATTAATATTTAATGGAGAGGGTCATGGATGGGCTGGATATGGAAATAGTAATACTAAATTTACACAAGCAGTAAACTTTACAAGCAATTTTCTTTTCCCTTTATTGCCTTGTAACAACACGACTGATATTACTGAATTCTCGAAAGAGGAAAGACAATTAATTAAAATTATAGATATCTTAGGAAGATCCTCAGATGTAATTACAAATAGCCCATTATTTTACATCTATTCTGACGGAAGTGTTGAGCATAAGATTATTATTAACTAATTGGCCGATCATAATCAGCTAGGAAAAGATGGTGAGTTAATTGCCTTCATGATTTTACAAAGGGATAATTACAATATCCTGCATACTAATTGGAAATACAAAAAGGCAGAAGTTGATATCATAGCTGAAAAAGATGATTTCTTAATATTTATTGAGGTAAAAACAAGAGGAAATACTAAATACGGAAAACCATCAGATGCAATTGACAAACAGAAAATTGCACTTTACAAAGATGCTGTTGAGGGATATTTAGAGCAATACCCCTGTGAACTTGAAATTCGTTTTGATGTAATAAGTATTATTATCGGAAAAGACGAAACAGAAATAGAGCATATCTCTAATGCCTTTTAAAGAACTGCTTATATTTGCGGAAAATTTCAGTTATGAAAAGAGAAGGGAAATCAAAAAAAGACTTTAGCCCAAAAAATCCTACTAAATCATCATTTAGAGCCAAGCAAAATGCTCAGAAAAAAATAGATGATGGCAAGATGAGATTAAATAAATTTATCTCAAATGCTGGAATTTGTAGCAGAAGAGAGGCAGATAAATTTATTGAAGCAGGCTTAGTAACTGTAAATGGAATTGGCGTTACTGAAATGGGGTATAGAGTAAGCTCCACTGATATTGTAAAATTTAATGACCAAAAACTCAAGTCAGAAGCTCTAAGATATGTGCTTTTAAACAAGCCAAAAAATTATTCAGGAAGAATTGATAGTGGAACTCAAACAGTCTCAGTAATGAGTTTAATTTCTTCTGCTTGTAAAGAAAGAGTTTTCCCAATTGATAAACTACTAAAAACAGAAACTGGATTACTAGTCTTTACCAATGACACTACACTAGCTAAAAAACTTGGAAGTAGAAGTCAAACCATTAAATCTATTTATCAAATAACACTTGATAAGAATTTGAGCCAATCAGATTTAGAGAAAATAAGAGAAGGTGTATTTATGAATGGTAAAACCAATACTTTTGAGTCTATCTCTTACATACAAAGTAAAGAAAAAAATGAAATTGGCATTGAGCATAATAGAGGAGGAATAAAGTATATAAAAGAGATTTTTGAAAAAATAAATTATACCGTTACAAAATTAGACCGAGTGTTTTTTGGGGGATTAACAAAGAAAAATTTACCCAGAAAAAAGTATCGACATCTCTCTCAAGATGAAATTAATATTTTAAAAAGACTATAAATCTATTTGTTTCGTTATTCTTCTGATTATCGTACTTTTATAGCTTAAATGAAACAAATTTTCAAACGTATTCTTAAGGTTTTGCTAATCTCTCTATTTCTTCTAGGGAGTATTATTTTTATAATTATTACCTACTTTGCTGACGACATAAAAAAAAGTGTAATAAATAAAATCCAGCAAAATCTAGAGTCTCCATTAATTTTTGATGATGTTGAGTTTACAGTTTATGATAATTTTCCCTATGCCTCTGTAAAAATTACAAATTTATTAATTCTCGAATCAAAAGGATTCAATAATGATACCCTTTTATTTACTAAGTGTGCTTATGTAGAATTAAGTCTACTTGATATTATTAATAAAGTTTATGATTTGCAAAGTATTATAATTACTGATGCAAAAATTAATATCAAATACAATGATTTAAACCTCCCAAATTTCCTGATTTTCAAGAAAAATACCAAAGAAAAAACTCCTGTTTCCATTCAGAAAATTAGCCTTCTTAATACTGAGCTAAATATTAAAAAAGAAGTTCCTATACTTAACATGAGTTGGGCTTTAAAAAGATCTATTATTTCGATTAATAACAAAACTAAATACGAATTTAATGTTGATGGTTTCTCAAATAAATTAGTTGTAGGAATTACAGATTATATGAATGCTAAAAAATTTGATTTTACTGCCAACACTGAAATTTCAAAGGATACCATTACCATATTAGAATCTGATTTAAATATTGAGAATATACTCTTTAATGTAAAAGGATCTGTATTTCAGGCAAATACACTTGATTTAGAAATTGACGGACAAGGGCAAGAAATAAAGCAAATAATCACCCATCTACCAGAAAATATACAGAAGATATGCTCGCCATTTATTGTAAATGGAAAAATCACTTTTAATAGCTCCTTGAAAGGCTTGATAAATAAAGACAACAATCCATTATTTGAGATGAACTATGAGGTTACGCAAGGAGATTTTAAATTGAAATCTATGCCTTTTGAATTACATAATGTGCAAATGAATGGAGATCTCAGTAATGGAAAAGATAGAAATTTCAATTCTACAAAAATCGTGTCTAATTTATTTAACGCCAAAACAAAAAATGGGGATATAAATGGAAAGTTTACTATAACAAATCTGAATAATTATTTTTTGGACTCTCAATTTAAATCATCTTGGGATTTAACAGAAGTAAACCGCTATTTTGAAAACTCTCCTTTTATCGGATTAAGAGGAAGGCTAATTACAGCCACTAATTATAAAGGAAATGTCGCTTTTGATAGTCGCTTTAAAAAGATGTTTTTAAATGCCAATCATAATTCGGATGCTAAATTTGAAAATGTAGCATTTAATTACCAAAAATTTCCTCTAAAATTTACTTTTGAATCTATCGATTGCAAACTTGTTAATCATAAGATTTTAGTAAATTCATGTAAAGCAACTATCTCAGAAACAGATTTTAAGTTTAAGGGCGAAATGCTGAACTTTATTGCCTATATACTTGAGGCGGCTCCTAAAATTTATGTTGATGGTGATATAAAATCAACTTACACAAATTTCTCTGAAGTGATGACCTTAGGAAATCTTTCTAAAGGAGATGGCAAGGGTAATGGGGAGAGCAAAGCAATAATGTCAAATTGGATTGATGCTAATACAACCATTGATATTAAGAACTTTGCATATGAAAATTTTATCGCTACTAATTTAAGTGGAATTATCTCATATAAAAATGGAGAAATTAATGGAAATAATTTAACTGCCAAATCATTAAATGGAGAAATAGCTGGCGGGTTCACTTTAACTGAGCCAATAAATAATCATCTAAAATTACTAAGCAATATCAGATTAAAACAAATCAATATCAGAAATTCTTTTGATGCATTTAATAATTATGGTCAGACATTTATTTCAAAAGAGCAGCTAAAAGGAGTAGGGACTGCTGAGTTAAATATTGAATCCCATTGGAAGCCTAATTTTGTATTAGATACAAAAAAGCTAAAAATAAAATCTCATTTAATTATTGAAAAAGGGGAATTAATCGATTTCAAACCATTAGAAAGTTTATCATCATATGTAAGTTTAAACGAACTAAAACATGTAAAATTTTCAACTCTTGAAAATACTATTGATGTAGCTAATGAGATTATCACTATTCCAACTATGGAAATAAAATCATCTGCTCTTTCTATCTTTTTATCAGGCACACATACGTTTAAACAAGACATTAATTATGAAGTGACATTATTGTTATCTGAACTTCTTTCCACTTCATTCAGAAAAAAGAATACCAAAATAACTGAATTTGGAGAAGAAAAAAAAGATGGAAAAATGTTTACTACTGTATACTTTAAGATGACTGGGAATACAGATGATCCTAAAATCTCTTTGGATAAGATTCGTTTTATGGAAGATGTAAATAAAAGCGTGAAAAAAGAGAAAGAAATAATAACCAATATTATTAAAGAAGATATCTTGCAAACAGAAGAAAAGGAGAAAGAAGAAGAAAAAGGCCAAGAAATAGAAATTGAATGGAATCCTGAATTATAAAAAATGGATATATACGCTAAAAAACAAAAGTGGAAATTTGCATTAATTGGATTTGCAATTCTTATTGGAATTTCATCTCTTTTTGTCACAAATATTCTAGTAAAAGAACTAAAACAAGAGGAAAGAAAAAAGATAGAACTTTGGGCAGCAGCAACTAACCAATTGGTAAATTTAACAGGAGAGGGAGATTTTTCTTTAGCCATAAAAGTGATTTCTGAAAATAACAATATCCCTGTTATATTAGTGGATGACTGTGATACTATTCTAGAGAGTAGAAATTTTGAGATTTACACAAAAGTTGATAGTTTCTTTTTTAGCATTGGGGTTTTAAGTCCTACCGAAATTACACCGGAATTCCTTAGAAAGGAATTAACTAGCATCAAAGAAAATGGAGAAACGCCTATTGAAGTTCCTATAATTGGAGATACCCAATGGATTTATTATAAAGACTCTGTTCTACTTAACAGATTGCGTTTTTATCCCATTTATCAACTTGGATTTATTGGCATTTTCATGTTTATTGCTTACTTTATATTTAGTTCAAGCAGAAGATCTGAACAAAACCAAGTGTGGGCAGGCATGGCTAAAGAAACGGCACATCAGTTAGGGACTCCACTATCTTCTCTAATGGCTTGGTTAGAGCTATTAAAATCAAAAGAGGGAATGAAAGAGATGGTTGTAGAAATGGAAAAAGATATTATTCGTTTGGAGACAATAACAGCCAGATTTTCAAAAATAGGATCAAAACCAAACTTAGAAACTCTTAATATTATCGAGTTATTAAAAGAGTCTACCAATTATTTAAAATCTCGTTTTCCAGAAAAAGTAAACATCAAAATGAATTTTGAAAAGGAGGAAGTTTTAGTGCCTGTAAGTCAAGTGCTGCTTAATTGGGTGATTGAAAATATTTGCAAAAATGCCGTTGACGCTATAAAAGGTAAGGGAGAAATAGAAGTGAGTGTAATTGAAGAGAAAACCCATGTTCTAATCAACATTTCTGATAATGGAGTAGGAATTAATCGCTCCATTTTAAAAAATATTTTTAAGCCTGGTGTTACCTCAAAAAAAAGAGGATGGGGCTTGGGGTTATCTCTTTCTAAACGAATAGTGGAGCAATATCATAAAGGAAGTCTATTTGTAATGCAGTCGGAAAAAGGAGTAGGAACTACTTTTACAATTAAATTGCCAAAAGCCTAAATTATAGAATTACCTTAACTCTTTTTACAAAGCTTTAAACTGTATACTTAAAGAATTTACACAATGCCTTGTGTCTTTTTCAGTAATCTGCTCTCCATGAAAAACATGGCCTAAATGACCATCGCACTTAGCGCAGCAAATTTCTGTTCTTACTCTACCTCTACTTAAATCTTCATAGCGCACAATAGCTCCCTTAATCTCATCATCAAATGAGGGCCAGCCACAACCAGAGTTAAATTTGGTGCTAGATTGGTAAAGTGGCGATTTACATGCTCTACATATAAAAATACCGACTTCATAAAAGTCATTGTATTCTCCAGTAAAAGGAGCTTCAGTGCCTTTGTCTTTGAGGATGTGTTTTTCCTCAGGTGTTAGGTGCGAAAAATAATCTTCTTGCATTATGCAAAAATAAAAAAAGCCTCCAGTTGGAGGCTTTTTTATTAAATAAAACTTCTTTTAAAAATTAGTTGTTATCAGATTGATAGACATAATTAAATGTATAATATCCACCATATTGACTAGTTATAGGCGTGTCATAGAAATTAAGAATCTCCATTTTAGCATAATGTTTCCCATCATGTGTTCTAAATACTAATATCTTTCCTGGGATAGGACTTATTATATGATCTGGAGCTCCCGAATATGAGCACCACCCTTTATCTGAAAAACCATAATCATTAGCTATTGCTGGAGAGTTAGTATCATCTTGAATAAATTTACTTACATCAACCGTTTTAATATCTGACATAATACCTGTAGCAATATAAACTGCGGCATTTCCTGATCTGCCAGGTTGATTATCCCCAAAAGGGCTGCCCCCGTTAACAAGTATTGTTGTCCCGCTAAAGGCTACATCCCAATTATCATGACTAACCGTATCTCCTTCAGAGAAACTGAATCTTGTATATTTACCAATTGCTAATGATGTATCAGAAGTATTAACAGTATACTCACTGGCATTTAACTCTACAAATTTAATTACAGCTTCATCTATAATAATTTCATCATTATTACTTTTCTCACAAGAAGCAAAAAGAAAAAGGCTAAGTAGAAAAAAAAAGCTAGTGTATTTCATAATATTATTTACAATTATTCCAATTTGGATTAGAAGCAATATCTTGAGGTGAGCCTGCTAAAATAAGCATTTGAGTTGAAGGATCTAATGACAATCCAGTTGTATCAACAATATAAGTTGGGATATGAGTTACAAAATTATAGATGTATGATTGATGGCATACGTCACAAGAATCAAGTGCAGCTATTCCATTTACAATATCATTACAGTCTGTACAACTAGCGTTCCAAGCTGGATTAGAAGCAATATCTGCAGCTGATCCTGCTAAAATAAGCATTTCATTTGCTGCTAGATAAATGCCAGCTGTATCATCAACGTAAGTTGGGGTATTAGTTGCAAGATTATAAATATAGGATTGCTGACAAGTACCACAATCATCCAAAGCAGCTACACCATTTTCAATACCGCTACAATCTAAAGGTCCCTTATCACTTTTTGTGCACGCATAAAGTAAGCTCGCAAGCATACATACTGATAAAATTGTTTTCATTTTTGTTTTCATTTTTGTTTTTGTTTTTATTTATTAATTGATTTTATTTAAAATTGATTGTACAACTCATATAATATAACCTTCCTGTTATATTACTTATGTATTCTGGATTTGTAAATCCAAAGATGTTTTTTACCCCAAGTTGAAAAGATCTAAGTGAGTTTATATGATGTGTAATTCCTATATCACATAAACTATAGCCATCTGTAAAGTTATCATAGGTGTCCAAAATATCATTTCCATTAGAATCAGAAAGAGCATATTTACTTCTGTAAGTAAGTAAGCCATTCAAGTCCGTTTTATCATTTAGATGATAGTTGAGTTTGATATTTCCCATATGTCTGGATCTATTAAAAAGTCCAAAATAGTCATCTTTATTAAGCTTAATACTTGTTAATGTTTCTGGATCACGAGCAAAGTAGGAAGTGTCATTTTTAATATTGTTTACAACCTCTGTATCGTAGGCGTAAAGCAATTGATATCCGAATTTAATTTCCCATTTATCCATTTTTGTAAAAGTTGAATTAAACTCCAACCCTTTAGTTTCAACTTGATTTACATTAAAATAGCTGTAAATATTTATGTTGTTTTCATCTTTAGCAACCAACTTCCATTCAATCAAATCATTTACTTTATTATTAAAGAAGTTGAAATCAAAAGACAAATTATTTGTTGGGTTATATCTTAATCCAATATTGATATTGAGTGAAGTTTCCGATTTTAAAGGAGTATTCAATTCTGAAAGTGGGATTATTTGCTGAACATTTGGCATGGCCTCTAGCCTATCAATAACAACATCTCTTCCAAGCACTATATATCCAATGGTTGAATTGGTAAAGTCAAAATACTTTTGCCTAAAATCAGGAGTTTTAAAGCCTGTCCCCACGGAACTATTTATTTTTATTTTATTGGTAAGAGAAAATCCTAGTGCTAATTTATTAGATACAACTGGAGTGTAATTAGCATAATTATCATACCTGCTTCCGAGTATAATATTCACTTTTTTAAAAGCAGTAGCGTCAAATTGTCCGTAAATAAACTTTAAATCTTGGGTTGCATCATTAGTAAAATCTCTTCTTGATAATTCATCTTTTGTTATTCCTAGACCTACAATACTATTCACTCCTTTATAGGTAAAATGTGATTTCAATTCTGATTGTAACAATGTATGATCAAAATAATTTTCTTCATACAAGGCCCCATCTTCAGTATTTAAAAACTCATCCGTTCTGTAATTGGTTTTGTAAATCTCTAGCTCTGGAGAAAAATGAGGACACATCAAATATTTAACAGAAGCCCCAGCACTCCATTCCTTAATTTTGCTCTCCCCCTGCAGCAAGGAACTCGATTCATTAGCAATATTTAGTTGTTCTTGTTTATAATAATGAGCATTGGTCTTAAGTGAAAGTTTATCAGATATTGCAAATTTTAAATTCGATCGAAATGTGTAATTAGAATAAGGATTAACAGTACTAAGCAAATCCGAATCTATTAAATCGTATCCATCAGTATTGTAATAATCAACCGCATTTGAAATCTGGAAAGATCCTTCTTTGTACTGATAAATTAAACTTGCATTAGTAGTATTATGAGTGGCTAATTTAAATGAGGTCTTAATTATTGGGCCATCATTCATGTCAGTTTTACTAATTAAATTTACAACTCCCCCTAAAGCATTAGATCCATACAAACTTGAAGACGCTCCCTTTACAACTTCAATACTTTGAATATCTGATACCGAGATTCTATTTAAATCTAAAGTCCCAAATGATCTTCCAATAATTGGAAAGCCATCCATAAGAATAGTGATATAAGAAGCGTCTAAACCTTGCATTTGTAAGCCCTCTGTACCGGTTTGGGTAGTAACGCTTACAATACCAGTTTGGGCAGTAATTACATCATGTAATTTACTGGAACAAAAATTCTTAATTTCATTTTCTGAAATTACTACAACTGGAATAGGCAATTGAGTTATTGTTTGAGATGTTTTTGTTGCAGAAATTATTACTTCTTGTAAGTCTTTATCAATTAAAATAGTATCATTCTGCCCCTGAGAGAAAGCAAAATAAGTTGTTAGCATACAAGATATCATAATACAATTTTTCACTTCAAAATTTGCTGCAAAAATAAAGTTAATTTTTCAGCTTTTATACTATCTATCATAGTTTTAATTTTAACGCTTTACAGGTTTTAAGTAAGTCGTATTTCAAACTATTTACAGATAAAGTTGCTCCTGAAATCCCATCAACACCATTATTGTATGCTTGAGAATTCTCAGTATCAATACCTATAAATTGTTTCAACCATTTTGGACTACAAATTTCGGCTCCCCAATTTTCTCTATAATGTAATATTTCAACTTTTAATATTTCTGCTTTATTATCAAATAGTATATAATAATCAAAAGTGTGGAATTTTGAAGGCGCATCAGTTACTGCTAAATATCCAACAATAGCATTGTCCTTTTTAATAGTGTAAAAAGTATCATCAATTTCAGCAATACCACAATTTTGACTTTTAAAAATTTTAGCTATTGATGAGGAAACAATCTCTCTGCTTTTTTTATCAAATTCCCAATAGGATGCTTTAAAAGAGAAAAAAAGCAAAGCAATAACCATTAAAGTTATCGCTTTACTTAATTCAGATTTTAAACTCATTTGATAGTATTAACTAAAAATTAAAACCAAACTCCTACACCAAAATTAAATTGCCCTTTTTCCTCATCAGAGCTGGCATCAGATTTAATTTGATAATCTGCTTTAAATACAGCTCCCTGCGCAAGCTTAAATCCTAACCCAATTGTAATATCAGTTCTATTGTAAGCATCTTTTAACTCAATCCCTTCAACAGCTGCATGTGTATTGTAATTCTCATATCTTACAAAAGCAATTAACTCCTCAGTCTCACTAGTAATAGACGGAATTATTCCATCTAATAAATTATACCCTGCCTCAGCATAGTAACCTGTTAATTTACTTCCTAAATCTTTTCCTGTAAAGCCATTATATTGATCAGTATTTGATAATTCTGCAATAATATATTGACCCGTTAATTTTAAAGCCCCCTTATTGTATCTTGCATCTACTCCAATCATTTGAATCCCAATTATAGTAGAATCTGCAGACGAAACAGCCGCATCATCTGCTAAATCTAAACCATCATAAGCTTTGGTTTCCGAATCTCCTAAATAAGCAGAAAACCCAAGATTTAAACCTGGATTCCCATAATAGGAAACTCTTGCTGCAAAATCAGGATATGTAATGTAAGATTCTGCGCCTTTTTGCCTTCCACTTCTTAGTCCGCTTTTACCACTAAATACACCTACACTATCTTCAAATCCATTAAACCCATTTACCGCCATAGCTTGATAGTTTATTGAATGTTCGATACTTCTGCCGGATAAACCAATACCAATCTCTCTCCAAGTAGTGGGAATTATATAGGTGTCAATATTGGTTCTTTCTACTCCATTATAAGTTGGTGGCTCATGATATAAATTCTGAATCCCCATTGGAATGAGCATTAAACCTGCATTAATAGATAAATTATTTTTTATCTTATAATCCAAAAATGCTTGTTCAACATAAACTTCTGATACATGCTCGAATTCTATTTCAGATACAAAAGAAGTCTTTTCATTAAAATTGTATCCCAAGAAAGTAACTAATCTGTGTACATCTAAAGTCCCGTTATTATAAATTGTACCATCTCTTTCTTTTAAATTAAAATCAATTTGACCATACCCCCCAATATGTAGCCCTGGATTTCCGGCAATAATTTTTTCTGCACTATTTTGTCCATTTACATTAGTTACTAATCCAATTAGCAAAAGTATAACAACTGTTTTTTTCATTCCTCTATTCTTATTTAGATTAATTATTAATAAGCGCAAAATTAAATAGTTTTTTATATTAGCAAAACTTTTTTAAACATATTTTGTGGCTGGTATTTATATACATATTCCCTACTGTAAACAGCAGTGCACTTATTGTAATTTTCATTTCAAAATTGCCCAAAAAGACAAACTTGAAATGCTAAAAAGTATGCACAAAGAAATTAAAGAAAGGAAAGATTTTCTTAATGGCAAAGAAGTTAGCAGCATCTATTTTGGTGGAGGTACCCCGTCTATTCTAAGTATCTCTGAAATTAAACATCTGATACAGACTATCTATACACTATACTCAGTTAATGAAGATGCTGAGATTACAGTTGAGTGCAATCCTGATGATTTGACGGGCCCTAAACTTTCATCCTATAAAAAAATAGGAGTAAATCGTTTGAGTATAGGAGTTCAATCATTTGCTGATGCTGACTTGAAATTCATGAATAGATCTCACAATGCAAAAGAAGCTATTGAGAGTATTGAGCTCGCCAAAAAAGTTGGATTTCAAAATATTACTATAGATTTAATCTATGGACTTCCTAATCAAACACTAAAACAATGGCGGAAGAATCTTGATATTATGTTTAGCTTAGGGATTCAACATTTTTCTGCTTACTCACTAACTATTGAAGAAAAAACCGCATTGTATCATTTGGTAAAAAATGAAAAAGTAAAAGTACTATCCGATAAAAAAACAATTTCTCAATTTAATCTATTACAGATAATGGCAAAAGCACAAGGGTTTGTACATTATGAGATATCTAACTTTGGTAAGCAGGGGTATTTTTCAAAACATAACACAGCTTATTGGACAGGCAGTCATTATTTAGGCATAGGCCCATCAGCACATTCTTTTAATGGAACTAGCAGAAGATGGAATGTTTCTTCAAACAAAAAATATATTGAAGGTATTATAACTAATAGTAGTTATTCTGAATCTGAAAATTTAACTACTGAGCAGCAATATAATGAATACATTTTCACATCATTAAGAACAATTTGGGGAATAGATAAAGCTACTATACTAAAAAGATATGGGGATGAAATTGCATTGTATTTCTTTAAGGAAATCAAAAAATGGGAGGCCAAAAAATATATTGTTGCTGTTTCAAATATTTATACCCTAAGCTCAAAAGGAAAAATATTTGCTGATGCCATTGCATCTGATTTATTTATTGTTTCTTAGATCCTTTGAATATATTCTCAAAATAAGATTCGTATTGATCTACAACAACTGACCATCTATATATTTTATCAATCTTATTTAAGTTATTAGTAATAAATTCCGCTTTTTTAAGCTCTAAATCTTCAGTAAATAATTTACTTAATTCATCAGACGATAAAAAGTAAAATGCATTTTCTCCAAGCACTGACCTGTTAAAAATATTGCCATGCGCTAAAATTAAAGTTTTAGCAGCCATTGCCTCAAGTAAAGCAGGATTTGTCCCACCTACCGAATGGCCATGTATATACAGTTTAGAGTAATACCGAATATTATCTAAATGTGTTTTATTATATATCCCTCCTAAAAATACAATTCCTTTATTACGATACTTATCTTTAAGAAAATCACCATAAGGAGTAATGTGATTTCCAACTAAATAATAAGGTATTTGGCTTTTACTTGAAATATATGCATCAAACATCATTTCCAAATTATTTTCTGGTTCCAATCTAGCGATTGATAAAAAATAATTATCCTTAGTTAGGCCATAATTGTTTAAACAAGTATCTACTGGAGATAACATGTCAACCGCACCATATGCTATAAATTTTGACTCTAGATGATACTCTTTTTTAATATAATCATGAATACCAATATTGTCTGAAATTAAATAATCTGAATACAAAACACCATATTTTTCTAATTTTTTAGTGACTTGTTGAACTAATTTACTCCATTTTGCTCTTTTCCATTCTAATCCATCTAGATTGGTGACAACTATTTTTCCTTTATGGCTACAAAAAATAATTGCTAATGAAGATGTTATTAACCCTAGCTCAAGAATAATATCAAAATCTCTACCAGTGGCATCCTTAAAACATAGATAATCATAAAAAAAATTGGCAGCGGAATTCCCAAAAAAGCTCTCAGGACTTAATTTCTTTATAATTTTAACCCCTTTATAGACATTCTCTTTATAAGGGTGAAAATGAGGAGAGTAAACAGTAACATCATGCCCTTTGTGCGTCAATCCTATCGATAAATACTCTGCGCACTGTTCAAATCCTCCATAATTATTAGGGATTCCTCTAGTTCCTAGGATTGCAATTTTCATATTTTATAATGAGTCCCAAAAATAATCACAATAGCAATATCTTTTGGTTAATTTAGTTGTTTGAGTAGTTCTTCTTTTGAGACTATGCCTACATGCCTAAAAACTTCCTTAGAATTTTTAAAAACAATAAAAACAGGCACTCCTTTTATTTGGTGCTTTTTAATTAGTTCTTTATTTGCATCCGCATCTATAACTAGAACTTTTACATTTGAATTTTCTTTTTGAATCTGCTGAATTACTGGCTTCATTTTTTTACAAGGAACGCACCATTGTGTGCTAAAATCTATTAAAACAAGCTCATTAGTTTTTAAAACATTCTCAATTTCTAAAACAGTAAAAATAGGCTGGCTTGATGAGTTTTCCTCTTTTGATTTAATGGTCGGATAATTTTCTGAATCCCAAGCTCCTATTCCTCCAACCAAATTATAAACCTTAGTAAATCCCAATTCTTCCATCTTATTAGCTGCGGAGGAAGATCTTCCTCCGCTTCTACAATAAACATAAATAGGGACATCCTTTCTGACGATTTTTAATTTTTCTATAAACTTATCCGAATAAAAATCTATATTAGTTGCGTCTTTAATATGGCCAGAATAAAACTCCTCAGGGGTTCTTACATCAATAATGATCCCATTTTCTTTATTTGTTAGGCTTTGGAATTGTGGAGCCTCTATATTTTCAATAATTTGAGAGTTTGTATTACCACAAGAAATTAGTGAAATCGCACTCAATAAATATAAAATCTTTTTCATCTAACAAATATAGTACTTTAGTTGAAACTCAACAAGCCAACTTGCTATTAGTTGGTGGGGGATTTATTACTCGATTTACATGCTTCTAAAGTTAACAAAAAGGTGTTTGTATCTTATTTTTTTGTTAACAGACGGCATTTATTTTTTGCTGTATACTTGCAGTGTCGTAATACTTGTTTTGGGTTGTATGCTTCTTATGCTACAACATAAAAAACCCTCGGAACCTGTGAGGGTTTTTCTTTATCCCTTACTTATTATTTAGGTAATTTAATGCCTAGCATAAATTCATGCGATCCAGAATGATAGCTGCTAGTAGCTGAAGAAGGCATCCCGTATGAATAACCTATATTAAACCTATCATTTATCTTATAGCCCAATAAAGCAGCTATAGAAGATAAATCATTATTCATCTCATAATTCATTCCTACCCAAATCATTTCTTTATATTCTGATTTAACACCAAAGTCAATTTGAGTTTTAGCTCCCGCTACTGATTTTAAGAAGAAAGAAGGCTCAATAGATATTGTAGGATTTATATCATAAGTGTAAGATCCCAAAACATAAATATGACTTGCTAATTTTCCATTTTGACTGGTAGTATCATATATTCTTGCAAATTTAGGATCCATCAACTTAAGTTCAGAACTTAATAGCTGAGGTATTGCAGCTCCAATATACCATTTATTTCCACTTACATTGAAGCCAAAGGTTGCGTCAGGTAAAGTTCTAACAACATCCCCACCAAGCATTAAAGGATCGTCTTGATCCATCACAGGAATATTATTTTTAATAATTTTAAACTGAGTAAAGCCACCCTGCAGCGCTAGAGAAAGTTTCACTTTTTGTGTTAATTGGAAAGCATATGTATAAGAAGCAGAGCCCCCAATTCTACTTGTAGGACCTGTAACATCATTATAAACCATACCTCCTAAGCCTACATGTTCACTATGTCTACCGTAAATACTTATCACAGATGTTCTTGGGGCATCATTGATCCCAGCCCATTGATTTCTAATAGTAGTATTTACTTGGTAATAATCATACATCCCCGCAACAGCTGGGTTTATCACATAATTATTATTCATATATTGTGTGATTTGAGGCAGTTGTTGTGCTTTTAACAAACCTCCAAAACAAATCACAAATAGTAAAATTGATATTCTTTTCATTTTTATAATTTTCATATTATCTAATGATTGTTATTGGGCCAGTTTGAGGTTCATCACCAGTATTGAGATCTATAATGTAATAATATGTTCCTACAGTAAGTTCTTCGCCATCATTCGTTCCATCCCAAGCTTGATAGTTTTGCCCTCCTTTCGACTCAAATACTAAACCTCCCCATCTATTAAATACCTGAACTAAAGCATTTTCATAAGATGCAATATCTAAAGGAGTCCAAGTGTCATTAAATCCATCATTATTTGGCGTTATCGCTTCATAAGGTTTAACTCCTACTACAACATAAATAGAATCATAACCCAAACAACCATCATAATCTTTAACATCTATATAATACCAGCCTGATTCTTGTGGGCTAACATTTATTGATTTCTGAGAAACAGTATCTTGACTCCAAGTCCAAGTATAGTCTTCACAATTATTATTATCAGAGAAAATTTGAATGCTTTCACCATTTAATACAACTGGGAAATTTCCATACTCCACTCCAGGATTTGAGGCCGGCATAGGATCGATAAAGTCAACATTAATAGTTGCAACTACTTCATATGAGCTAGTACAAGTCGGGTCGTTAATATTTAAGGTATATATATTTATATAATCAGCAGGAGTTACGCTAATATCAGCACTCTCATTAGTAAGATTATTAATTAAACTATTTAATAATGTGTCATTTCCATTTGTCCAAACATAAGTAAATCCTAATTTCTCTTCAACATTTAATTCAAAGGTTGTTCCTAAACAAATTGTAGTATCAAAAGAAGAAATATTGCCTGGCAAGAAAACTTCATCACTTCCATTTACTCTAATAGTATCATTAACAACACAGCCATTACCATCTACTACCTCAACAGAATAAAACCCTGGAGAGAGACTATTAATTGACGCACTAATACCACTATTACTCCAAGCATAGGTATAAGGAGTTGTTCCCCCAAAAACAAATGAAGTTACTACCCCATTATTTCCATTACAACTTTCGTCTATCGAATCTAAATCAATGGTTAACAAATCTGTTGGCTGAGAGATAAAAATAGAGCCGGATGTAACAGTGCAGCCATTTTCATCAGTTGCAGTTACAGTATAAATTCCAGGAGCTACATCAACATCAGTGGAAACATCCACTTGTTGATTAAACCCACTTGAAAAAGAATAATTATACATTGGAGGAATTCCATTAACTGGATTTCCCCCATCTGCATTTGCTGTAATTGTACCATCATAAATTCCAAAACAATTTACATTTGTTTGAGATACCAATATAGTCAATTCTGTAGGCTCAGTTAATGTTATTGCTGTAGTATCCAAACAACCTTTGGAGTCCTCTACAACAACAGTATAAGTTCCTGCTGATAAATTTGTAATATTAGAAATGCTCGTATTATTCTGTGTAAATCCTGTGGACCAAATATAATCATATGGAGTATTGCCTCCAACAGCAACTGCTTTTAACTTACCATCATTAGCTCCATAACAAGAGATATCCTCAAGATTGTAATTTGAAGTTATTGTGGCCGTAACTGTCAATGAATCAGGTTGGGATAAATTTTGGGTTAAAACAACTGAACATCCTTGCCCATCTGTTATAATACAACTATATTGGACTGTATTAGAAATATTGTCTGCGCATAAGCCTATAGCAGATGGAGCAGTTTGTGACAAAACATCATCCCACTGATAGTTATAAATAGGATTTCCAGTATTATTAAAATTAGGCATCCCTCCTGATACCGCAGTAAATATCTCCCCATCGCAATAATCATAACAACTTATATTTATAAAAGACGATACATTTGCCACTAAAGCATTATTCGCGTTAATGCTAAATGAAGAATCGGAATGACAACCATTTTCATCTGTAACCGTCATTGTATATGTCCCCACAGGAATACCATTAATAGTATATGTATTAGCCCCAGTATTCCATGAGTAACTATAAGTAGTTGCATTACCCACTCCTCCTGAAATTACATCTGTTAATGATCCATTACTCCAGCCACTACAAGTTACATGTGTTGGAATAAAGTTATGTTGAATAAGACTCGGCTGATTAAACATTATTGTTTCAGAATAAGTACATCCTTTAGCATCAATCACTTTAAATTCATATTCTCCAGCTGTTAAACCTGTAAATGAATTTAAATTAGTTGTTGTTATCAAAATTCCAGATGAAGCATCATATAATTTTCTAATATATGGTGCGGTACCTCCAGTAATTGTAAGATTAGCAAATCCTGAATTATCTCCATGACATTTTATTTGATAACTATACAATCCGCTATTACTATTAAACACCCATCCAGATGTTGTAATATCAACAACTAACTCATTTGGTTCAGATATAATTATAATATCCGCCCCAACACAATTATTTGCATCAAATACCTCAACAGTATAAGTACCTGGCCCATATCCATTAAAATAAGCCATATTAGAGTAATGGGTAGATCCATTAACTGAATACTCAAAAGGAGATGTTCCTCCTAATACATCAATTGATAAAATTTCTCCATCATCAAATCCAAAACAAGAAATATGGGAAAATTCTGTACTGTCAATCTCTAATAAATCTGGCTCTGTTATTACTGCAGTAACTATAAAAGGGCATGATGCACCAGCATCACTTATTGTACAAGTATATGTTCCTGGCGATAAGCCCGTGACTGTTTGAGTTGTTTGACCATTTGACCATAAGTAAATATAAGGATTTGGTCCGGAAAATGGAGTTCCTCCACTTGGATTAACAACTGTTGCTGCCCCATCCGTAAGACCGTTACAAGTTATATTTGTATGTGCTGTAGAATCTGCTGTTAAAGTCGATGGATCTATTATTGTAACAGAATTAGCTACTAAAATACAACTATTCGCATCACTTATTGTACAAGTATATGTTCCTGCTGATAAACCTGTTGCAGTTGAACTAGTTTGGCCTCCAGGCAGCCATGAATAAGTGTAAGAATCTCCAGTTATAAAAGTATTAATTGGAATACCAGTCCAAGGTTGTCCTGTACATTTCACTCTCCATTCATAACTAGTATTTGCAGTTAAACCTGTTAAAATATAAGGGGATGAAGAGGTGGTGGTTCCAGTAATATTGAGCCAAGAACTTGCTCCCAAAACTCTATACTGTACAGTAAAATTAGAACATACAAGTGTCCAACTTAAAATCTGACTATCAAATGTAAATGGAGTCCCTCCGCTTGCAATAGCTGTAGCAGTACCATTATTACCTCCATTACAAGTCATATAAGTTTGTGATGTTGCTGCTGTTAATGCTAATGGCTGTGTAATAGTAACTGAAGGGGTTATAAAAGCAGGACAATTATTATCATCAGTTATGGAACATGTATAGCTTCCAGCTGATAAACCAGTGGCTGTTTGAGTTGTTTGCGCACTAGCATCATCCCATAAATAAGTGTATCCACCAGCTACCGTCCCTCCGCTTGGATTAACCGTAGCAGTTCCATTATTAAATCCATTACAAGTAATATTAGTTTGTGATGTTGTTGCTGTTATTGCAGATGGATTTAAAATTGTGACAGAACTAGTGGTAATAGCACAATTATTCAAATCACTTATTGTACAAGTATAAGTTCCTGCTGATAAGCCTGTGGCTGTTTGAGAAGTTTGAACAGGTATTGTGTTCCATGAATAAGCATAAGGATTTGGTCCAGCAAATGGAGTCCCTCCGCTTGCAATAGCTGTAGCAGTACCATTATTAAATCCATTACAGGTAATATTAGTTTTTGATGTTGTTGCAGTTATTGCAGATGGCCCTGTAATAGTAACTGGAAGGGTTGTAAAAGTACAGCTATTAGCATCACTTATTGTACAAGTATAAGTTCCTGCTGATAAGCCTGTGGCTGTTTGAGAAGTTTGAACAGGTATTGTGTTCCATGAATAAGTATAAGGATTTGGTCCAGCAAATGGAGTACCTCCACTTGGATTAGCAGTAGCAGCACCATTACTTCCTCCATTACAACTTAAATTAGTTGTTGTTGGTATGGGTGCTGTTAATGCTGCTAATGGCTGTGTAATAGTAACTGAAGGGATTGTTTGACAACCATTAGCATCAGTTATGGTACAAGTATAAGTTAAAGTTGATAAACCAGTTGCAGTTTGAGTGGTTTGAATAGGTGTTGTGTTCCATGAATAAGTATAAGGATTTGGTCCGGCAAATGGAGTCCCTCCACTTGGATCAGCAGTAGCAGTACCATTATTAAATCCATTACAAGTAATATTAGTTTCTGATATTGCTGCAGCTATTGCAGATGGCTGTGTAATGGTAACTGAAGGGATTGTTTGACAACCATTAGCATCAGTTATGGTACAAGTATAAGTTCCTGCCGATAAGCCAGTGGCTGTTTGAGAAGTTTGAACAGGTATTGTGTTCCATGAATAAGTATAAGGATTTGGTCCAGCAAATGGAGTACCTCCACTTGGATTAGCAGTAGCAGTACCATTACTTCCTCCATTACAAATTAAATTAGTTTGTGATGTTATTGATGTTATTGCAGATGGCTGAGAAAAATTAAGCGGTCCAAATTCATCATAAATCCCTACTGTACTTGTACCGCTAAAAGAATTTCCATTAGCAGTATAGTATAATGTTGAATCAACTAGTCGAACATAGTAATTTTGATTCGGCTGGAAACCATTTAAGTTAAGCTGAGTAGCGGTAGTATTAGCTGTAGTGGAAGAAGAAATGAAAAATGTACCAAGATAACGCCCTACAACACATTTATATGTTTTAACTGGTGAAGTTTGATTAATATCTACTTGCATTTGACCAGTACCTCCAAAACATAAAATAGGTTGAGAAATGAATGCGTTTGAAATCTCAGGTATTGAAGTTGAAAACGATTGTGCTGCTGACCAACAAGCTGCCCCTGAACAACTTGTACATTTTACCTGCCATTCATAAGCAGTATTAGCTGTTAATCCTGTTAGAGTATAGGGTGATGTAACAACTATGCCTACCGGCCATACGTTTCCCACAACTCTGTACCTTAAACTTACAGTACCAGGAGTACAAGGAGTAGCATTCCATGATAAAATTGCAGAAGTAGGTGTAATGGTTGACCATCCAAGAGTTGTAGGTTGAGCAAAAACATTGGATGAAAATGCCAATACAATTATACTCGTTAAAAGGAATATCTTCTTCATATTATTTCGAAAGTTTATAGTCTTTTATTAGTCGCGCAAGATACAAATTTTTTAATTACACTCTATAAAAAATAACTAGCTAAAAAAGCCATCAAGAAAAGCTTTTAATAATCCCTTTTTTTATTTTAAAAAACTAGAAATATTAGCGTAAAAGCTAATTAGCAAATTTGGTCAAAGCAATCTTTTAAATTATCGGCTATCATTTCAGCCGATCTCCCCTCAATATGATGACGCTCTATACAATGTACTAATTTGCCATCCTTAAAAACCGCAATAGAAGGTGATGAGGGTGGGAATGGAGCCATATATTCTCTAGCTTTTGCAGTAGCGCCAATATCTTGTCCGGCAAAAACTGTTGCAAAAACATCTACTTTTTTGTCAAACCCTGCTGTCATTTTTACAGCTGGCCTTGCATTGCCTGCCGCGCAGCCGCAAACAGAGTTTACAATTACTAAAACAGTTCCTTCTTTTTTGTCTAACAGTGCTGAAACAGCCTCAGGAGTTCTTAATTCTACAAATCCTACTGATGTTAAATCGCTACGCATAGGGGCGCACATTTCTTCTGGGTAATTCATTTTTTATGTTTTTATTGACGCGAAAATACGCTTATTTATCTTTTAGTTTTAAAAAAATCAGTTAATAATTTAGAACATTCTGTAGCCATAATTCCGCTAATAACTTTTGTTTTTGGGTGTAAAATATTTTCTGATAGTTGAGCATATCCTCTTGTAATATCTTTTGCTCCATAAACTATCTTTTTTAATTGGGTCCAATAAGCTGCCCCACCACACATTACACAGGGCTCCAAAGTAACATAAAGGGTGCATTCATTTAAATATTTCCCGCCCAAAAAATCAGCTGCAGCAGTAAAGGCTTGCATTTCGGCATGGGCAGTTACATCATTTAGCCTCTGAGTAAAATTATGTGCTCTGGCAATAATTTGATTGTCACACACTATTACACAGCCAACAGGAACTTCATCTTTTTCTAGTGCTTTTTGAGCCTCTTTTAAGGCCTCTTTCATAAAATAATTATCACTAAAAGGATTTATTTCCATAGTGCTAAATTACAAAACTAATATGTTAAATTTGCCCCAAATAATTTTAAAGATGCTAAGAACACACAATTGCGGGATATTAAATATCACTCATGTTTCTAAGCTCGTTACTCTAAGTGGGTGGGTCCAAAAAACAAGAGATCTTGGTGGAATGACTTTTGTTGACTTAAGAGACAGATACGGGATTACTCAACTGGTTTTTAATATGGATGTGAATGCCCCTTTGTGTACTAGTGCAAGGAAGTTAGGCCGCGAATTTGTTATACAAGTTGAAGGAAAAGTTATTGAAAGATCCTCAAAAAACAAAAACATCTGTACTGGTGAAATTGAAATTGAAGTAACTGGATTGACTATTTTAAATAAATCTAAAACACCTCCTTTTACAATTGAGGATGAAACAGATGGCGGAGATGAGCTCAGAATGAAGTACCGCTATTTAGATATTAGAAGAACACCAGTTAAAGAAAACTTGATGCTAAGAGCTAAAGTTGCTTCCGAAACAAGAAAATATTTAGACGCTCAAGGATTTATTGAAGTGGAAACGCCTTATTTAATTAAATCAACTCCTGAAGGAGCAAGAGATTTTGTGGTCCCAAGCAGAATGAATGAGGGACAATTTTATGCCCTTCCACAATCTCCACAAACATTTAAGCAGCTCTTAATGGTTGCTGGAATGGATAAATATTATCAGATTGTAAAGTGTTTTAGAGATGAAGATTTAAGAGCTGACAGACAGCCTGAATTTACTCAAATTGACTGTGAAATGTCCTTTGTAGAACAAGAAGATATCTTAAATATGTTTGAAGGGTTAACCAGACATATTTTAAAAGCAGTAAAAGGAGTGGATTTGAAAAACTTCCCTAGAATGACTTATGATGAGGCTATGAAATTATACGGCTCTGACAAGCCAGATATTCGTTTTGATATGCAATTTGTAGAGATGACGGATTTGTGCAAAGGAAAAGATTTTGGGCTATTTGATAGTGCTGAATTAATAGTTGCAATAAATGCAAAAGGATGTGCAAATTACACCAGAAAGCAATTGGACGAATTAGTAGATTTTGTAAAAACTCCTCAAGTTGGAGCAACTGGACTTATCTACTGCAAATACAGTGAAGACGGAACTTCAAAATCAACAATTGATAAATTCTTTGATGAAAACTCAAGAAATGCTTGGGCTAAAAAAGCTGGATGTAAAGAAGGGGATTTGCTCTTAATAATGGCAGGCGAAACAGAAAAAACAAGAAAAGCCCTTTCTACTTTAAGATTACATTTAGCAAACGAATTGGGACTTAGAAACCCCCAAGAATTTGCCCCTCTTTGGGTATTGGACTTCCCCTTATTAGAATGGGATGAAGATTCTAAAAGATATCACGCTATGCACCACCCTTTTACTTCTCCAAAACCAAATGACATAGAAAAACTAGATACCGATCCAGCAGCAGTGAGAGCAAATGCTTATGATTTGGTCCTCAATGGAAATGAAATTGGGGGAGGAAGTATCCGAATACATGATAAAACATTACAAAAACTTATGTTCCAACATTTAGGATTCTCAGATGATGAAGCAAAAGATCAATTTGGTTTTCTTATGGAGGCTTTTGAATATGGCGCGCCACCACACGGAGGAGTTGCATTTGGTTTTGACCGGCTTTGTGCCATAATGGGTGGTCAAGAAAGTATCCGTGACTTTATAGCTTTCCCTAAAAATAATTCTGGAAGAGATGTTATGATTGATTCACCATCTAATATTGCTGAGGATCAATTGACAGAATTACATATAAAATTAAAATAACAACCTATGATGAATCACAAGCCTCTTATTATTATATTGTCGTTAGTAGTACCGATTTTAGTTGGGCTGCTTTACATAACCCCTAAATTTTCAGGAGTTGAAATTGATTTTTTACCACTTTTAAATGCTACAATAAATGGAACTGTATTTTTCACCTTAATCTTTGCAATAAAAGCCATTAAGAATGGGAATAAAGAGCTACACCAAAAACTAATTTATATCTCATTGATCCTCTCTACAATTTTTCTAGTTTCATATGTAATCCATCACGCAACTCATGATCCTGTTAGCTATGGAGGAGAAGGATTTTTAAAGTACTTCTACTATTTTATTTTAATCTCACATATTGCATTATCTGCTATAATTATTCCTTTAGTTCTTGTTACTTTATCAAGAGCATTAAAAGAAAATTTTGAGGATCATAAAAAAATTGCCAGAATAACTTTCCCTATTTGGTTATATGTATCGGCAACAGGAGTTTTGGTCTATATTTTAATTTCCCCTTATTACTAAGATGAAGGAAAACAAATCCGTAATTATTTGGCTTTTATCGGGATGTTTTCTGATTTTTATAATGGTTTTAATTGGTGGAATTACACGACTTACCGATTCAGGACTTTCAATGTCAAGCTGGAAATTACTTGGCGGAGCTCCTCCATTAAATATGAAAGAATGGATTGCTGCTTTTGACATCTATAAAGCAACTCCTGAAGGGAAAATGAATTCTCATTTTATATTAAGTGATTTTAAAGCTATCTTTTTTTGGGAATATTTACACCGAATGATGGGTCGGTTATTAGGTATTGTGTTTCTAATTCCTTTTTGTTATTTTTTAATTAAAAAGAAACTTTCAAAAAAGTTAATACTACAAACTTGCATACTTTTAGTTATGGGAGCTTCCCAAGGGCTTATTGGCTGGTGGATGGTAAAAAGCGGTTTGGTTGATAGGCCTGATGTAAGTCATTTTAGATTAGCAGTTCATCTAATAACAGCATTTTTAACCTGCTCTTACGCCTTATGGATTGCATTATCTCTAATTCTTCCATCAAATAGGGAAGGAAATAAATCCATTTTTTACCATTTAGTAGGTCTTTTTATTTTAGTGGTTATACAAATAATTTATGGGGCGTTTGTGGCTGGATTAAAGGCTGGTAGAATATATAACACTTGGCCTAAAATGGATGAGCAATGGATTCCTGAATCTGTTTTTCTAGATCCTGGAGCTGGATACCAATTTATACACAGAACTTTAGCTCTAATTATTGTAGCTTTTACATTTTATATTTGGCAAAAGGGGAAAAAAATAGAGCTCTCCAAATTACAAAATCAATCACTTAATATTTTACCTACAATTGTTTCTTTACAAACCTTATTGGGTATTTTAACTCTTATTATGATTGCCCCAATTTCACTTGCGCTTACTCATCAAATTATTGCCTTTTTGCTACTGCTATCGTTAGTTTTTAACTTAGCTATATTTAAGCAATCCTAAGTTAAAAATCGGTCAGTAACATACACCAACTGCATAAGAGGCAAATATGCAAAAGAAGAAAGCATTAATTTTCTTGCTGAAATATCATCTGTATTTTGATACAATTTTATAGATTTTAAAGTGAACCAAATTCCTAATAATAACACCACTATAAACCCATAAATAGATAATGTTAAGCCTGGTATCTCAAAAAAGAAAGGAGCCACAGAAATTCCCGTCATACAAACTGAAGTAGCAATTGAAATTAATCCAGGATATTTGTTTTTCTCTCCCCCAAAAAGCATTTTAAATCCCGCTTTTTTATAGTCGTCATGCTGTACCCAAGCGATAGCAATAAAATGAGGAAATTGCCAAAAAAACTGAATAGCAAACAATACTCCAGAAGCCAGTCCAAAATTATCAGTTGCTGCTACATAACCTAATAAAAAAGGAATTGCACCTGGTATTGCTCCTACAAAAATAGAGATAGTAGAAACTCTTTTAAGAGGAGTATATGATAGAACATATAATAAAATAGAAATCAAACCAAAAAAAGATGACTTTGACATTACTCCATAAAGACTTCCTTGAGGGTTAATTTTATTTAATAAAAATAAGCCTATCCCTCCAATAATAAATGCAAAAATGACTGCTTGCAGAACACTTAAATTGTCTTGTGGTAGGGGCCTAACGACAGTTCTTTGCATTAATTTATCTTTCTCTTTTTCAAGAATTTGATTGAAAGCATTTGCAGATCCTGTTACCAGAAATCCCCCAAAAATCAAATAGATAAAGTGCTGTAGATTAAACTGGTCAAAGCCTAGCAAATACCCAATTATAGCTGAAAAAACTACAGTAATAGACAGCTTAAATTTCAATAATTGTCCGAAATATTTAAGCATAGTAAAGAATTATGCCGTTGGCTTTTGACTTCTTTTTTGCAGAAAATAAAAAAGTCCGAATAGCATAATTATAATATAAGGCGTGGCCATTAAATAAAGGATGCCTTCATTTAAGCCAGCTCCAGCACTTCCGCCTTCTTTTAAATTTGCCTCCACTACTGCCTTACACATAGCGCATTGTCCATTTAATTTAGCTTGAAAAACTAGCAGTATTAAACACAAAAGCAAAAATTTATTTTTCATTTTCTTTTTCTTTAGTTGGTCTTTTATATTCAGCCATTAAAACTTTAACATCATTTATTAAATCTTTCATCTGGGCTTCATTTGTTCCATCATAAACTCCAACTGGATTATTATATTGGTCAATGCCTGAACGAACTCTTCCTTCTTTATCAATTAATACAAAATATTCCGAATGTAAAAACCCTCCAGGAGCTAAAGAATCCATACTTACATTTACAAAATAAGATTGCGCTATTGCATAAAGAGCATCTTTATCACCCGTAACAAAATCCCAGTTAGCTAAATTAATATAAACATTTTTAGCTTTTAAATCATTTACATAATCTAACATTTTTTTAGGTGTATCATTTTGAGGGTCGACTGTATGTGATAAAAATTTGATGTCTGGATATACGGCCAGTTGCTTTTGAACGTAAGCCATATTTTTTGTCATTATTGGACAAATGGTAGGACATGAAGTAAAAAAGAAGTTGGTAATATAAATATTACCCTTAAAGCTATCATTATTAACTACTTCACTATTTTGATTAATAAAGGAGAATTCGGCAATTTTATGATTCTTCTCTCCAACAACTTCTAATTTCATAAAAGTGTTGAATCCTCTAGTAACATAAAAATAAACTATTAGAGGTAATACCAATAATAAAAAAATAGGTAGAAACCTCATCAGTGAGTGAGTATTACAACTTTTTTACTTGATGTAGAAACATTGGATTCTTTAGTGCCAATTATAGCCTTCCATACAGTTTTTATCAAAAACCCAAAAATTAAAACTGGAATTGCTCCTCCACCAGCTTTCCATCCTAATACACTACCAATTATTGCATAAATAAAAAAAATAACTGAGCAAGCTAATATTGCCAAAAAATATTTAGTTGTGTTATTCATTATCGTAAACAAAATATTTTTTCATGAACAATCTTTTCTTAATTTAATAATTCACAAATATATAAAATTATTTATTATCAATGATATCACCAAGGTATACATCTCCCATACCGCCTGAGCCTATCTTCTTAATTATCTTATAGCCTTCAAGTGTAATCATATTAGCAAAGTAAATAAAAGTAGTACATTTTTCATAATGTTTTATTTTTTAAAGTCTCCGTTTTTCCATAAGCCTTCTATTACAGTTCCATCAGCCCAAGTA
>CAMBDW010000001.1 GCA_945865535.1 Chryseobacterium gleum | reverse complement strand
TGAAAATAAAATTTTAGCAGAAATTGTTTTTAATGATAAGCAAAAGTTAGCAAAGCTGAATCTCTTAGTACATCCAGTGGTAAAACAAAATTTTGAAAATTGGTGTCAAACTCAAACTTCCAGTGTTGTAATTAAAGAAGCTGCTATTTTGTTCGAAAGCAATTCTTATCTAGGGCTTGATAAAGTGATATGCGTTTCAGCCCCTGAAGAAATTAGAATTCAGAGAGTAATAAAGCGAGACAATATTTTAAAAGAATCGGTTATTGCTAGAATAGAAAGCCAAATGTCAGCCCTTGAAAAAGAGCGATTATCTGATTTTGTAATTGTAAATGATGGCAAGGAATTAATCCTGCCTCAAATTATTAAGATTATTACTCAAATAAGCTAGTATCTCCTTTCCCTTTTCTTATTATTTGAGCAAAACCATCAGTACATTTTATAATAGTTGATGGAGTGCTTTCGCCATAGCCCCCCGAGATAACCAAATCAACTTTGTGGCCAAAATACTCGTGAATGAGTTCAGGATCGGTGCTGTATTCAATTACCATATCATCATCTTTAACTGATGTAGTAACAATAGGATTGCCCAGTTCTTTCACTATTTCTCGGGGTATGTTATTATCGGGGATTCTAATACCAATTTCATGCTTTTTGTTTTTAAATAGTTTTGGAATACTGGTATTTGCATTTAGGATAAAGGTATAAGGTCCTGGCAATACTTTTTTCATCAATTTGTAAGTGGCAGTATCTAAATGCTTGGTAAAATCTGCTATGTGGCTTAAATCATAACACACAAAAGAGAGGTTGTGTTTTTGGATATCCACACCTTTAATCTGGCATAATTTTTCCATGGCTTTTTTATGATACACATCACAGCCAAGGGCATAAACAGTATCGGTAGGGTAAATAATTACCCCACCATCTTTAAGACATTCCACTATTTTTTTTATTTGTCTAGGTTCTGGATTATCCGGATGAATGTGTAAAAGCATCAGCTAATAAAATATTGGATGATAAAATAGAGTATGGCTAAATCAATAAAAAGCAGAATCCCAAAAAGAGTTGGATTTAAATCATACAATTCTTTTAGTTTCTCCCAAATATCCTTCATTGTTTAGCTATTGTTTTTTATTAAATAAAATTACTATTGTATTTTATCAAAGAAATATTTATCAGAATTAAGATTCATAAAAAGAGTATCTTGATAAATACCATTGGAATCAAATAGCGGCGAGTAGCTTGTATCAGCTAGTGAAGTAATATGAAGATGATCAGAGGTTAATTCATTAATTATAAATTTAGTTATACCACCAGACTGAAAATTAACAACTAATGTATCATAATATATAGCAAAATTATGCTGTAATATATTATAAGGGAATCCATTCCCATTATAATAAGTATCTATAATAATCTGATTCTGATCAATAATCCAGGTTCTTGAAGAGTAGCTTGTGGATAAACCTGGAAAAACAGTATCGTTACTTACCAAAATTGCACCTGAACCTAAAGAGTTTAACTGTCCATTATATATAGTTCCAGTTAAACTATCTATAAACTGACCAGCAGTATAAATATCTCCGTGTGAAAGAGAGGTGGTTTGAATTGTAAGTTGCCATTCATTATAAATAGTAGGACTAGTTTGTTTGGAGGAATCTTCCTTCTTACAATTAGAAAAAAGAAGCGGCAAAGCAAGTAATACAAGTAGTGTTTTTTTCATAATCTATTGTTTTAAAGTCTTCAAACTTACGAATTATTTTAATTCTAAAACAACAATATTTTCAACATGATGGGTTTGAGGGAACATATCAATCGGCTGTATATGTGTAACTTCATACTTCTCTGCCAGTAAAGCTAGGTCGCGGGCCTGGGTTGCCGAATTACAACTTACATATACAATTCTTTTGGCTCCAATTTTTAGTAGTTGTTCCACTACTTGCTTGTGCATCCCATCTCTTGGAGGGTCGGTAATTATTACATCAGGCGTCCCATTTTTTAAAATGAAGTCATCTGTGAAAATAGCTTTCATATCACCGGTGTAAAAAGTGCAATTAGTTATTCCGTTTCTCTTGGCATTTTCACAGGCTGCTTTTATGCCTTCTTCCACCGAATCAATACCCACTACTTTTGCTGCTGATTGCGCTACATATTGAGCAATAGTTCCTGTTCCTGTGTACAAATCATATACTAGCTCATTTGGTTTAATTCGAGCCAATTCCTTGGTTTTGCGGTACAATACTTTTGCCTGCTCGCTATTGGTTTGGAAAAAAGAAATGGCGCCAATTTTAAAGTAAAGCCCATCCATTTCTTCCACAATATGGTCTTTGCCACTATAGCAAACTACTTCTTGGTCGTACATAGTGTTGTTTGCTTTTTGGTTAATGATGTAAAGCAGTGAAGTAATCTCTGGAAATGTTGTTTTAAGGTGCTCCATTAGTAAATGGATACTTTTTTTATCCGCTTCAAAAAATTGCACCAGCACCATCAAATCATTTGTTGAGCTAGTTCGTATCATTAAGTTGCGCAGCAAACCTTTTTGACTTCTGATGTCAAAATAAGTCAGTTTGTGTTTGTCGGCAAATTGCTTTACCGCTAAGCGAATGGCATTTGAAGGATCTTTTTGCAAGTAGCAATTGTTCAAATTAATTACTTTATCAAACATCCCAGGAACATGGAATCCTAAAGCATCTTTATCAGCAATAGCTTCTTCCGACCCAATTTCCTCCACAGTTAGCCATCTTTTATTGGAAAAAGAAAATTCCAGTTTATTTCTGTAAAAATATTGCTTTTCACTTCCTATAATTTCACTATGTTTTGCAAGGGCTATACCCCCAATTCGTTTTAAATTATTGAGTACTTCATGTTGCTTAAATTCCAATTGAGAGGAGTACTTCATATTTTGCCATTTACAACCCCCACACACTCCAAAATGTTCGCATTTGGGCGCTGTTCTTTTATCAGAATAAGTATGTATTTTTTCTAGCCGAGCTTCCCAGAATTTTTTTTGCTTTTTAAAAACTCTAATGTCGCAAATATCTCCAGGAACACCTCCTTGAACAAAAATGGCTCTTCCATCTTGCTTTGCCACCGATTTCCCTTTAGTTGCCGTATCAATTATTTCAATATTTTCAATCAATACTTGCTTGCTTTTGTTTTGTTTTTCCATCTCGCAAAAGTAGCTTTTTACGTATTAATTCTACTATCTTTGCACCGTCTAAAAAATTAGTAAATGAAGTCATCAGCCGATTATATTGAACTAGAGGATAAGTATGGAGCTCATAATTACCATCCATTGCCAGTAGTTCTTGCAAAAGGTGAGGGGGTTTTTGTTTGGGATGTTGAGGGGAAAAAATATTATGATTTTTTATCTTCTTACTCTGCAGTAAATCAAGGTCATTGTCATCCAAAAATAATAGATGCTCTTAAAAAACAGGCCGATACTTTAACCCTAACTTCCAGAGCTTTTTATAACAATACTTTAGGAGAGTACGAAAAGTACATTACCACTTATTTTGGCTTTGATAAGGTTCTTCCAATGAATAGCGGTGCTGAGGCTGTGGAAACAGCACTTAAACTCTGTAGAAAATGGGCTTATCAAAAGAAAAAACTAGCTCCACAAACAGCAAAAATTATTGTATGTGATGGCAATTTTCATGGCCGTACTACAACTATTATCTCTTTTAGTAATGATTCCCAGTCTAGAAATGAATTTGGGCCATATACTCCAGGTTTTGTCATTATTCCTTATAATGATTTAGCCGCTTTAAAGGAAGCATTAAAAGATGGTACTATTGCAGGATTTTTGGTAGAACCCATTCAAGGTGAGGCAGGTGTTTTTGTCCCGGATGATGGTTATTTAAAAGGAGCAAAAGCATTGTGTCAAAAGGCAGGCGTTTTATTTATTGCAGATGAGATCCAAACAGGAATTGCTCGTACTGGTAAATTATTAGCTGTAGATCATGAAGATGTAAAACCTGATATTCTTATTTTAGGAAAAGCAATCTCAGGAGGTGTATTTCCAGTTTCAGCCGTTCTTGCCAATGATGAAATTATGTTGTGCATTCGCCCAGGAGAACACGGCTCTACTTTTGGAGGAAATCCATTGGCTAATACAGTAGCCATTGCCGCTCTTGAGGTAGTTAAAGAAGAAAAACTAGCTGAAAATGCACACCGACTTGGGAAGATATTAAGAGAAGAATTAAAAGCTATTGATTCGGATATGATTACTTTAGTAAGAGGAAAGGGCTTGTTAAATGCAATAGTTATAAAACCAAAAAATGGATTTGAAGCTTGGGATGTTTGCTTAAAATTAAGAGATAACGGATTACTTGCTAAACCAACTCATGGCGATATTATTCGTTTTGCCCCACCCTTAGTTATTACAGAGGAGCAATTGCGAGAATGCATATCAATCATTAAAAAAACCATACTTTCTTTTTAATCACATTAGCTAATATGAATAAGCGTTTAACAGAAGTTGATGATATTGTAGAGAAATATTCTGTAGTAAAAAATCCTTTCAAGAGAAGACTATATGCCGGATTGGGATTCTTATGTGTAGTTTTTGCAATAATAGGCATATGGATTCCAGGATGGCCTACAATTTCTTGGGCAGTTCCTGCGGCATTCTTATTCTCTTTATCAAATAAAAGATTATTTAGATGGTCATTAACTAATAATTATTTTGGAAAGGAGATTCTAGAATATTATGGGACTGGAAAAACTCTAAGCAGACATGTTAAGATTTGGATCTCAATTATGATAGCTTTAATGAGTGGAATGTCATCTTATCTTGTTTGGTATATTTCAACCAAAGGTGAAGGTTTTTTGCTTGAGCCTACTTCATGGAGTGGTAAAGATCAGTATGGATTTGGAGCTATTTCAATTCTATTATGTGGATTTTTTGGAGTTTTATATGTTTTAACTATTATCAAATCAAGAGAATAAGAAGCGTTTAGGTTTTTTATTAAATAAATTGTACATTTGCCATTGCAATGAAACTTTTTCTTAGAAATATATCTTTAGTTGTACTCTCAACACTCGTTGTATTTTTATCTATGGGGGTTAGTATTTCCAAAATGAAGTGCTCCAAAGATGGGTCTTTATATCTAGGTACTGAAGTTCCTAATTGCATGGAAAAGCAAGTAACATCTTGCGCAATGGATGTGGAAAAAATATCCTGTTGCAAGAAAAAAGAAATCAAAGAATCATGTTGTCCTCAAACAAAAGACAATTCTTGTGCAGGTGAAACCGTAAATATTCAATTTGATTTTGAAACTACTTTTGCTATTGTCAATTTCAACTTTTTACTTTTAGAAGTTCCCTTATTTTATACTGTTTCAAATCATAATTTTGCTTCTAACTTAATAGCAAATCAGTATCAAACTGACATCCCCCCCCCCAAATTAAATAAACCTCAGTTAGCTCAAATTCAGTCATTTTTATTATAAGATGTTGTTCAATTTTTAATTGAATAGTAATCTTAAATAATAGAAATGAAAAAAATAATAATGATTGCAATAGTGCTTATTGCAAGTAATGGTCTAAAAGCACAAAATCAAATTGAAGGAAAAGTATTGGAATTATCGCAAGATGGCAAAACTACACCTATTTTTGGAGCAAATGTATATTGGGAAGGTACAAACATAGGAACAACTACAGATATTAATGGGGTTTACTTCATAAATGAAGCAACATCTTTTCCAGCTACTTTAAGCGTTAGTTATGTTGGCTATTCATTCGATAGTCAAGAAATTATAGATGATAAATATATTTTTTATTTAAAAAGCACCATTGAACTAGATGCCGTTCAAATTGAAGGAAAGGTAAATACCACCAAACTTTCTACTGTGAATAGTATCAATATGCAAACCATTTGCACAGGCGAATTAGAGAAGGCTGCTTGTTGCAATCTCTCAGAAAGTTTTACTACAAATGCTACTGTTGATGTTATTTTTACAGATGCAGTTTCTGGAGCAAAGCAAATTCAAATGCTGGGTTTAGACGGTGTTTACACTCAAATTACTCAAGAAAATATGCCATTAATTAGAGGTATGTCTTCTTCTTATGGGCTGAGTTATGTTCCTGGAACTTGGATAGAGTCAATACAAATAATAAAAGGAACTGGCTCAGTTGTTAATGGATTTGAATCATTTGCAGGTCAAATTAATGTGGAATATTATAAGCCAGAATCTGCTCCAAAAATATTTTGGAATGGTTTTGTTAGTTCAGAAGGAAGAATCGAGAACAATTTATTGTTAGCTAAAAAACAGGGTAATTGGAAATCGAATCTATTTACTCATATTTCATATTTTGATAAAGAAATGGATGAAAATGGAGACAATTTTTTGGATATGCCAAAAGTAAAACAAGTCAATGTGCTTAATAGATGGGAATATAAGGATAAGAAGTATATGATTGGTTTTACCTTAAGAGGCTTGGTAGAAGATAGAGTAGGAGGAACTATGAAAAATAGTGATTCTTCTTATGTAGTTGATATTCATAATGACTTAGTAGAGTTTACTTCAAAAACAGGAACTATTCGGCCAAATAGTCCTGGTAAAAGTGTAGGATTACAAACCTCATTTAGAAGGCATAATCAAACAGCTATTTTTGGAGAAAATAATTATAAAGGATTGCAAGAAAGCGCCTATTTGAATCTTATAAGACAAACCTATTTAGGAACTACTGATCATAAATTAAAATATGGAATCAGCTATTATGCCGATAGATTTACCGAAAGTTTTGAAGGGAATATTGATAAAGAGTATTCTGATAAAATCAGGATGGATTTAATGAGTGGTTTGTTTTCGGAATATAATTACAATTGGGGAGAAAGTTTTAATCTAACGGCTGGTCTGCGGGCTGATTATTACAATAATACAGAGGAGTTTTTTTACTTGCCAAGGCTAAATATGAAGTACAATCCTAGTGAAAATACGGCTATTCGTTTTTCTGCAGGCAGGGCTTTTCGTGTAGCAAATGTATTTATTGAAAATGCTAATTTCTTAGCTTCATCAAGAGAAATTAATGTTGCTGACAGCTTGCTACCTGAGGTTGCTTGGAATTATGGGATGAATATTTTATATTGTTTTAAGTTTTTTGGGCGTGAGGGCACTATAAATGCTGATGCCTATAGAACTGAATTTGAAAATCAAATTGTGGTTGATATTGAGAACCAAGGTGAACTTTCATTTTATAATTTAGATGGAGTTTCCTATTCCAATAGTTTGCAATTCGATTTAGGATATGAACTGTTTAATCGTTTTGATGTAAAAATGGCTTATAAAATGAATGATGTACAAACTACTTTTTCAGGTGATATAAAAATACCACCATTAACACCCAAAAATAGAGCTTTACTTAATTTATCATATGCCACTAATTTTGAAAAATGGAAGTTTGATTTTACTGCAAATCGCATTGGAGAGAGTAGAATTCCTGTTGATGAAGAAGATAAGAATTCAAAATCTTTTTACATTTACAATGCTCAAGTAACAAAAAAGATCAGTGATTTTGATGTGTATTTAGGAGTAGAGAATATTTTGAGTTATACTCAGGAAAATCCTATTCTTTCATATAATAATCCAAATTCACCTGGTTTTGATGCCTCTTTAGTTTACGCCCCAATATATGGGAGAATGTTTTATTTTGGTTTTAGATACAAATTAAATTAAGTTGTATATTTGTAGCATTAAAATGTATTTAGTTATGAAACATCTAAAAAACTTACTTGTAATAATTTGCTTAGCCTTTTTTTCTATTTCAGTTACTGCTGAAAAACCTAAATATCAAAAAGAAAGCTTTCAAGTTTGGGGCAATTGTGGAATGTGTAAGACGACAATTGAAAAAGCAGCAAAATCAGTAGATGGGGTTAAGTCTGCTGTATGGGATAAAGCCAAAGCTGAGGTGACGGTTAAGTTTAATCCTGAATTAACGAATATAGATGCTATACAGACAGCTATAGCTTTAGTAGGCTATGATACCGAATTACATAAAGCAACAGATGAGAGTTATAATAATCTTCATTTTTGTTGTAAATACGAACGACCAATAGAAAAAAAATAAAGCCATGAAAAAATATATTTTTAAAAGTTTATTCTTATTACTTGTAGCAAATGTTGCATTTGCTCAAACTACTGCTACTGATTTTACAACAGCTGATTGTGATGGAGTTACACATAATTTATTCGATTCTCTTGATGAAGGAAACGTAATTGTTATTGCTTGGGTAATGCCTTGTGGGGGTTGTATTACTCCATCATTTGCGGCTTATGATGCAGCGCAAACTTTTGCGGTAAGCCATCCTGGAATAGTGGATTTTTATCTAGTTGATGATTATGCAAATTCGTCTTGTGCTAATTTAGTTAATTGGGGGAACTCAAATAGTATGCCATTAAATACTGCTTTTTCTTCAAGTGCTATAAGTATGAGTGATTATGGCAGTGCTGGAATGCCAAAAGTAGTTGTTTTAGGAGGAAGTAGCCATAGCGTATACTATAACCTCAATAATGATCAGATCAAATTTATTGGGGTGCAAGGAGCTATTAATAATGCTTTAGCTGCCCCTCTAAATATTGATGAGAATAAAAGAAGCATTTTTGAGGTATCTACTTTTCCAAATCCTGCTAAAGGCTTATTAAATATTCAATATGAAGTCAAAAATTCAGATAATATTAGATTTGAGATAGTAAATATCTTAGGTAAAAAGGTATTACAGATTAAAGAAAATAAATTTTCAACAACTGGAACAAATAACAAAAAAATAGATATTAGTAGTTTAGAGAAAGGTATTTATTTTTTAAATGCTTATTCTGGATCTGATGTAAAGACAACAAGATTTATTGTTGGTGAGTAACAATTGAATTATTCAATTTCTATTAATTTATTTCATTAATTTTTTAAGAATTTCAATTGCTGATTCAGCAATTACACTTCCTGGACCAAATATCCCACTAACTCCTGCATCTAGTAAGAAGTTGTAATCTTGCTGAGGAATCACTCCTCCAGCAATTACTAATATATCTTCTCTTTGATATTCTTTTAAGGCAGCAATTACTTGTGGTACTAGCGTTTTATGTCCTGCTGCTAAAGAGGATATTCCTAGAATATGAACATCATTTTCTACTGCTTGTTTTGCAGCTTCTTTTGGTGTTTGAAACAAAGGACCTACATCAACATCAAAACCTAAATCGGCAAATGAAGTAGCCACAATTTTGGCTCCTCTATCGTGTCCGTCTTGGCCCATTTTGGCAATTAGTATTCTTGGTCTTCTTCCTTTTTTATTGGCAAATTCATCCGATAATGCCAATGCTTTTTTAAAAGTATCATTGTTTTGTATTTCCATTTTATATACTCCTGATATAGTTTGATTTTTTGCAATATATCTTCCAAAACTTTTTTCTAAAGCATCAGATATTTCCCCAAGAGTTGCTCTTTGCTGTGTTGCATGTACTGCTAGATTTAAAAGATTTTGCTTTTTGTTAGTACAGGCCTTTGTAAGTTGCTCTAATGCTTCCTGTACTTTTATAGTATCCCTTGATTCTTTAATACTCTTTAAACGATTAATTTGCGAATTTCTTACGGCAGTATTATCAATTTCAAGTATTTCAAGTTCTTTATCCTCTTTTATTAACTTATTGGCATTTACCCCAACAATAATGTCTTTTCCGCTATCAATTCTAGCTTGTTTCTTAGCAGCTGATTGCTCAATCCTCATTTTTGGAACTACTGATTCAATTGCTTTAACCATTCCCCCAAGTTCCTCAATTTCTTGTATATGTTTCCAAGCTTTATTTGTTAATTCCTCTGTAAGTTTCTCAACATAATAAGATCCTCCCCAGGGATCAACAGTTTTGCAAATTCCGATCTCTTTTTGCAAGAAAATCTGAGTATCTCTAGCAATTTTTGCAGAGAAATCAGTTGGTAAAGCAATGGCTTCATCAAGTGCATTGGTGTGTAAACTTTGTGTTCCTCCCATTACAGCTGCCATGGCTTCCACACAAGTTCTGGTTATATTATTAAAAGGATCTTGCTCGGTTAAGCTCCAGCCACTTGTTTGGCAATGGGTTCTTAATGCTAATGATTTTGGATTTTTTGGTTTGAATTCTGCTACTAATTTCGCCCAGAGCATTCTAGCTGCTCTCAACTTAGCAATTTCCATAAAATGATTCATTCCAATACCCCAAAAAAATGAGATTCTTGGAGCAAAAGAGTCAATATCTAATCCTGCTTTAATACCTGTTCGGATGTATTCTAGTCCATCTGCTAAAGTATAGGCAAGTTCAATATCGGCTGTTGCTCCCGCTTCTTGCATGTGATATCCAGAAACTGAAATGCTATTGAATTTTGGCATATTTTCTGAAGTATATTCAAAAATATCTGAAATAATTCTCATAGAATGTTGTGGCGGGTAGATATAAGTGTTACGCACCATAAATTCTTTTAAAATATCATTTTGTATAGTTCCTGAAAGTTGCTCTAGACTAACGCCTTGTTCTTTTGCTGCCACAATGTAAAAAGCTAGAATAGGAAGCACTGCACCATTCATAGTCATAGAAACGGACATTTCATCTAATGGAATTTTATCAAAGAGAATTTTCATATCTTCCACAGTATCAATAGAAACTCCAGCCATTCCAACATCACCAATTACTCTCTCATGATTAGAATCATAGCCTCTATGAGTGGCTAAATCAAAAGCAACTGATAGTCCTTTTTGACCACCAGCTAAATTTTTTCTATAAAATTCATTTGAAGCCTCAGCAGTTGAAAAACCAGCATATTGTCTAATAGTCCAGGGCTGCATTACATACATAGTAGAATAGGGGCCTCTGAGATTTGGAGCAATTCCAGCAACAAAATTTAGATGCTCAGTATTGGAGATATCATCTTTAGTGTATCTATTGTGTATTTCAATTCCTTCAGAGCTTTCCCATTTTGTAGTAGCTTTTTTTTCTTCTTTTTCAGATTGAATTTTAAAATCTTGTAATAATTCCTGAATTAAATAATCAATATAATAGGATCCTTTTGTGGGGTCTTCTACTTTGTCAAGATAGCTTTCTTTTCTTAATATGGTTTGCTGATTTCTAGCAATTCTTTCTGAAAAATTAGTGCTTTTTTCAAAGCTTGAATTGTAAGCATTAAGCATAATAGCATTTGCACCACCAAAAATAGCAGACATACATTCGGTAGTGCTTCTAAGTATATTATTATAAGCAGATTCTTCTTTTTTATTTGATGTATCGGTTGAAGTAAATATGTAAGCATCTTCTCCAGTTTTGCTTTTCCACAGTATTCTAAATGCTTTTAGTTTTGCTATTTCTAAGAAGTAATCACTTCCAATTTTAAAATGAAATTGTACTTTTTTGCTTGCTTTTTGTCCTTTTTCAAGTGCATCAATTATTTGTTCTTTGGCCGTACCTTGAGTAAAAATAGTATCTAAATAATTTGGAATATTAATTTTTGTTGTGCCATGAAAAGCTCCTTTTACATTTTTGTTAATTGTTAAGTGTTCCCACTCTAAAGGAAAATTCTCAGAGTAATTTGAAAAATCAATTCTTATATGTTCAATGGAGATATCCTTTAATAGTACATCTAAGTTATTTGGATTAGAAAAACACAGACCACTTACATCATTTTGCAAAGCATTTAAAGCTCTTTTATTTGCTTCCTTTGCATTTGTGGCATCTATGAGCTGATATGTTTCCCAATTTGATGGAAAATTACTATTATATGTTTTGAAGTTATCATCAGCATGATAAATTGGCTGTATTGTTATTCCTTCAACTGTTGAAATTAGTTTTTCTGTATTTCCTTTTAGATCACTATCTATTTGTTCTAGCCATTTATTTTTTGAAACAGGATCAAAATCAATAAATAATCTATTCATCTTGCTTTTTTCTTATGATAAAAACATCTTCATTGTCTTTTTTCATCAAGAATTTTTCTCTTGCAAACCGTTCTTGTTCCGTCTTTATGTTTTTTAGGTGATAAAATTCAGCACTGTCTTTTTTTATTTCAGAAAGATAGTATTTTTTTTGATTTTCAAGTTCCTCTACATCTTTTTGTAATTGATATTGTTTTATGAGGTTGTAATCATCAATAAAAACAATCCAAAAAGCAAAAAAAACCAATGTTATGAGATACTTATTCTTAAAAGGGGCTGGTATATTATGTATAAAGTTTTTGACTTTCTCCATATGGCAAAGATATATAAAAATAGCCTCAACTTAGGCTCGAGCTACTTGCTGCAAAATCCAATTATCCTATTAAGAAAATGGTTGGTTTTTTATCAAGATTAATCTTTGTTTGCTTCCACTCGGCAATTGTTTTGGTTTTGATATTTTCAGTAGGTAGGGTAATATCACTTGCCGTGCAGAGTTTTGTGTTATTACTGCATGTTTTTAATAGGGTCTCAATTAATTGGTTATTTCTGTATGGTGTTTCCATAAAAATCTGAGTTTGGCCTGTTTTTTTTACTAATTCTTCTAATTGTTTTATAATCTTTGTTCTCTCGGGTTTATCAATAGGTAGATATCCAGTAAAAGCGAAATTTTGACCATTTAATCCAGATGCCATTAGTGCTAATAATATGGATGAAGGACCTACAAAAGGCACTACATCAATTTGAAAATCGTGAGCATACGCTACAATTTTTGAGCCAGGGTCAGCCACACAAGGTAAGCCGGCCTCAGACAGTAATCCTACGTTTTGACCGGATAAAATATGGGGCAAAAAATCTTGCTCTAAATTTAAAGTATCGTACTTTCCGTAAGAGTAAAAAGTTGTAGCATCTATATTTTTCTCTCTATCAAGCTTTCTAATATGCCTTCTAGCGGTTCTTAAATTTTCTACAATAAAAACATCAATTTCTTTTATTGCTTTTAAAATAGTAGAGGGTAGTGTTGATTCTTGAGTTCCCTCTCCTAAAATAGTAGGAATGAGATATAATTTTCCTTTATCCAATTTGAGTTACTATTTTGTCGCAAGCTTTATCGAGCATATCATAAACTTTTTGAAATCCATTATCACCTCCATAATATGGGTCGGGTACAGATTCGCAAAGACCTGGATTTATTTCATTCAAGATCATGCGAACTTTTCCTCTTTCTTTTTGATTTTTGGCAAGCGCTATTAAATGCCCGTAATTATTAGCATCCATAGCATAGATGATATCAAATTCCTCAAAATCAGCGCTACTAAATTGTCTTGCTCTTTGATTTCTTAAATCAATATTGTATTTATCCGCTATCTCTATTGATCTGCTATCAGTAAGTGATCCAATATGATAGCCGGCTGTTCCTGCAGAATCAACTTTTAGCTTTAGATGTTGAGTTTTAGATGTTAAAATACCTTCTGCAAGTGGAGATCGGCAGATATTTCCTAAACAAACCATTAAGATTTTCATGTTTTTAAGAAAGGCTTAGTTTCTTTTCAATATCAACTAGGTATCCTTTGAAGCGTTTGTCGGTATCGGCTAAGTTGTTTACCGTTTTACAAGCGTGTAATACAGTAGCATGATCTTTGTTTCCACAGTGTTTTCCTATCATAGCTAATGAGTTTTTTGTCATTTGCTTAGAAAAATACATTGCTAATTGTCTGCACTGTACAATTTCTCTCTTTCTTGTTTTTGATTTCATGGTCTCAATAGGAATGTCAAAATAATCGCAAATAACTTTTTGGATAAAGTCAATAGACACTTCTCTAACAGTATTTTTAACAAATTTATCGAGCATATTTTTTGCTAAATCAATAGTGATTTCTTTCTTGTTTAGTGAAGATTGTGCTAAAAGTGAAATTAAAGCTCCTTCTAGTTCTCTTACATTTGAAGTGATGGAGTAAGCAATATATTCTACAACCTCATAAGGGATCTCAATACCATCTTGTTTGATTTTTTTCTTCAAAATAGCCAAACGTGTTTCCAAGTCGGGTGATTGTAAATCAGCTGATAATCCCCATTTAAAACGAGATAAGAGTCTTTGTTCCATGCCCACTATATCTACAGGAGCTTTGTCAGAAGTTAAGATGACTTGTTTTTTATTTTGATGCAGATGATTAAAAATATGGAAGAAAACATCTTGTGTTTTTTCTTTTCCACATAAGAATTGTACATCATCAATAATCAACACATCAATTGATTGATAAAAATGAACAAAGTCATTTTTTTTGTTGTCCATTATAGCATCCACAAATTGGGTTTGGAATTTATCAGCGGAAACATATAAAACTATCTTTTCTGGGTGTTCGTTTTTTACCTCAATACCAATAGCATTTGCTAAGTGCGTTTTTCCTAAACCTCCACTTCCATAAATAAATAGTGGATTAAATGATGTTCCTCCAGGATTTTGTGATACAGCATATCCTGCTGAACGCGCTAATCTGTTACAGTCTCCTTCAATAAAGGCATCAAAAGTGTAGGATTCGTTTAATTGAGGGTTGATGTTTATTTTTTGTAAACCAGGTATAATAAAAGGATTTCTGATTGCAGAGCCACTACTCATATCCATAGGAATACTCACAGGGTTGTTAGTTAAAGCTTCCTGTCCGCTACTAGGGATCTTAGTCACATAAGGTTTTTTAGCTCCAGGATTGTCTAATAAAATGTTGTATTCTAATTTTGCATCTTTCCCAAGTTCTCTTTTTAGCGTTTTCTTTATTAAAGTGATGTAATTATTTTCAAGCCATTCGTAAAAAAATTGACTAGGCACTTGAATTGTCAGAATTTGTTTGTTAATAGCAACAGCTTTAATTGGCTTAAACCAAGTTTTAAAGTTCTGTGCTGTAACATTATCTCTTATTATATTAAGACAGTTATTCCAAATTTCTTGATAACTTTTTTCTGGCATTTTGTGGTTCTAGTTTAGCTTTTAGTGATTTAATTGATTGTTTGTTTTTTTTTTTTTTGCTTTGGTGTTAGCAAATATGAAGAAGTTATTGTTAATATAAAAGAAAATCAAGACTTGACTTTAATTTTTTTTTTACAGGTATATTTTACTAGATAGGAAAAGATATTTACAATCAATCAAAAACTAGTGTTTTAAGCATTTTCTGTATTGTTTTTAACAAATATTGAACTACTAAGAACTTTTTTTACACCTCCATTTTGGCTAAAATGAAAATCCATTTTGCCAAGATTAATTCCCGCCCAGCCGACTTGGTTAATGAGCACTTCTTTTTTGTCTAAATTTAGCGTGCTAACTGGTTTTTTAAGGAAGGTATGAGTATGCCCTCCTATAATCAAATCAATATCATGGGTTTGGCTTGCAAATATCATGTCTGACATCTCATTTGTATCGTATTTTAATCCTAAATGAGAAAGACAGATTACTAAGTCACACTTTTCTTTCTTTTTTAATAAAGAAGCATAATGATTTGCTTTTTCAATAGGATCTTGATAAATAGTATTTCCATAAAGATTCTTAGGCACTAAGCCATCAAGCTCTATGCCAATACCAAATACTCCTATTTTAATTCCTCCTTTATTGAATACTTTAAAAGGCTTGAATTTATCTTTTAGTATAGTGTCAGTGAAATCATAGTTTGCAATTAAAAATGGAAAGTTGGCGTGAGGCAATTGTTTGGCAAATCCTTCCAGACCATTATCAAAATCATGATTGCCTAAAGTTGCTGCATCATATTTCATTTCACTCATTAGTTTGAATTCTAATTCACCACCATAAAAATTAAAATAGGGTGTTCCTTGAAAAATATCTCCTGCATCTAATAATAATACATGCTCTTCTTGTGCTCTTATGGACTTAATAAGTTCAGCTCTTTGTGCCATTCCACCCAGTCCTTTGTTCCTTCCACTTGTAAAAGAATGGATGTGACTGTGCATATCATTTGTATGCAAAATGGTGATTTTTACATCACCTTGTCTCCCAAATGAAATTTGGGGCAGCAATGACAGTCCTAAAACTCCTAAACCGCTTTTTTTGATAAAATCTCTTCTATTACTCATTTTCTAAGATTTTAATTCTATTATCAAGCTGGACATCAATAGTATCTGTTTTGCTGCAATAGTCAATTATTGCATCTCTCAATTTTAGACCAACTTTCTGCTGCTCCTTTTCATGAAAAAAACTCATTTCATCTCCTCCATTGGCAAGGTAATCAGAAGTAAGTACTCTTACTTTCTCTCCTTTTTCAAAATTAACAGGCCATGAATTACTAAGGATTTTCCCATCTTTATTAATAGCGATAGTAATTCCTGAAAATGGTTCGCCACCTCTACTGCCAATATAATTAAGTAAGCCTATATAATCATCTTTATTTAATTCTAACACTACTAACTCATTTTCAAAAGGCATTAATTCATACAGTTTTCCTCTTGTTATTTCTCCTTTACTAATAGTTGTTCGGAGTCCTCCATTATTCATTACGCAGATATGGGCATCAGCATAATTTAAGCATAAATCGGTTACAAAATTTCCAATGGTACTTTGGGGCTTTCCTTTTTCTAAATCATTTTTTGTGTAAGTTAGTACTTCATTCATCTGATCTTCAATCTTAACTTGATAAGGGGTAATGATTGCTAAAATAGTACTATCAACTCCGGCTTGAATTCCAATTACCTCATCATTATATGATTGTAGCGTGTAAGTGGGGGAGCAGGCAACTAATAATAATCCTACTATATATATAGTGTAGTTTCTGAATTTCATTGAGCTACAATATTACACATTTTGGAGTATTTATGTATTATTGCAACATGTATTCTTTTGAAACAAAATTAAGAGTTAGATATGGTGAAACAGATCAAATGGGTTTTGTTTATTATGGCGTGTATGCTCAATACTATGAGGTAGGTAGAGTAGAACTTTTGCGTTCTCTTGGAATTTCATATAAAGAGATTGAAGCCATGGGTTTTGCTTTGCCAGTGGTGAATTTGAATATTAAGTATAAAAAACCTGGATTGTATGATGACCATCTCACTATCAAAACAACAATGAAGACAATGCCATCTGCTAAAATTATTTTTGATTACGAAACTTTTAATGAATCTGGTGATTTGTTAAACACTGGTGAGGTGGTTTTAGTTTTTGTAAATAAAGCTAGCGGAAAACCATGCTTTGCTCCAGAAGTTGTAATGAATAAACTTAAAGTGAAGTTTGTGTAGTATTTTTTTTAGCAGATCCTCTTAAGTACTAAATCAATCATTTTCTCCACCGTTTTTTTATAATCTTTGCTGTATTGTTTAGTTATCCTATTGCCAATTATAGCGCAAATTGTAAGGGTATTATGCCCCAATGTTTGCCCTAAATAATAAAGGGCAGAGGTTTCCATTTCAAAGTTTGTAATTTGAAGATTATTAGTAGTAAAACTTCCTATTTTTTCGTGTAAGTCTACTATTGAAGGACTGAGCCTTAGCGTTCTTCCTTGTGGACCATAAAATCCAGGAGCTGTTGCAGTTATTCCACTTGGCAAATCAGCAAATAATGAGAATAAGTTTTCAGATGCTTTTACAATATATGGAGTTGATAATTCTTTTGGCCAAGATGCATGATTTGTAAATAATCTACTCATTTCTTTTTCAATAACTGCTGTTTCAGAATAAAAATGGGCCACATTATCAAATCCTAAACCGAAAGATGAGGCTAAAAATGTATCCACTTCAATATTCTTTTGTAGCGCTCCAGAAGTTCCGAGCCGGATTAAGTTTAATGATTTTTTCTTAGTATTTACTGTTCGGGTGTCAAAATTTATATTTACTAATGCATCTAATTCATTAATTACAATATCAATATTATCAGTTCCGATTCCTGTAGATATTGCGCTGATGCGTTTGCCCTTAAGGGTTCCTGTGTGTGTTATAAACTCTCTATTTTGAATTTTATGTTCAATTTTATCAAATTTACTAGATATTAGTTTGACTCTATCGGGATCCCCTACTAATAGTATATCATCTGCAATTTCTTCTTTTGATAAGTTTAAATGGTATATTTTCTTTTCAGGTGTAAGGATTAATTCTGTCTCAGCTATTTTATTCATATAAATATGTAATTTTGCATTGTCAAACATAGTAAAATATATCTTATGTCAGCAAGTAAAATATTAGTTCCTATAGATTTTTACGAGCAATCAATGGTTGCTCTTGGTCAAGCCGTTAATCTAGCAAAAATTAAAAAATCAGCTATTGTTTTGCTTTCAGTTATTAAGGAACAAAGTATAATGCAAACATTATTTTTAGATGATACATCAGATGAATTAAAAGTTAAGGTTAAAGAAAAACTAGATTCTATTGCCCTAGAGTATTCAAAAAAGCATGGTATTCATGTTGATACTATGGTTTCAAAAGGTAAGATTTATGAGCAAATCAATGAGGTTGCAGAGATGATTTCTGCTGATTTAATTGTTATGGGAACAAATGGATCTCAAGGAAGATCAAGTAAAATTATTGGATCTAATGCTGAGAGAGTGGTTAGATTATCAAAGTGTCCTGTAATTACGATTAAAGGAAAAGATCATAGAAATGGATGTGAGAATATTATTTTGCCAATAGATCTGGAAAAAGAAACTAAACAAAAAGTAACTTATGCCCTAGAGTATGCAAGATATTGGAATGCAACTATAAGAGTGGTATCTGTTGTTTTACGAGACAATCAAGCAGTAAGAACAAAATTAATTAAAAACATCAATCAGGTAAAAAACTTTATTATCAAAGCAGGAGTTAAATGTACGGCTGAATTAGTTGAGGGAGAAAAGAAACAAACACTAGGAGATTTTGTTTTTGAGTATGGTAAACGTTTTGATGCTGATTTAATAATGATAATGACTAAAAATGAAGAGTCATTTTCAAATACTATAAGTGATACTGCTAGATATATTATTAATAATTCTGAGGTTCCTATAATGAGTATAAGACCAAAAGAATCAAGATTTATTACAGGTCCTACAACAGCCTTTTAATGAACCCTTTTCAGCAACTTCATGATCTGTGTGTTGAAAAAAAGGTATCAATTGCAACTGCTGAAAGTTGCACTGCGGGGCTTTTAGCTGCAAAAATTACTTCTATTGCAGGAGCTTCTTCTTTTTTCAAAGGAGGAATAATAGCATATCAAAATGATATAAAAATTAACCATTTAGGGGTTTCGAAATCAGTAATAAAAGAAAAAACAGAAGTATGCGCAGAGGTTGTTCAGCAGATGGCACAAGGAGTTAGAAATAAATTTTCAGCTGATTTTTCAGTTGCAACAAGTGGTTATGCTGGGCCAACAGGAGGAAGTGAATTAAATCCTATTGGTACTGTTTTTATTGCTATCTCATCTAAAGAAAAAACTATTTCAAAACGCTTTGTATTTTTAGGGGATAGAGAAAGTATTGTAAGTCAATCTGTTATTAGCGGAGCGGAGTTTCTTATGGAAGTATTAAAAAATAATCAATAAACTTCAATATATTTATTTTAGATTGTATATTTGCAGCCCAAAATCAAGAAGATATGTCAAGAATTTGTCAAGTAACAGGTAAGAAAGTAATGGTAGGAAATAATGTTTCTCATGCCATGAATAAAACTAAAAGAAAGTTTTATCCTAATTTGCAAACAAAAAAGTTTTTTGTTCCTGAAACTGGAGAAACTGTGATCTTAAAAGTTTCTGCAAATGCCATTAGAACAATTGATAAAAATGGTATCGCATCTGTTTTAGCTAAAGCTATAGCTAATGGGTATATTCTTGTTTAATCAATAAATTATATGTAATTATTAAAAAGTTGCTATCTTTGATGGCAACTTTTTTTATTAAATAACAAAAAATGAATCAAAATGAAAAATATATTTAAAATTTCAACTGTTTTTTTGCTAGCGTTATTATTTACTGTTTCTTCATGTAAGAAAGAAGATGAAGTTCCTGTAATAAATGGCTGTACATATTCAACAGCTAGTAACTATAATCCTTCAGCAACTTTTGATGATGGTTCTTGTATTTATGATGTGTTTGGTTGTACATATCCAACAGCTAGTAACTATAATCCTTTAGCAACGATTGATGATGGTTCTTGTATATTAGCAATATTAGGATGTACAGATGTTAATGCTTTGAATTATACTTCTTTAGCAACATCTGATGATGGTAGTTGTGTTTTTGCTTATGATATCGCTCAAGGGGTTTGGAATATTACACCTGATTGTGAAGAGTATACAGTTCCAGTAATTGGCACTACAATATCATTAAATGACCAGTTGCCTGAAACTTTTAATATTCAAGGAGCTGGAGGTAATTCCCTGTTTATAGAAATTGGTGACACTCAGGTAAATGGGACTATTGATAATGATGGTAATATAACAGTTCCTAATCAGACAGTATCTGTTGATATGGGGTTTGGTCCAATGGATATTGATATTGAAGGAGATGGTGTTATAAGTTCATCAACTAATGGTTTTATGAATTTAACATATTCTTTTGAGATACCAATAATTGGAGGTGAAGAATCATTAGATTGCTCTATAATTTTAGATAGATAGTATTTCTTTATACATTTTAAGATGAGAAGGTTATGTGTTTTATTGTCATTAATAAATTCAACATTAGTTTTTTCTCAAGAACATACTAGAATAGATTCTTTAAGAGGGCATCTTACTCCTATTAGAACTTGTTATGATGTTACATTTTATGATTTAGATGTTGCTATTGATGAGCAGGAAAAATCAATTGAACGCTCCAGCAATACGATACATTTTACAGCCTTATCTAATTTTAATTGGTTTCAGATTGATTTAGCTTTTAATATGGAGGTGCTACTTGTAGAGTTTGAGGGAACTCAACTGGAATTTGCTAGAGAATCTGATGCTGTTTATATTTATTTTAATCGTGAAATAAAAAAAGGAGAGCAGGCTAGTATAAAAGTTTGGTATGGGGGCTATCCTAGAGAAGCAGTAAATCCTCCTTGGGATGGTGGTTTTTCTTGGAAAAAAGACAAAAATGATAAGCCATGGATTGGTGTTTCTTGTCAGGGTTTAGGCGCAAGTGTATGGTGGCCTAATAAAGATCATCAGTCGGATGAGCCTGATAGCATGCGCATAAAAGTTGCTGCTCGATCTCCTTTAAAGATTGTAGCAAATGGTGATTTAAGGAGTGATACATTAGTTTGGAATCAGTATTTTAATTCTTGGATGAATGTGAGTGAGTGGTTTGTTTCTTATCCTATTAATAACTATAATGTCACTTTAAATATTGGGGACTATGTTCATTTTTCCGATAATTATATTTCTGATAATGATACTTTAAGACTTGACTACTATGTGTTAAATGGTAATGAGAAAAAAGCTAAAGCACATTTTGAGCAAGTAAAACCAATGATGAAGTGTTTTGAAAATTATTTTGGCGCTTATCCTTTCTGGAAAGATGGTTATGCCCTTGTAGAAACTCCTTATTTGGGTATGGAACATCAATCAGCAATTGCTTATGGAAATAATTATTTACCAGGCTATCATGGAAACGTTCGCTTTATTGATAATTTAGATTTTGATTATATTATTGTGCATGAATCTGGACATGAGTGGTGGGGAAATTCTATTACAACAAACGATATAGCAGATATGTGGGTTCATGAGGGGGTTTGTACTTATTCTGAGGCTTTATATGTGGAGTGTATGCATGGTTATGATGCTATGTTAAGTTATGTAAATAATCAAAAACCAAGTGTAAGAAATGACAAACCGATTGTAGGCCCTTACCATGTAAATAAAGAGGGTAGTTCTGATATGTATTCTAAAGGATCTTTAATGTTACATACCTTAAGATCTTTAATTGAAGACGATAAACTTTGGTTTGAGATTATAAAAGGGATTGCCAATGACTTTAAACATCAAACTATTGATGGCCAAGATATAATTGACTACATCAATAATAAAAGTGGTAAAGATTTTACTGATTTCTTCAATCAATATTTAAAACAGAAAGAGATACCTGAGCTAGAGTATAGTTTGCAAAAAGAGGGAAGAAATACTACTTTGGTGTGTAAGTGGAATGCAATTGATAGTTTTGACATGCCTGTATTAATTAATACTGGAAAAGATGATTTTTGGATTTATCCTACTAATGAGCTAACGGAAATAGATTTAGGTAGTTTTGACAGGGGCGCTTTTCAGATAAGGACAGACTTATTTTATATTGCTATTAAAAAGCAATAAATTTTATAGTTGTTTAGATTTTTTAATTAAATTTGCAGCCCAATAAATTATTAGAAGATGGCAAAGAAAGGAAATAGAATTCAAGTTATTTTAGAGTGTACTGAGCATAAAGCAAGTGGATTGCCAGGTACATCTCGTTATATTACTACTAAAAATAAAAAGAATACTCCAGATAGAATTGAATTGAAAAAATTCAACGCTATTATGAAAAAAATGACTGTTCATAAACAAATAAAATAAAAGAAAATGGCAAAAAAGACAGTAGCATCATTACAGAAAAAAGGGGCTAAAGCTTTTACTAAGGCTGTGAAATTGGTTAAATCAAAAACTGGAGCTTATTCTTTTAAGTCCGAAATTGTGCCAAAGGAAAAGGTGATAGAATTTTTTGCAAAAAAATAGTATTTAATTATACATTAAAGTAAAAGCTTCTTTCTATTTTTGAAAGAAGCTTTTTTATTTAGAAGGCATACTAAATTATGGGTATATTTGATAAAGTAAGTGGTTTATTTAAATCGAAAGAGGATAAAAAAGAAAAAGAGTTATCCGAAATAGAAGTTGAAAAAATCATACAAAAACTAGAACCTGAGCTAGAACCGGAATCAGAGCCTGAGCCTGAGCCTGATTCTGAACCTGTAATAGAATTAAATTTTAAGAGCGAAAAAGAAAAACTTGATTCTGGTATTAAAAAAACCAAAGAAAGTTTCTTTGGGAAATTAGCAAGAACAGTTGCTGGGAAATCAACTATTGATGAATTGGCTCTTGATGGTATAGAAGAAGCATTAATTACTTCTGATATAGGAGTGGAAACGACTCTAAAAATCATTGAAAAACTAGAGGAAAGAGTGGAAAGAGATAAATACATCAATACCTCAGAATTAAATAGTTTTTTAAAACAAGAAATATCATCATTAATGCAAGATTCGTATGATAAGATTCCTGATGTTGCTGGGCCTTATGTTATCATGATAGTTGGAGTAAATGGTGTAGGCAAAACAACTACTATTGGAAAATTGGCACATCAATTTAAACAACAAGGAAAGAAGGTGGTATTAGGCGCAGCAGATACTTTTAGAGCGGCTGCAGTTGATCAATTAGTGATATGGGCCGATAGAGTTGGAGTTGAAATTGTAAAACAAGCTATGGGATCTGATCCTGCATCAGTAGCTTTTGATACGATACAATCTGCAAAGGCAAGTGGGGCGGATGTTGTGATAATTGACACAGCAGGAAGATTGCACAATAATGTCAATTTGATGCGAGAGTTAGGTAAAATAAGAAGTGTGATGGGTAAAGTAATTCCTGACGCTCCACATGATGTTATGTTAGTTTTAGATGCTTCAACTGGACAGAATGCTATAGAACAAGCCAAACAATTCATAGCTGCTACAGAGGTAAATTCAATTGCATTAACTAAGTTAGACGGTACAGCAAAAGGGGGTGTAGTAATCGGAATTTCTGATCAGTTTCAAATTCCTGTCCGCTATATTGGAGTAGGAGAAGGGATGAATGATTTACAAAAATTTAATAAACAAGAATTTGTAGATTCCCTTTTTAACTAATGCGTACAAAGTCAACTAAAAAGAATAAAATAAATATCATCACTTTGGGGTGCTCAAAGAATGTATATGATTCTGAAGTATTGATGGGACAGCTCTCTGCAAATAAGATTGCTGTTGAGCATGAATCGGAAAATGAGGATGCAAATATTGTTGTAGTGAATACTTGTGGTTTTATTGACAATGCTAAAGAAGAATCAATAAATACCATACTAGAGCAAGTTCAGAGAAAAGAATCCGGTAAAATTGACAAATTATATGTTACGGGATGTCTTTCGGAAAGATACAAACCTGAGTTAGAAAGAGATATTCCAAATGTTGACCAATATTTTGGAACTACAGATTTACCAAAATTATTAAAAGTATTAGGGGCAGATTATAAGCACGAACTTTTAGGCGAAAGATTGACCACTACTCCTAAGCATTATGCCTATTTAAAAATTTCAGAAGGTTGCGATAGACCTTGTTCATTTTGCGCTATTCCCTTAATGAGGGGTAAACATAAATCAACTCCTATTGAACAGCTGGTAAAAGAGGCGAAACATCTAGCTAAAAATGGGGTAAAGGAATTGATACTTATCGCTCAGGATTTAACTTTTTATGGCTTGGATATTTATAAAAAAAGAAGCTTAGCAGATTTATTAACTCAGTTATCAAAAGTAGAAGGTATAGAATGGATTCGTTTGCATTATGCTTTTCCAACAGGATTTCCAGAGGATGTTTTAGATGTAATTAGAGAAAACGGAAAAGTGTGTAATTATATAGATATTCCTTTACAACATATTAATGATGATCTTCTAAAATCTATGAAAAGAGGAACTTCTCATGAAAAAACAGATGCTTTATTAAAGGACTTTAGAACTAAAGTTCCAAATATGGCTATTAGAACTACATTAATAGTTGGATATCCAGGAGAAACTAAGGAAAAATTCCAAGAACTTAAGCAATGGGTACAGGATACTAAATTTGATAGACTGGGCGTATTTACTTATTCTCATGAAGAAAATACTTCAGCTTATGATTTAGAAGATGATGTTCCTGAGAAAACAAAAAAAGCAAGAGCAGATGAGATAATGGATCTACAAACTCACATTTCTTGGGAATTAAATCAAAAAAAGATAGGAAGAACTTTTAAAGTATTATTCGATCGTAAAGAAGGAGATTACTTTATTGGGCGCACAGAATTTGACTCTCCTGATGTGGATAATGAAGTTTTAGTTAGAGCAAATGAAAACTATGTAAGAATTGGCGATTTTGCAAATATAAAAATTGAAAAATCAGATCATTTTGATTTGTATGGAGTGGTTGTTGATTAGAGTATGAAATTATTATTTTTGTGCTATTAAAAATAAAATAAATGTTTGAAAATTTATCAGAAAAACTAGAAAAAGCTTTTAAAGTACTTAAAGGGCAAGGAAGTATTTCCGAAATAAATGTTGCTCAAACAATGAAAGAGATTCGAAAAGCGCTTCTTTCGGCTGATGTTGATTTTAAAACTGCAAAATCATTTACTGAAAATGTTAAGCTTAAAGCATTAGGTCAAAAAGTACTAACAGCTATTGATCCTGGGCAATTACTGACTAAAATAATGAAAGATGAGTTGGCTGCACTTATGGGCAGTGAGTATTCAGAAATTAGTTTGTCAGGAAGTCCAACTGTAATTTTGATTGCTGGTTTGCAGGGTAGTGGTAAAACTACTTTTGCAGGTAAGTTGGCTTTACATCTTAAAAGTAAAAAGAATAAGCGTCCATTACTAGTTGCTTGTGATGTGTATCGTCCTGCTGCTATTGATCAAATTGGGGTTTTAGCCCAACAAGTAGCTGTTGATGTTTATCAGGATAGAGAAAGTAAAAATCCTGTTGAGATTGCAAGGAATGCTATAAAACACGCTAAAACAAATGGGCATAATGTGGTTATTATAGATACTGCTGGGCGTTTAGCAGTTGATGAAAATATGATGACCGAAATTGCAAATATAAAAAGTGCAACCAATCCTAATGAAATATTATTTGTTGTTGATTCAATGACTGGTCAGGATGCTGTAAATACTGCTAAGGCTTTTAATGATAAGTTAAATTTTGATGGAGTTGTACTTACAAAATTAGATGGTGATACTAGAGGTGGTGCAGCATTAACAATTCGTTCGGTAGTTGATAAACCAATTAAATTTATTGGTACTTCCGAAAAGATGGATGGATTGGATATTTTTCATCCTGATAGAATGGCGAGTCGAATTTTAGGAATGGGAGATGTCATCTCATTAGTGGAGCGCGCTCAGCAACAATTTGATGAGCAAGAAGCCAGAAAAGTTCAGAAGAAAATTGCAAAGAATCAATTTGGATTTGATGATTTTTTAAAGCAAATTCAGCAAATTAAAAAGATGGGAAACATGAAGGATTTGGTGGGTATGATTCCTGGAATGGGCAAGGCCATGAAAGATGTTGATATTGATGATAATGCTTTTAAAGGAATTGAGGCAATAATTCATTCTATGACTAAACAAGAAAGAGAAAATCCGAATCTGTTAAACGGAAGTAGAAAAAAAAGAATTGCTGCAGGTAGTGGCACATCAGTAGTTGAAGTAAATCAGCTGATTAGTCAATTTGATCAAATGGGTAAAATGATGAAGATGATGCAGGGAGGAGGTGCTAAACAGATGATGCAAATGATGCAAAAGAAAGGAGGAATTCCAGGAATGCAATAAATAGAGATGATTTTATTAGACGGAAAAAAAACAGCTAATGATATCGCAAAAGAGATAGCAATTGAGTTATCTTCTTTGCTTAGTAATGGTGGAAAAAAACCTCATTTGGCAGCTATTTTAGTTGGGGGTGATGGGGCTAGTGAAACCTATGTAAATGCAAAAGTAAAAGCCTGTGAAAAGGTTGGTTTTGAGTCCACATTAATTCGACTTGATAATACAGTTTCAGAATCGCATTTATTAGCTGAGATAGAAAAAATAAATAGCAATCCAGATATAGACGGTTTAATCGTACAATTGCCTTTACCAAGTCATATTGATGAGATGAAGGTTACTCAAGCAATAGATCCAACAAAAGATGTAGATGGCTTTCATCCTCAAAATATTGGAAGAATGGCACTGAATTTACCCACTTATTTACCTGCTACTCCATCTGGAATTTTAGAGCTTCTGGAAAGATATCATGTTGAAACTTCAGGAAAACATTGTGTAGTTATTGGTAGAAGTCATATTGTGGGTTCTCCAATGAGTATTTTGATGTCTAGAAATAATTATCCTGGAAATTGTACGGTTACACTTACACATAGTAAAACTAAAAATCTTAAAGAAATAACCAAAACTGCCGATATTTTGATAGTGGCTTTAGGAAAAGCTGAATTTGTAACTGCTGATATGATAAAAGATGGAGTATGCATTATTGATGTTGGAATATCAAGAGTAAAATCAAATAATACCAAAAGTGGCTGGAAACTTTTAGGTGATGTGGCTTTTGATGAGGTTGCAGAAAAAAGCAGCTTTATTACCCCAGTTCCAGGAGGAGTAGGCCCAATGACAATTGCAATGCTACTTAAAAATACTCTAGTATCTGCTAAAAAGTTGGTATATTAAATATTTTTGTATATTTGCCCCAGTTTTGTGGGGTTGTTCCCACTAGTATTAATAAATTTTAAAAACAATTATGGAAGGAAAAGTAAAATGGTTTAACGGAAGTAAAGGGTATGGTTTCATTGAAGGTTCAGATGGAACTGACTACTTTGCACATTTTCAAGAAATTCAGGTTGAAGGTTACAAAACTCTTAAAGAAGGAGCAGCTGTATCATTTGAGCCAGGAGATGGAGAAAAAGGACCAGTAGCTAAAAATATTGTAAACGCTTAAGAAGCATTATATAATATAGAAAAAAAGCGAGCAAGATGCTCGCTTTTTTTTATGTCTTTTTTTTGAGACTTTCTTCTAGTTCTTTTAATTCATCTCTTAATCGTGCAGCTTCTATAAAATTAAGGTTTTTAGCCATTTTTTCCATTTCTCTTTTGGTATGTTTTACCATTTTTTGTAATTGTTCTACTGATGATGAATCAATAATTGGTTTGGTATTTGGTGTGGTTACTTTATATGGATTTAAGCTCTGTATAAGATTGTTGTCGCTTTTTTTAACTAAAGGTTGAGGCGTAAGTCCTTTTTCTGTATTGTAAGCTTTTTGTTTTTCTCTTCTTCTGTCTGTTTCATCCATTGTCCTTCTCATGGATTCGGTTATTTTATCAGCATACATAATAACAAGGCCATTAATATTTCTAGCTGCTCTTCCTGCAGTTTGGGTTAATGCTCTATCTGATCTTAAAAAACCCTCTTTATCAGCATCCATAATAGCAACAAGGCTAACTTGAGGCAAGTCTAATCCTTCTCTTAATAGGTTTACTCCAATTAAAACATCAATAATACCTTCTTTAAGCTGATGAAGAATTTCTACTCTTTCTAAAGTATCAACATCAGAATGAATATAACGACATTTAATGCTGAATTTAGTAAGGTATTTACTAAATTCTTCTGCCATTCTTTTGGTTAGGGTTACAACAAGTACTCTTTCTTTTTTCTCCAATCTTAATCTTATTTCTTCCAGTAAATCATCAATTTGATTCTTACTTGTTCGCACTTCAATAATAGGATCAAGCAGTCCTGTTGGGCGAATAACCTGTTCGGCAATAATTCCTTCTGATTTTTCTAATTCATAATCAGCCGGGGTTGCACTTACATAGATTGTTTGCTGATTAATCATCTCAAATTCTTCAAATTTTAACGGTCGATTATCCATTGCCGCAGGAAGTCTGAATCCGTGTTCAACAAGATTTGTTTTTCTTGATTTATCACCTCCGTACATGGCTCTTACTTGAGGTAGTGTAACATGACTCTCATCAATTACTGTTATAAAATTTGAAGGAAAATAATCGAGCAAACAGAAAGGCCTGCTTCCTGCTTTTCTGCCATCAAAATACCTGGAATAGTTTTCTATGCCTGAGCAATAACCAAGTTCTTTTATCATTTCAAGATCAAAATGTGTTCGCTCATCCAATCTTTTTGCTTCAGTTGGCAATCCTATTTCTTGAAAATACTCAACTTGTTTTTTTAAATCATCTTGTATTTCAGATATTGCGCCATGAATTTTATCCTTTGAGGCTACAAAGATACTGGCTGGGAAAATTCTTATTTCTTTTAAAGAGTTTATTATTTTCCCATTTTCAGGATTAAAACTTTCTATTTCATCAATTTCATTTCCAAAAAAATGAATTCGGTATCCAATATCATTATGAGCTAGAAAAATATCAACAGTATCTCCCTTTACTCTAAAATTACCTCTGTTAAATTCAGCAGTAGTTCTACTGTAAAGTGCGGATACCAATTTTTGGAGAAACTGATCTCTGCTTATAATATCACCTTCTTGTAAATCAATTATTCCACTGTGAAAGTCCTCAGGATTTCCAATACCGTAAATACAACTAACAGATGAGACAACGATTACATCTTTTCTTCCTGATAGAAGAGCAGATGTAGTTTTTAATCGGTATTTCTCAATTTCTTCATTTATGGATAAATCTTTCTCAATATAAGTTCCTGAGCTTGGTATGTATGCTTCCGGTTGATAGTAATCATAATAAGAAACAAAGTATTCTACAGCATTTTCCGGAAAAAATTGTTTGAATTCGCTGAATAGTTGGGCTGCTAATGTTTTATTATGACTTAAAACTAAGGCAGGGCGATTTACTTCTTGTATAACATTTGCAATAGTGAATGTTTTGCCAGAGCCAGTTACCCCTAGTAAGGTTTGCGATTTCTCTCCATCATTTAACCCCTGGACAAGTTGTTTTATTGCGCCTGGTTGATCTCCGGTTGGGGAAAAATCAGCTTGAAGTTTGAACTTCATTTATGCTTTATTTAGCAGTTGGATTTTTTGTTTTAAATCTTCTATATCGGCTTTTACATTTTCAATTTTTTTTTGAGCCAGTTGTAATAGTGGTTGTGTGGCTTTGCCACTACCAAAAAATGATATATTATTTTCGTATTGTGAAATTTCTTTCATTAATAAATCAATTTTTTCTCTTAGAAATTGTTGTTCACCATTAATTGCTTTGCTGTCTCCTTTTAGTGAACTTACTTTGTTTTTGTATTGTTCAGTTGCTAATATTTTCTTATTTAACCCTAGCTCTTTAAATTTTGCATTTACCAGACTAAAAAAGGCATCATTAATATCCATTTTATTTCTAGCAATATGACCTATATTCTTCCATTTTAAACTAAATTCTTTAAGTCTTTCAATGTCTTCTTTTGAGTCAGATGAGGCTTTAAATACTTCAAGTTCTTTAATGAGAGATTCTTTTTGTTTGAATGCTATTTCTTCTTCTTTTTCAATTTTTTTATAATGTACTTTTCTAGCTTTAAAGAAAGTATCACAAGCCGTTCTAAACCTTTTCCAAATTTCATTCGATTGGCTAGAAGGTGAAAATTCAGAATTTTTCCATTCCTCTTGTAGTTTGATGAATTCTTTTCCTGCAGTTTGCCAATCAGTACTATTTTGTAGGCTTTCAGCCTTCTCACAAATAGCTAATTTATTTTCTAAAATACGATTACTACTTTCCTTTTTTTGTTTGTAAAACTCATTTTTAGTATTATAGAAGTTAGTTAAAGAATCTCTTAATTTTTTCCAAGCTATTTTATTATCTTCTTTGTTCAAGCCTGCTAAAGATTTCCATTTTGATTCTAGTTCATTACATTTATTAGTAGCTTCTTGCCATTGCTTATATGAAGCTCCTTTTTCAGCAGTTAAGTTGTCAATTTCTGTACAAATTTTATTTTTCTCTTCTAACTTTTTAGCGTCTTGTTTTTTTCTTTCAATGAAGTGATCGTTTCTGTTTTTATTTATGATTCTACTTACTTCTTGAAATTTTTCCCAAAGAGGCTCTCTTTGATCTCTTTCAACGGGCCCTACATTTTTCCAATGCTCATGAAGTTCTTGTAAGTTGTTATGTGCTTTATCTACTGATTTTTCTTTTAAAAGTGCAGTTGCTTTTTTGCAAATTTCAGTTTTCTCTTGCAGATTTCGTTTAAAATCTAAATCCCTTAAATCATTGTTAAGTTTAATAAAATCATAGAAAAGCTCAACATGGTGATGGTATGATTGCCAAAGATGGTTGTTTTCGCTAAGAGGAACATGTCCTGTGCTTTTCCATTTCTCTTGAAGTGTTCTAAATTTTTCAAAGGTTATTTTTATGGATTCTTCCTCTTTTGCTAGTGCATCAATATCTTCAATTATCTGTTTTTTTATTTTGAGGTTATTCTCTTCTTCTTTTTCTTTAGTTCTTCTAAAATCAGACTTAATTTTACGATAAGCGCCAAAAACAGCTTTAAACTTAACCTCTAAAGGATGTAATTCTTTTTTTATATTCTCTTCTTGTTCTTCTGTTTCTTCAGGAGTTGTATTTTCTTTTTGTTCTAGCTTAAGTTTGATGTAGAAAATTGATTTTATTTCCTCAATCTCTTTTGATGCAGTATAAGGATTATCATTTTTGGTTAATAAACTAATTTTTGTAATTAGCTCTTCCATTGATAATGTATTTTTATCTATAGTCGTAACTTGTTCCAAGCTTGTGTCTATAACACTTTCCTGAGTTGATTTTTCTTCTTCTTTTTGCTTCACTTTCCGTAATGTTTGATTGCAAATTTACAAATATTTAATGACTTAGATATTCCAAATGTTCCAACTCTCTTCTGCTTGTAATTGAAGCATTTCTAACCCATTCTTAGTTTGTGCATTTTTTGCTTTTCCGTAAGCTAAAAATTTAGTTTCATGTGGGTTATAAATCAAATCAAAAAGTAAAAAATTCTGATTTAAATATTCGTAAGGAATTTTAGGAAAATTATTGATATCTGGATAAGATCCAACAGGTGTTGTATTTATTATAATAGTATAATAACCAGCTATTTGTTTTGTAATATCTAAATAATCAAATGAAGTATTTCTATTTATTGTTTTATATTCAATATTAAGTTTTTTGAGTGCATATTTTATAGCTTTTGCTGCACCTCCATCACCCAATATAATAGCTTTATTTCTGTCCTCTAATAGTGGTTGAATACTATTTGTAAAACCAATATGATCGGTATTGTGTCCTATAGTTTTTCCGTTACTAAATTGGATAGTATTTACAGCTCCAATCTCTTTGGCCTCTTCATTTAATTCATCAAGAAATGGAATAATACTTTCTTTATAAGGAATGGTAATATTCAGTCCGGAGAGCTTGTTTTTTTCTATTAATTGTTTGAATTCTGAGATGTCTTTCAATTCAAAATTAAGATACTGAGTATCAGTAATTCCTTCTTTAAAAAATTTCTCGTTAAAATATTGTGATGAGAAAGAGTGTTCTAAACTTTTACCAATTAAGCCAAAAGTTCTCATTAAATATCTTTTAGTAGAAACTGAAAGGCTTCAATTCCTGTAAGTACTATCGTAGTTACAATAATTCCAGCCATTATCACCCCTAGCGATACTGCTAGAAATGCTTTCTTTTTCGGAATATTAAATAGCCAGGCAGCAAAACTACCTGAGTAAGCCCCAGTTACAGGCAAGGGTATCATTACAAAAATCATTAATCCCCAAAAGCCATATTTTTCTATTTTATTTCCAACTTTTTCTCTGGTTTTTATTATAAATTTATCAAATAAACGTTTGTATAAATCAATTTTTAGAAAAAGAGGATGTAAAAACTCTAAGAAGAAAAACACAATAGGAAATACTAGAATATTCGCTCCTACACAAATAAAAAAAGTTAGTAATGGATTTAAATCATTAGCAATAGCATATGGTATTCCGCCTCTAAGTTCTGCAATTGGCAAGATACTCAAAAAAATAGACCAAAAGATTATATTATTCATTTTGTAAAAAAAGATTAAAGGTATCGCCTCTTAGTCCAAGGCGTAAAGTTTCCAAAGGAATTACCTCATCAAAAGCAATATTACCAAGATTTACATTTGTTCCAAATTTTTTAATAAACCACACTTGTTGTTCTTTTTTAGGTGCTTCCCAAATTATATTTTCAACAATTATATTTTTTGCAATTTTATCAATTAGCTCAGATTTTATTCCTCCATCATCATTCCAAATTCCAACATTTCCGCTTTCTCTTGATTCAGTAATCACTTTCCAACTACCAGCAGAAAGCTCATTTTGTATCCAATTTTGCCAATTTTCGATACTAATTTCAACACTTGCATCTTTACTTCCAACCTCACTAATAACTTTGAAATCTTTTGAAAAATCAGCTATTATTTCGCATTTTATATCATGATGCATACTCATTGATCCATCAGATATTTCTACCATTTCAAGTCCAATATGATTCATATACTTTTTATAATCATCAAGTTGTTTCCTTATTGCAAATGCTTCAAAAAGAGTTCCTCCAGCATAAACAAGCATGTCGTTATTTTGAAATAGTTTAATTTTCTCAGCAATATTATGAGTAATAATACTTGTTCCAAATCCAAGCTTAATAATGTCGGTATGCTCATGGTTTGAGTACAAGAAGTCTTCAGCTTGTCTTAAGCTAAGTCCTTTATCCATCATCATTGTAAGCCCATTTTCTCTAGCTTTGCTAGTTCTTAAAGGAAGTTGGGTTAAGATTTCTTTCATACTTTGATAATATCAGAAACAAAGATAGTAATCCTAAGCACAAGAAAAATTTAATTGTGTAATTTTGTCTTTTTAGAACTACTAATGACATTAATAAAATCAATTTCAGGAATTAGAGGAACAATTGGTGGGGTAGTAGGAGATTCCCTTTCACCTTTAGATATTGTGCGTTTTACTGCTTCCTATGCTGCTTTTATCAGAAAACAAGGTAATAGTTCCAATACTATAATAATTGGTCGTGATGCTCGTATTTCTGGTGAAATGGTGAGTAATATCGTTTCTGGAACTTTAATGGGCTGTGGTTTTGATGTATTGGATGTTGGACTTTCAACAACTCCTACTATAGAGGTTGCTGTGAAATTAGAGCAATCTGCTGGAGGAATTATTATTACTGCTAGTCATAATCCTAAAGAGTGGAATGCTTTGAAATTACTTAATGCAAAAGGAGAGTTTTTATCACAAAAAGATGGAGATGAGATTCTATTACTAGCAGAAAATGATGATTTTATTTTTACTGAAGTAACTGATTTAGGCAAATACATCTATGATGATAGTTTTAATAATAAGCATATTGATGCCGTTTTAAAATTAGATTTAGTAAATGTTAATTTGGTAAAAACTTCAGGATTCAAAGTTGTAGTAGATGCTGTAAATTCAACCGGAGGTTTTATGATTCCTAGATTGTTAGAAAGGATGGGAGTAGCGTGCATAAAATTATTTTGTGAGCCTAATGGCAACTTTCCTCATAATCCTGAGCCTTTGCCTGAAAACTTGAGTGAGATAGTTAAACTAGTAGTTCATGAAAAGGCAGATTTTGGAATTGTAGTTGATCCTGATGTAGATCGATTAGCACTTATTTGTGAAGACGGAAGCATATTCGGAGAAGAATATACTTTAGTGGCGGTTGCTGATTATGTGCTTAGCAAAACTCCAGGAAATACAGTTTCCAATTTATCTTCAACTAGAGCATTAAGAGAAGTTACTATCAAACATAAAGGAAACTATCAGGCATCTTCAGTGGGAGAGGTAAATGTAGTAGAAAAGATGAAAGCAACTAATGCCATTATTGGCGGAGAAGGAAATGGAGGAATTATTTATCCTGAATTGCATTATGGTAGAGATGCTCTTGTAGGGGTTGCATTATTTTTAACCCAACTTGCAGAAAGCAAAATATCAGTAAGAAAACTGAGAGATTCATATCCTAATTACTTTATTTCTAAAAATAAAATTGAACTTACAAATGAAATTGATGTGGACGCAATCTTAACTACTTTGGAGCAGAGATATAAGAATGAACAAATTACTACAATAGATGGATTAAAAATAGATTTTGAAGATGGCTGGGTCCATCTTAGAAAATCCAATACAGAGTCTATTATTAGAATATATGCAGAGAGTGAAGGAGAAGAAAAAGCTAATGTACTTGCAAACAAAATGATTAGTGAAATCAAAGCACTAGTTTAGATGAAGGTGTATTTAGACAATGCGGCAACCACTCCAATAGCGCCAGAGATTATAGAAATGATGAGTCAAATGATGAGGACTCATTTTGCCAATCCTTCCTCTGTACATTCCTTTGGTAGGGAATCTAAAATAATAGTGGAGAGCGCACGCAAAAGGATTGCAAAATTATTAAACACTTCTCCGGGCTCAATATTCTTTACTTCAGGTGGTACCGAGGCGGATAATATGGCCATAAAGTGTGCCATTCACGATCATAAGATTACACATGCTATTTCCTCAAAAATTTCGCATCAGGCGGTTTTATATCCCCTTCAAGATTTAGCTAAGGAGGGAGTAATAAAACTTTCATATATAGATATTGATAAAGATGGGGCAGTTTCTTTATCTCATCTCAAAGAGCTCTTAAAAGATAATTCTAGAACTTTTGTGTCGATTATGCATGCTAATAATGAAATTGGAACTCTTGAAGACTTAAAACAAATAGGAGAAATTTGCAAAGAGTATAATGCTATTTTTCATTCTGATACAGTACAAACGATAGGCCATTATCCTTTTAATATGCAAGATTTAAATGTAGATTTCATGGCAGCTTCTGCACATAAATTTCATGGTCCTAAAGGAGTTGGATTTATTTATATTTCAGAAAATATCAAGATTAAACCATTAATAAGAGGTGGTGGACAAGAAAGAAATATGCGCGCTGGAACCGAAAATATTTATGGGATTGCAGCACTTGCTATGGCTATGGAAATGGCTTATGAGCATTTGGAAGAGGAAGTAAAATATATCAAAGGGCTAAAGAAATACATGATAGAAAAACTTCAAACCGAGATAGAAGATGTTCAGTTTTATGGTAAATGTACCGATATAGAAAATAGTTTATACACTGTACTTTCATGCCATTTTCCAGAAACGGATATTGCTGAAATGTTACTTTTTAATTTAGATATTTTAGGTGTTGCTTGTAGTGGAGGAAGTGCCTGCGCTTCAGGAGGAAGTAAAGGTTCTCATGTACTTACCGAAATTGCTCCAAATAGTAAACGACCAGGTATTCGTTTTTCTTTTAGCAAGTTCAATACCAAAGAAGATATTGACTATACTGTTGCTAAGCTTAAAGAGTTGTTTCCTTAATTATTTTTATAACCTCCTAATTTTTATATTTAAATAACCAACAGTAATGGTCATTATTGGACTTATTAAATTGAAAAAACAATACATCCAATAAGTTCCGGTAGCAACACCTAAAACACTTGACTGCACAGCGCCACAAGTATTCCAAGGGAAAAGTACAGAAGTAACAGTTCCAGAATCTTCTAAAGTACGACTTAGATTTTCAGCTTTGAGGCCTCTATCTTTGAATTCTTTGGAAAACATTCTTCCAGGAACAACAATGGCTAAATATTGATCTGATGCAGTTGCATTAAAAAAGACACAGGTTCCAGCAGTAGTTGCAATTAAACTTCCTGTAGATTCAACTTTACGCATTACTGTTTGGGTAATTTTCTTTAACAGACCACTAACTTCCATTGCACCTCCAAAACACATAGCGCATAATACAAGCCATATTGTATTTAACATTCCGCTCATTCCGCGCGTGGCTAGTAATTTAGTAATGCTTTCATTATCTGTTTTGATTGAAACAGAACCGGTCATTGCTTGTAAAACTGCTTTGTAAGATGCATTAATATAATTACTAGTAGCACCAGAAATTTCCTTTATTATTTGAGGTTGTGCAAAACAAGCTACAACCCCACCTAATACTGCCCCAACAAATAAAGCAGGTAAGGCCTCAACTTTTAATCCTATTAATACAAATACAATAATTGGAACACTAAATAATAATGGAGAAATGTAAAACTTACTATTCATAGCTAGAAGCATTTCACTAATTCCCTCTTGATTGTTTTCTGGAGCAATATAAAAACCAAGAACTCCAAAAATAATTAAGGTAATTAGCAAGGTCGGAATAGTCGTATACATCATATATCTTATATGAGTAAACAAATCTGATCCTGCCATTGCAGAGGCTAAATTAGTTGTATCAGATAATGGCGACATCTTATCACCAAAATAAGCCCCAGAGATGATCGCTCCAGCGCTCATTCCTACAGGCACTCCAATTACAGTTCCAATTGCCAATAAAGCAACTCCAACAGTAGCAACTGTACTCCAAGAACTTCCTGTCGCTAAAGAAACAATACAACAAATAATACAAGAGGCTAAAAGAAAATAGCTGGGATGCATTAATTGCAGGCCATAATATATCATACTTGGAACAATGCCTGCAAGCATCCAAGTACCACTTAAAGCGCCAATTATTAATAAAATCAGAATTGCAGGCATGGCTGAATTAATACTTTTAACCATTCCATTTTGAAGTTGCTTCCAAGTGTACCCAAGACGCCCACCAATTAATGCAGCAACAACGGCAGCTAGTATTAATGCAATTTGATTTGGGCCAGATGTAGCAGTATCATTGTAGATTACTACATTAAAAGACAGCAAGGCAATTAAAATGATTAGGGGTATTAGTGCTTCTAATAGATTGGGTTCCCTACTATTTTTTTCCATTCAATTATGGTTTTCAGAAAATATACTTTATGGGTTTTTTAGAGCACTAAATGATCTGAGGTTACTTTTCATTTTCATAATATCCATAACCACTTGTTCCGTAACCATAACCGTAACCATAACCATAACCATAACCATATCCGGTAGAGGTGTGTTTAAAGTCATTAATAATAATTTGCACATTCTTCACTTGCTTTTGGGCGAAAAGATTATTAATTATACTAAGTGCTTTTGTTTTAGAATACCCATGTCTTACTACATATAAGTTGATATCAGCATGTTGCATTAATAGAACACCATCAGTTACAAGACCTATAGGAGGAGTATCAATAATAACATAATCATAGGTTTTGTTAAGTTCCTTAATAAGTTCTTGCATTCTTTGGCTATCTAAAAGCTCAGCAGGATTAGGTGGTGTTGGTCCAGATCCAATAACATCTAAGTGATCAAGCTCTGTTTTTTCAACTATTTCTGATAACTTGGACTTATTTATCAAATAACTGCTTAATCCTTTTGTTTGATCAATTTTAAAATCTTCATGTAATTTTGGCTTTCTTAAATCTGCACCAATAAGTATTGTTTTATGTTCTGCAAGGGCAAAGATTGCAGCTAAATTTATGGCTGTAAAAGTTTTTCCTTCTCCACCTACTGATGAAGTAATTGTAATCACTTTCTTCTCTTTACCAGCTGCAAGATATTGAATGTTTGTTCTTAATGCTCTGAAAGATTCAGCAATAATTGATTTAGTAGCACTTGCAACCACCATACTATTTGCTTTATCGCTATGTCCAACGAGCCCAAGAATAGGAATCCGTGTTGCATTTTGTAAATCAGCTTTACTGTAAATAGTATCACTGAAAAAATCCCGCAATGAAATGAAAGCAATAGGAATAAATAAACCTAATAAGATAGCTATAAAGTAGGCTAAAGCTTTCCTTGGTTTAATTGGAATCTCACTATCTAGTCTTGCAGGATCAATTACCTTATGGTCCGATTCAGTTCCTGCTTTTGCAAGTGATGCCTCATATCTTTTTTGTTGTAAATAAACTGCAGTCTGTTCGTTATATTGGTACTTTCTTTTTAAGATTAAATAATTCTTTTCAGCCTCTGGTAATTGGCTTATGTTAGCATTAAATGAATTAATTCTACTTTTTAAATCATTCTCATAAATAGAAGAAGACTTGATTAAATTAGTTACATTTTCAATAATGGCACTCTTAGTTTGTTCAATCTGAGAAATAACAGATGTATAAGCAGGGTTTTTATTTGTAGTTGTAAGTTGTAAATCACCTTTTTTAGCATATAGCTGAAGTAATTGATTAATTAAGGTATTAAGTTCAGGGTTACTGATACCCATAGACGTTGGAGATACAATAGAATTTGCATTATTATCATTTTTCAGATAGGATAAAAGAGATTGATAATACTTTATATTCACCGATTGCTCAGAAAGGGTATTGTCCAATTTTTGTTTTTGAAAATAAGTTCCATATTCCTTATCTACAAGTTCAAGATTTGGATTTTTTATTCTAAAAGCCTCTAGCTGATTTTCAATAAATGTTAAAGAGTCGTTAATTACACGTAACTGTTCATCAATAAAATAAATTGTATTGATAGCCATGATATTCTTTTCATCTAAACCACCTCTAATATATATTTCAGTAATCTTATCAAGAATATTAATATTCTTCTTTGGATGTTTAGCTTGAATATTTAGTTTTAGTATTGAAGTTTCCTTATTAATAGGGTTTATTGTTACATTAGTTATAAGATTATGAGCTAATTTGTCAGTTTCATTTAATCTAAATGAATAGTTTTTGTTATTATTTTCTATATAATCTATTTTAAAGAATAAGCTTTTTGAAATTGTAAAGGCATAATAATCAGAAACTATTTTTTTATCAAATTGATGAGTTTTATCAACATCAATATTTGCTAGTACAGTTTTGTCAAATTTCTCAAGCTCTAAATTGTATGGGAATCGATCCTCAGCTGAAACGGTTAAGTTGAAGCTGTTTTTATCTATAATAGTTACTTCAAAGTCTATTTCTGTTAGCTGATTGTGTGTAGAATCAACTGTGACAGCAAAAGGAGCGTTCTCAAAGAGCTCATTTGTTTGAAAAAATCCATGTTGAAAATAGGAAAGACCTAACCCAAGTTCCTCAATAACTTTTTCGTTTATACTGTAGGAATTTAATATTATAATTTCGTTTGTGAGATTCTTTTTGCCACTAAAAAGTTCTAACCCTTCAATCAGATTTTCAGCACCCAATTGGGTATTATTATCATCTCTAATAAGCAAAGTTGTAGAAACACTGTATTCCGGAACTGTAAATCGATTATTTAAAAATGCAATAAATCCAAAGAATAAAATTGAAAGCAAAAAATAATACCAATACTGAGTATACTTTAAAATTAAGGCTTTAATATCAATAGTTTCCTCCTGCTTATTTTGATCTTGCTCCATATGTTATTCTGAAATTTTAAGATACACATTAAACAATACTGCAAAGGTCGTTAATGCTGATAATAGTAATTGTGATTGGGACTTTTTGAATCCTTTAAATTTAAGAGGTTGAACATAAATCAAATCGTTATTTCTTAAATAAAAGAAATCTGATGTAAGTATATTGCTTGAAGTTAAATCAACATTATAAATTTGTTTTTTATTTTTTTCAGATCTTACTATTTTTATTTTTTTTAGATTTCCATAGTCGTTAATTCCTCCTGACATTGCAATTGCATCATAGATTGTAAGTCCTTCTTTATAGACGGGATAGTTTCCTGGTGCATTGATTTCTCCCAGCACTGTAAATTGAAAATTTGCAAGTTTTACAATCACAAATGGATTAATTAAGAATTGCTCTGCTTTTAATGATATGGTTGATTCTGCTTCTTTCAAAGTTTGATTGAGAACAAAAACTTCTCCAACATTAGGGATGTCTATTGTTCCTTCTTGACTAATAGTAAAACCATTAAGATATAGATTTGCAGCTGTGAGTACACTATTGGCGCTATTTGTATTGCTTTCAATGTTAAATAAGTTATTTGACTCCTCATTTCTACTGATTACTCTTACCATTAAGATATCGCCAATTTCAAGATGATGTTTTGGAGGTATTGGAGACACATCCCATTCTCCTGATTGACTGTCATTTAGATAGGTTATTTTACTCATAGGAGTACAACCTTGTATTATTAACAATAGAACGAGTAATTTAATAAATGTACTGACTTTTAATTGTAACATTCTTTCTGTTTTTTTTGCAAAGATAAGAAATTTACATCCTTAAATAAATAATTTTAATTTTTGGTACAATTCGGCAGTAGGTAAACCAACCACATTGTTGTAGGATCCTTTTATTTTTTCTATTCCAATATAACCAATCCATTGCTGAATTCCATAAGAACCAGCTTTATCAAATGGCTTAAAATTTTCTATATAATAGAGGATCTCATCTTCCGATAGTTTATTAAAAGTTACTTCTGTTTCTGATGAAAAAACCACTTCTTTTTTTGCTGATTTTATACAAACACCACTAATTACTTTATGGCTTTTGCCTGATAGGTTTTGCAATATTCTTTGTGCATCATTTTTATTTGTAGGCTTGTGCAGTATTTCTTTATTTTGTTTAACAATTGTATCTGCAGTAATTAATAAATAATTACCTGTTAATTCTTTAGAAATAACCTCAGCTTTTTGTTTTGCAAGAAACTCAGCAATTTCTGCTCCATCTAGATTTTCTGGGTACTTTTCTTCTTTTTGAGTTGTTTTGATGTTGAACTCAATACCTAGTTCAGCCAATAGCTGTTTTCTTCTAGCAGATGCAGATCCAAGAGTTATAGTGTAGTTTTTTAATTTTTCTATCAGCATTAATTTTAGCATAGAAAATGAAATAAAGGGATAGATAGAATTCCAATTAGCATAATTATTTTACAAAGTGTACTCAAAAAATGGAAATCTGATTTCGTGTTGGATGTTCTTATTTTTATTAGTAGAATAATAAGTAAAACCTGTAGCAAGCAGGTATACAAAGCTGCAATAAAATTTTTCCACCAAGAACTTTCGCTAATAGAAAAATTAACACTTAAATCAATATATTGAAAATATTGAAAATAGCCAATTCCAAAAATGGGAATTAAGATTAAAAGTGCAATTATTTTTTTTGTATTTGCTGCTCCATAATTTATTGCAAGTGTATTGGCACCTATTTTTTTATCCCCATCATAGTCTTCTAAGTCTTTAATAATTTCTCTTATTAAAGTAATAATAAATGAGAATCCAGCATAAAAAAGAATGATGTAGAAGATAATTTTAGATCCGTCTTCAATTTTCTTTCCTACAGTAATTAAATCAAAAAGGGCTAGAGTAATAATACTCAAAGCAGTTAAAAAAGCAACTTGAAGATTTCCGATTAAAAATGCAGTTTTATAATTTTTGGAGTATCTCCATAGGCTGAAAGCAAAAAAGATAAAAATAAATCCAAACCACCATCTATTGACTTTATAGGCTGCATAGAAACCACTAGCTATACCTATAAGATTAAGTATATAATATGCTTTAATAGCTAATTCCTTACTTATCTTTTTTTCAATAATTCTCGTTTCTGGCTTATTAATTTTATCTATTTCAATATCATAAATATCATTGATAATATATCCGCCAGATACAATAGCTATAAGAGCAAACAAATAGATACTAAAATCAATATTTGAAAGATGTATCGCTGAATTTATCAAGTAAGCGTTTATAAGAAAGAATTTAATTACGACTTGTATTAAAACAATAATTAATAAGTTCTTAAATCGAATTAATTTCAGAAAAGAACTCATGTTAGACATTGTTTTTTATTATTGAATCGCTAATTAATTTATAGATTTCTTTTGTTTCTTTATCTGATAGTTTCTTAATATGACTTTCAATAATTTTTTTATCTTTTCTTTTTGCAGGGCCTGTTTGTACTTCTGAAGCTTTGTTTTTATTCAGTTTTTTTACTGTTTGATTTATTATTGGAAGTAATAGTTTAAAATCAATATTTGACTGAGTTAAAATTTTATCAGCAATTGCAAACATATGATTGCTAAAATTACAAGCAAAAACAGCAGCAATATGTAGTCCTTTTCTTTGCTCTGAACTCATTTTTACTACTTTTTTTGATAAGTTATTTCCAATATTCAGTAGCTCTTTTTCAAACATTTCATTATTAGCCTCAATGCAAATAGGGGTTTTAGAAAAATCCAAACTGACCTCTTTATTAAATGTTTGCAATGGATAGAAAACGCCATAATTTTTAAATTTGTTATCAAAAACTTCCAATCCAATACTTCCTGAAGTGTGTGCAATATTATTGACCTTTATTTGCTGTATCACAGCTTCTAAGGCGTCATCTTTTACAGCTACTATATATAGATCGGCATTTTTTAGATTTTTGAGTTCGTTTGTAGAGGTGCTATTTAACTTTTTGGCAAGTATATCGGCATTTTTTAATTGTTTGCTCCATACTTGTTTTATCGTATATCCTTTATTTACAAGGGATAATCCTAAATGTGTAGCTACATTTCCTGAGCCAATGAGTACAATGTTTTTCATCTGAAATAATGAGATACAAACTTAAGAATAATTCGTAATTTTGCGCAATAATTTTCAGATATGATAAATAGGATAATAAAGTTTCTTACTTCAATGCAGTTAATGACTGTACTTATCTTATTATTTGCTTTTTCAATTGGTTACGCAACTTTTATTGAGAATGATTTTGGTAGATCTAGTGCTAAAGCACTTATTTTTAGTGCTTGGTGGTTTGAAGCTATTTTGATTCTTCTGGTGTTGACTTTAGTTTACAATCTGATTAGATTCAAACTTTTTAGAATAGAGAAAATAGCCGCTTTAACTTTTCATTTATCATTTATTGTTATATTACTAGGTGCTGGAGTTACTCGTTATATTTCATATGAGGGAATGATGCATATTAGAGAAGCAGATGCAACTAATGTATTTATATCTGACGACACATTTCTTCAAGTTCATATTGACGATAGATTACAACAGTATAAGTATGATAAGAAATTATTTTTATCTGCTATTACATCTAATAATTTTGATATAAATGTAAATTTTAAAGATCATGATATTAGTATAGAATCTGTTTCGTTTTTACCAAATGTAAAAGATTCTTTGTTTGTTGGAATTGAAGATGGAAAAACTACATTACATCTTGTAGTTCCTGGAGAAAATGGGATGCAAGATGAATTCTTAGGTGATGGTGAGCAAAAAATGATAAAAGGGGAATATTTTACATTTAACAATCCTAAGCTTGGAGCTATCAATTTTTCCTCTGAGAATGAAATTATAAAATGCAGTTCTCCTTATAGCGTTTCTACAATGAGTATGCTAACTCGTGAAGTTAATGAATATGATTCTTTGAATAGCTTTATTTTTAACAAGAAAACATTACACACAGCAAATGACTTGAACTTTGTTCTTAAGGATATTCTTGATAAGACAAAGAAGATTCCTGTAAGCGCTTCAAATGTTATGAAAGATGGTAATGAGGATGCCTTAATTGTTAATGTTAAAGTTAATGGTGAATCTAAAGAAGTTATTTTATATGGAGGAAAAGGATATGCAGGAGCTGATAACGTCTTTGCTATTCAAAATCTTAACTTTAAATTAAGTTATGGCTCGAAATATTATACCACTCCATTTAGAGTTCAGTTAAGAGATTTTCAATTAGATAGATATCCAGGATCTGAGAGCCCAAGTTCTTTTGCGTCTGAGGTTTCTATTTTAGACGGGGAAAAAGTTTCTGACCACAGAATATTTATGAATAATGTATTGAATTATAGAGGTTTTCGTATGTTTCAATCCTCATATGATAAAGATGAGAAAGGGACGATTCTATCGGTAACCCATGATTGGTGGGGGACGCTTATTACTTATATTGGTTATTGTCTTTTAGGCCTTGGTTTTATTCTAGTTTTCCTTACTAAACAAACAAGATATAAAGCCCTTTCAGAGAAACTTAAAAAACTGAGCACTATTATTATCTTACCATTTGTAATGAGTACAACTGCCTTTGCAAATGACAGTTCATCTGTAGCTAAAGAGTATAGATTTAATCCTGATCATATCTCAAGATTTGATGCTCTTGTAGTGCAAGACAATGGTGGGAGATTTAAGCCAGTTCATACCCTAACTTCAGAGTATCTACGAAAGATTTATGGCAAAGATAACTTTGAGAATCAAACAGCTACTGAAGTAATTTTAGCAATGATGTATAATCCAGTTAATTGGAGTAAAAAACCCATTATTACGGTATCGCACCCAAAATTAAGAACGTTGCTTGGAAGTAATGATATAGATTCAAAAAACATCAGAGTTTCTTTTAATGATTTTTTTGATGCCAATGGGCAGTATCTTTTAGCAAAAGATGTAGAATTATCTTACGAGAAACTACCAAAGGATCGAGATCAGTATGATAAAGATCTGATAAAGGTAGATGACAGAGTAAATATTTGTTTTGCAATTTATGGGAGTGGTATTTTTCGATTTTTTCCTTTGCCAAATGATTCTAATAATACATGGCTGACCGATATGCAATCATCTGAGTTTAGAGGTAATGATTCTCTTTTTGTATCTAATATTATTCCTATGTATTTTCAAGGGGTCAAAGAAGGCTTGGAAACAAATAACTGGACAACTGCTGATACCATCATTAGTTTTATCCAAAAATTTCAGTTAAGATATGGGGCTGAGGTATTGCCCTCACAAACTAAAATAGATTTAGAAATTACTTATAATAAACTAAAAATATTTTCTCGCTTGTTCCTGTTTTATTTTTTAGTTGGAGTGCTCTTACTTACAGTAATTATTATCAGTTTGTTTAATAATAATAAATGGATAACTCTTCTTATTCAGCTGTTTAAATGGCTAATAATAGTTGGTTTTATTGTTCATATAGCCGGATTAGCATTAAGGTGGTATATTTCAGGGCATGCCCCTTGGAGTAATGGTTATGAGTCTATGATTTATATAGCTTGGGCTACCATATTCTCGGGAATTATTTTTTCCAAAAAATCACTACTTACTCTGGCTGCCACTGCTGTTGTTTCAGGATTGCTTTTGATGGTGGCACATCTTAATTGGCTCGATCCTGAAATTTCTAATTTAGTTCCAGTACTTAAATCATATTGGTTGATGATTCATGTTGCCATTATTACAGCATCTTATGGTTTCTTGTCCTTAGGAGCAATTCTTGGGTTAATAGCCCTTTGGCTGATAATTTTTACAACTTCAAGCAATAAATCTAAATTGAAAAATACCTTAGCTGAACTTACTATAATAAATGAAAAGACTTTAGAGATTGGTTTATTTATGCTAGCAATAGGAACATTTCTTGGTGGGGTTTGGGCTAATGAATCATGGGGAAGGTATTGGGGCTGGGATCCTAAAGAAACATGGGCATTGGTAAGTGTTCTAATTTATACTTTTGTATTGCACATGAGGTTTATACCGTCTTTAAAAAATCAACTTGTTTTTAATGCAGTGTCCATGTTTGCTATTTGGACAATTATTATGACTTATTTTGGGGTTAATTATTACCTTTCTGGTTTGCATTCTTATGCAGCAGGAGATCCAATGCCAATTCCTGTTTTTGTATATTATTTACTAGCTTTGATGATTGTGACTGCAATTCTTGCTAGAGTAAAATTCAAAAAACACTATTAATGATAAAGTTAGATATTCTAGTTTTTGGAGCCCATCCTGATGATGTTGAACTAGGATGTGGAGGCACTATAATAAAAGAAGTTCGGAGTGGAAAAAAGGTTGGTATTATTGATTTAACTAGGGGAGAGTTAAGTACAAGAGGAACAGCTGAAAGCCGTGATGAAGAAAGCAAGAAAGCAGCAGCTATAATGGGAGTTGCTATTAGAGAGAATATGAATTTTAAAGATGGTTTCTTTAAAGATAATGAAGAACATAAGCTAGCTCTGATTAAAAAAATAAGACAGTACAGGCCCGAAATTGTAATTACTAATGCACTTTCTGATAGGCATCCAGATCATCCAAGAGGAGCCCAGATTACTATTGATGCCTGTTTTTTAGCTGGTTTAGAAAAAATAGAAACAGGTCAACAAACTTGTAGACCAAGAGCCATTTATCATTATATTCAATTCAATAATCTTACACCTGATATTGTTGTAGATATTTCAAACCAAATGGATTTAAAAATTAAAGCAGTAAAAGCATATAAAACCCAATTTTACAATCCAGACTCTAAAGAATCGGAAACTATTATATCTTCTAAAGATTTTTTGGAAAGTGTAAAATATAGAGCACAGGATTTAGGCAGGCAAAGTAATTGTAAATATGCTGAAGGTTTTATAGCTCATCAGCTACCAAAAGTTGATTCACTTTTAGAGATTAAATAAAAAAGCCGAGCATTTGCTCGGCTTTTTCTAATTTTATGATTAAAGATTAATTCGTTTTAAAAACTTTTTTTCCATTTATAATATACACCCCTTTTGGAAGATTAGCAAAATTTGTTTTCCACTCTCTGCCAAGTACATCAAATATTCGGTTGTCGTTAATTTTTAAATTATTCTCAGTCTCAATTATAGCAGTTGTACTACCATCAAATAAACCAGCTGTATCAATTTCTAAGTAAATAATATCATTATTATCAACCATATCTTCATCACCTCTTACTGCTAATCCTGGCTCAAAATCTTTTTGATAAACAATTCTTATTTTATCATCAACCACTGGACTCATAGACCCAAATACACTTTCTTGCATGCCGTCCCAATCATCATGTGGAGTTACATCTACTGGAGTTTTCCAAGTGATACCACCATCTTCTGATTTAGTGACATAAAGATGTCTAAATACTTGTGTCCCATTATCAGCTGTTTCAGTATAGCCTGAGAATGACAACCAGATATTACCAAGGGCATCAAGTCCAGCATTTGGCATAGAAGCCATTGATAAGAAGTATAATGCATAGGTTCCGGTTGAATCAATACCAAAAACGATACTATCTCCATTTAAATCAGGAGCTTGAACAATCCAATGATTGTTCATCATATCAGAATACCACAATGAAGTGTCTTGTACAGTAGCAGGAGTAGTATCTGGACCGAAACTTTCGTTCCAGTATGCAATTCCATTTGTTGCTGGAAACCAAGAAGAAGAAGCATCTGTTAAGTCATCATCTCTATATTCCATTACTCCATAAAATACATGAGCATCACCAAAGTCATCAAGAATTAGAGCACCACAATTATCTGTAGAATAAACATAGTCGAGTGTATCATCATTATCTAGGTCAAGTCCATCATCCATTGCGTATTTGTCAACTGGAAAATCAAGGAAAGTTGTTTTAGTCCAAGTTGCAGAATCACCATTAGAAGTAGATTTTACAATAAATGAATCTCCCCAGTCATCAAAGTAAGCTACAGCCACAGTTTGTCCTTTGGCTGCTATTGCATAAACATCTCCACTCATTCCTATTTGTGCTGAACTATCTGTTCCTGGTAATTGCATATCAGTAATATCCCAAGTTATACCACCATCTTGGGAACGATAGTATAATAAAGCTCCGCTTACTCCATTAAATGGTAATCCAGTCCAAGTTCCTCCTGACGGTTCAGTTAATGCAATCATATGTATTGTATTTCCATCAATACCTCCAGCTGCTGATCTGTTCCATATCAAATAATCGGGTGTTACAGTATTTTCAGTCCAAGCTCCAGTTCCTATATTAGTTCTAGAAGTATTATTAATAAGACTGTTAGCAGTATTGTGTGTGATTGCACATTCACCTCCATTTCCTAAAGCAATTATTGATGGCCATCCCCCTCTTGATGACTCTAATCTTGCGGTTGGTTGGGCTACCCAAGATGTTCCGTCAAAGAAATTATATCCAGTACCTCTATCAGAATAAGTAGTGTTGTATTCTTGAGACATAGTCCATCCAGCAGAGATAGTGCCATCATCATGTACAACAATTCTGTTTTGAACTGCACCATTAGATTGCAAATCATAAGTACTTGTGCCAATTAAAGTTTCCGTAGCACCTGCTTTTGAGTTAGCAACTGCTGAAGCGTGAGGGTTAGGATTTACCATTAAGTGATATAATGCTTCATTACCACTAATAGTTATTTTATCATATTTGGCTTTTAAACCAGAATGATTTTGACCAGGAACTATTTGTGCATATAAAGCTACAGCAAATAAGATACTAGCAATAAATGTAGTCGTTTTTTTCATATTGTTTTGTTTTGGGTTTAATTGTTTTTAAATTATGAGGCTAATGTACTAAAAAATTTTCTTGTAACCCAACCTTATTGAATTTCCAATTACAATAACATCAGAAAAAGCCATAAAGAGTGCTCCCCACATGTGGTTTAATAGTCCGCTAATGGCAATTGGTATTGCAACTAAATTGTAAGCAAATTCCCAAAAGTTGATTCACTTTTAGAGATTAAATAATTTTTAGGATTAATTAAAAAAAGCCGAGCAAATGCTCGGCTTTTTTTATCTTATGATTAAAGATTAGTTTGTTTTAAAAACCTTTTTTCCATTTATAATATACACTCCTTTTGGCAAATCAGCAAAATTTGATTTCCACTCTCTACCAAGTACATCAAATATTCGGTTGTCATTTACTTTTAAACTGTCCTCAGTCTCAATGATAGCAGTTGTATTACAAACAGCATTACAAGCAGCTAATGTAGTATATTGACCATTTCCATTTCCAGGATCAATACACCCATTTATTGGATCACAATTCCAAGATGTAGCATTGATAAATAAGCCAGCTGTGTCAATTTCTAGGTACACGATTGCATTCCAATCAACCGGATCCATATCACCTTGTAATGTTATTCCTGGCTCATAATCCATTTGGTAAACCATTCTTATTTTATCATCTACTATAGGGCTCATTGATCCAAATACACATTCATGCATTCCATTAAAATCATTTGGTCCATCATAAGGAGTTACATCTACTGGAGTTTTCCAAGTAATACCACCATCTTCTGATTTAGTGACATAAATATGTCTAAATACTTGTATCCCATTATCGATTGTTTCAGTGTAGCCAGAGAAAGAAAGATATAAATCCCCATTTGAAGCTAATCCAGCACTTGCCATTGAAGCTAAACCTCTTCCGTAGTTAGCGTATCCTGCTATTTCATCAATACCAAATATATTAGGGTCACCATTTAAATCTGGTGCCTCAGCAATCCAATGATTGTTCATCATATCCGAATACCACAATGAAGTATCTCCAGCATGTACTGATGCTGGTGTATTATCTGGCCCAAAGCTTTCATTCCAATAAGCGATTCCATTAGTAAATGGTACATAAGTATAATTTCCATCAGCCAAATCATCATCTGAATAACTCATAACTCCATAAAATACATGGGCATCTCCATTATTATCAAGGATTAAGCTACCAGTATTATCAGTAGAATATACTTGATCTAAAACACCATCACTATCTAAATCTATACCTTCATCAACGGCATATTTATCTACAGGAAAATTAAGAAAAATTGTTTTTGCCCATGTATCTCCATTGTCAGTTGATTTCATAATGAATGAATCTCCCCAGGCATTAAAATATGCAATAACTACAGTTTCTCCTTGTGCAGCTATAGCATAATCATCTGCACTAAAACCTAAGAAACTAGATGTGTCCATACCTGGTATTAACATAGTGTCAATATCCCAGTTAGATCCACCATCTTGAGATCTGAAGTAAAGTACGGCCCCATTTAAACCATGATAAAGTGAGCCGCTCCAAGTTCCTCCAGTAGGTTCAGTTAATGCAATCGTATGTATCGTATTTCCATCTAAGCCACCGGCTGCTGATCTGTTCCAAATCATATAATATTCACCTATCATAGCATTTGTCCATGCCCCTGTTCCAATTGAAGCTCTACTGCATTGATTAAGCACACTATTTTGTGTGCTATGTGTAATTACACGCTCTCCTCCATTTCCTAAAGCGATCACAGAAGCCCAGCCAACTCTTGAATTTTCTAATCTAGGATTTGGAAATGGAGGCTGTGGTGCAGAAAAAATCCAATTACTCCCATCAAAATAATTATATCCAGTTCCTCTATCATCCCAAATAGCATTAAATTCTGCCGACATAGTCCAGGCAGCAGAAATTGTACCATTATCATGTACAGCAATTCTGTTTTGAACCGAACCATTAGTCTGTAAATCATAAGTTGTCCATCCAATTATCTCAGATGTCATTGTGCTTTTTGAATTTGAATTTAGTACAGGATAAGTGTGAGGATTTGGATTGACCATTAAATAGGATAAGTCTTCATCACCACTCATAATCACTTTATCATATTTGGCTTTTAAACCAGAATGATTTTGACCAGGAACTATTTGTGCAGATAAAGCTACAGCAAATAAGATACTAGTAATAAATGTAGTTGTTTTTTTCATATTGTTTAGTTTTGGGTTTAATTGTTTTTAAATTAGGAGGCTAATGTACTAAAAAATTTTCTTATAACCCAACCTAATTGAGTTTCCTATTACAATAACATCAGAAAAAGCCATAAAGAGTGCTCCCCACATGGGGTTTAATAGTCCGCTAATGGCAATTGGTATTGCAACTAAATTGTAAGCAAACGCCCAAAAAAGATTCTGTTTTATAGTAAGTAAGGTATGTTTTCCTACTGATAGTGCTTTGGGCAATTGGTCTAAATTCTCATTATTTAATAAAACTACATCAGCTGTTTGGATAGCTACTTGAGTGGCATTTCCTAATGAGATTCCAATAGTTGCTTTGGCTAGTGCAGGAGCATCATTTATTCCATCGCCAACCATTGCAGTTGGAAATTCTGCATCAATTTGCTGAATTTTTTCTATTTTATCTTGAGGTAATTGTTCGCTATAAACAGTATCAATTGCTAAAGATTTAGCAATTGTTTCGCACTTTAATTTTTTATCGCCACTCAATAAAGTAATGTTGTATCCTTTTTGCTTAATTTGAGTTAACACTTCTTTTGTGTTTGATTTTAGAGTGTCACTAATATTTAATGTAGCTATTAATTTGTTGTTTTTAAGAACATACAAATCATGGGTTTCCTGCGTATTAGTAATCTTTGCTGAACCGATTTGATAGGTATTTTCACTTATTTTGGCACTTATGCTTTTACCTTTTTCTTCTTTAATATCCGTTAGTTCTAAAGATGAATTGTATGCTTTAAAAGCAGTACATAAAGATTTTGCAATAGGGTGGGAGCTGTGTTGCTCTATATTGTAAATTATGTTTTTAATTTCTGACTCATCACCTTCAATTAAATTGAATTCAGAAACTTCAAATTTTCCTGTTGTAAGTGTTCCTGTTTTATCAAAAACAATATTCTTAATGGTAGCCAGTTTTTCTAATGTATCACCACCTTTTATCAGAATTCCATTTTTTGCAGCCCTACCAATACCAACCATTACTGCAGTTGGAGTAGCCAATCCCATTGCACACGGACAAGAGATAACCAGTACAGCAATTGCTCGTAAAAAAGCATCTTGTACAGCTATTTCGAAAGCATAATGTCCAATGAAAAAAGTAAGTATTGATATGCTAATTACAACTGGTACAAAAACAGCACTCACTCTGTCTCCTAATTTTTGAATATTTGGTTTGTTATTCTGTGCATTTTTTACAAGGTCAATAATCTGAGAGAGTAGTGTGTCATCTCCAATTTTTGAAGCTTTTATTTTGATGCTTCCATCGGTAATAATTGTCCCGCCAATCACTTCATCTCCAACTTTTTTACTTACAGGCATACTTTCGCCTGTTATCATAGATTCGTCAATTAAACAAACACCACTTAGTATTATTCCATCAGTTGGTATTTTGTCTCCAGTATTGATAATTAGAATATCGTTAAGTTGTATTTCATCAAATGGAATCTCTTCTATTTTTCCAGAGGTTTCTTTTTTTGCAATTACTTCTTGTATAGCCGATAAATCTCCAATTGCTGATGTCGTTTTTTGTACTGATTTATGTTCTAATACATTTCCTAAAAGTACTAAAGTGATGATGGTTGCAGAGGTTTCAAAAAATAGATAATTGTGTGCTTCATGGGTGCCTCCAAAAAGTATCCAGCCATAAATACTATAAAAGAATGCTGCTGATGAACCGATAAAAATGAGTACGTCCATATTTGGAACACCTGTTTTTAATGAACTCCAAGCACTTTTACCAAAATAGAGTAGGCCTACTACATATACTGGTAAACAAAGTAGAAATTGTATTAAAGGCTGATGTAAAACACTTTCTTTCCCAACAAACATGTGAGAGAAAAGAGGCAGGGTAAAAAAGAGTGTGAAGTAAAAGTATTTTTCCACTTTTGATAATCCATCTTTTTTGCTATTTGTAATTACAGTGTAGCCTAATTCTTTTATGATTTTTGCTACTTCTTTCTCAGATTGGTTATTTTCTATATTGCAACTAGCTTCTCCAGTTGAAAAATTCACATTTACATTTTCCAATCCTTTAGCTTCTAAATGCTTCTTTATTCCTGCAGCACAGTTAGCACAACTCATCCCTTCTACCTGGATTTTTATTTTTTTCTTAATTGGATTCATCAGACAACAAATGTAGTTAGATTAATCTAATTTTTTACAGAAAATTATATATTTGCAACCGATAAATGGTGATTGTAGCTCAGCTGGTTAGAGCACTGGTTTGTGGAGCCGGGGGTCGTGGGTTCGAGCCCCATCAGTCACCCTATAAAAAAAGAGGAGCTAAGCTCCTCTTTTTTATTTTATATGGTTTTGTAGTGTTCTTAACAGCTGTTCTTTCGGCTGTTTACCAGGGATATTGATTATTTTTCCAAAGTTGTTATTAAATAAAACTATGGTTGGAGTAGTAATTTGAGAAGTACCATTTTGAGTAAAAGCTGCTACTTCTGCAAAGAAATCATGTCTCCAATCATGTCTTCCAGAAGATGCAGGTTGTTGGTTACCATAAGCTATTCCATTATATATGATGGTGTCTTTAATTCTGCTGTCTATTTTAACTGGAAAGAAGTTGCTATTTATTAAATTAACAACAGCGGGATCTTGTAATGTTGTTTTTTTCATTTCCTCACAATAAGTACAATCCTTCTTATAAAAGAAAATGAGTATCTTTTTATTGTTTTTTTTTGCTAATTCTTTAGCTTTTTCTAGTGGAAGCCAAGCAATTTCATTTTGTACTTTCCTTTGAGAGAAACCCAATAATGGAGTGAGAGTTAGTAAAAGAATAACTAATTTTCTCATCTTATTTGATTTTTAGAATTTGGTTTGCACTTGCAATCCATGCACTAGGACCACCAGCAACATAACCGGTTTGTCCTATTGAATTTAAGTTAGTATTTCCTTTCTCGTCTTTTCCGGGCTTAACAAAATGAATAGTTGGGTATCCTCTAACTCCAAACATTTGACCTAATTCTCCATTTTGTTTTTTGAGTTGTTCAGAAATAGGCGTTCTTTTTGGGAAATCAAGTTCAACAAGAATAACATTTTTCGTTGCCCAGGTTTTAAATTCTTCTTTTTCAAATACTTCAGCAACCAATTTTTTGCACCAGCCACACCAATCACTTCCAGTAAAGAACATGAATAGTGGTTTTTTTGTTTTAACTGATAATTCAATAGCTTTGTTCATATCAGTGTGCCAAGTTAATTTTTGTGATTGAGCAAACCCATTGAGAGATAATGCTACTAATAATACTGCTAATAATTTTTTCATTTTGTTTGTTTTTTAGTGGATGCCGTGCATCAGTTTTTTAATAAAAGGTGATATAATAACAACGAATAATGCTATAAATATTGTAACAAAACCTATTTGAGCATAAATACTATTGTATTGCAAAAGAGTGGCTACTGCTTGATTTGAAGTGTCAGGGTTACCCATAAACCAATTACTTAAATCAGAAAGCCAATTACTTTCTGTATTTTCATTTCCTGAAGTGGTAAGTTTTGCAATCATTCCTGAAATGTAATGAGCAAAAGTAGAAGACAAGAACCATACTCCCATCATAAATGCTGCAATCTTTTTTGGTGCTAGCTCTGTTACTTTTGACAGTCCTATTGGAGATAAAAATAATTCCCCTGTAGTAATTAAGAAATATCCTAAGAATACAAATAAGAAAGGAATTTTGCCATTATCATCCATAAAGTGAGCAGTGGATGCAAATATTAAGAATCCTAAACCTAATTGAAAAATACCTAGAGCAAATTTCATAGCTGTATTTGGGTTTTTATTTAGAAAGCCTAATTTTGTCCACATCCAAGCAAAGGGAATAGCTAAAAGCACAATGTAGAAAGGATTAATCGCATTTGTTTGTGAGGCATTCATTCCAACTAAATTAACACATTTGTCAGCCCATACTGTAAGGGAGCTTCCTGCCTGTTCAAAACATGCCCAGAAGATGGTGCAAAATACCGCAAGTATCATAATGGCAATAAGTCTATCTCCACTTTGATGATCTTTTTGTACCGCTTTAAAATCATAAATAATATATCCTACATAAAGTAGTACTCCAGCACCAACTACTGTTAGTACATTTCCTAATATCTGTGATTGAGTGTCGAGTATAATAAGATAAGCAAAGACTGGAACAGCTAAAAAGCCTAATCCATAAATAAGTTTAGTTATAGATAATCCAGCTACCTTCTTTCCAATGTACTCAGCTGGTTGCAATCCCTTGTCTTCTAATACATTTGCATTTATTCCTTTCCAGAAAACAACTAAACCTGCTAGCATTCCAAATCCTGCTGCTCCGAATCCCCAATGCCATCCATAAACCTCTCCTAAATAGCCGCAAAATAGTGGAGCAATCATGGCCCCTAAGTTAATACCCATATAAAAGATAGTAAAACCTCCATCTCTTTTTATATCACCTTCTTCATATAGGGAGCCAACAAGAGTAGAGATATTAGGCTTAAAGAAGCCATTACCCATAATTAAAAGTCCAAGGGCACCATAAAAGAAAAAGTCAGATGGAAAGGCCATAAAGAAATGACCAATAGCCATTAATATTCCTCCAAAAAGTATTGATTTTCGATAGCCAATGTATTTATCCGCTAAATAGCCTCCAATTAAAGGTGTTAGGTAGACTAAAGATCCATAAGCAGCATAAATTCCATAAGCAACTTCTTCATTATTTTCTAGATGATTATAGTAATCTTTTATTAAATAAAGAGTAAGTAAGGCACGCATTCCATAAAATGAAAAGCGCTCCCACATCTCTGCAAAAAACAAATAAAAGAGTGCTTTTGGATGTCCTTTTTTATCCAAATAAGTTTTTGCAATAAATAAAATTAATACTGTAAAAAGGATGTAGCCAATAATTTGTACCATATTTTTTCAGGTTTTTTATAAGTGCCGAAAATACAAAAATTCTTTTATAAATTATCTAAAATGAAATCTGTCATTTTTTGGTATAAATGCAATCGTGTATTTCCACCAGAAATTCCATGATTTTTATCAGTATAAATGAATGAATCAAACTGCTTATTTGCTTTAACAAGTGCCGAAATCATTTCCGCAGTATTTTGGACATGTACATTGTCATCTGCACTTCCATGTATTAATAAATAGTGTCCTTTTAGTTTTTCTACATGGTTTATTGGAGAATTTTCATCATATCCTGTTGGGTTTTCTCTAGGCGTTTGCATATATCGTTCGGTATAGATATTATCGTAGAAACGCCAGCTAGTAACGGGAGCCACTGCTATAGCTAAAGAAAATATATCTGCTCCTTTGGTAATGGCAAGTGAAGACAGATATCCTCCATAACTCCAGCCCTGTATTCCAATTCTGCTGGGATCAATATAATCTAAAGAAGCAAAATATTTTGCAGCATTTATTTGATCTATAGTTTCGTATTTCCCTAGTTCTTTATAGGTCATCTTTTTATATTCAGCTCCTTTTCCTCCTGTTCCTCTATTATCGACACAAGCTACAATATATCCTTTTTGAGAGAGCATTTGATGCCAATAATAATCATTCCATCCAAAAGAGTTGATTACTTTTTGTGATCCTGGACCACCATAAACAAACATAAAAAGTGGATATTTTTTTGTTGGCTCAAAATCAGCTGGTTTAATCATCCAGGCATTCAGCTCTGCATCCTGGGTTTTAATTGTAAAAAATTCTTTTTCTGATAAATTGAATGCTTGCATTTTTGTGTTAAATTCAGCATTGTCTTCTAAAACTTTAAGTTGAGTCCCATCTGCACTATGAAGGTTAAATTTTGGGGCTGAATTAGCTGTTGATAGAGAGGTCATATAGTATTTAAGTCCTTTGCTAAAAGAGGCTGAGTTGGTTCCATCTTCAGTACTTAGTTTTCTTTTTTCATCATTTTCTAAACTTTGCACATAAAGAGAACGATTAATAGATCCATCTTCAGTTGAAGTGAAATAGATTTCCATTTTATCAGAATTAAACCCATGAAAATCGGTTACTTCCCAATTTCCTTTGGTTAATTGAAATTCAGAGCCATCAAAACCTTTTAAATAGATGTGATTAAATCCATCTTTTTCTGATGTCCAGATAAAATTCCCTTCAGGCAAGAAGGTAAGATTATCATGAATATCAATGAAGTATTTGTCTTTTTCTGTAAATAAGACTTTGTTGGAAGCATCCGTTGCATTAGCAACTATAAAATCCAATTGATTTTGATGACGATTCATTCCAAAAATCACTAATTCATTTGGATTATTTGTCCATTTAATTCTAGGAAAATATTCATAATCCTTTTCAGTATAGATAAAAGTATTCTTCTGATTTTTTAAGTTATAGAAATAGATTTTAACCACTGAATTATCTTCTCCTGCTTTTGGATATTTAAATACCTGTTGTGTTGGATAAAGCTCACCTTTAAATAAATCCATTGAGAATTCTTTTACATTAGTTTCGTCAAATTTATAATAGGCAAGATGCTCTCCATCTGGTGCCCACTCAAAAGAGCGAATGAGTACAAACTCTTCTTCATATACCCAATCAGAAGCTCCATTGATAATATGATTTTTTTTACCATCAGTCGTGACTTGGGTTACTTCTTCACTGCTTGTATTTTTTATATACAGATTATTGTCTAAGACATAAGCAACCATATCGCCTAGAGGCGAAAAAGTAGCATACATTACTTTATCATCAGTGAGTTTTTTAAGTTTATCTGTAAAAATATTATAGATGTAATAAACCGATTTGCTTGAGTAACGATAAATTCTTTCTGTTTCTGTTTCAAGTAATAATTGTTTTTCATCATCACTAAAAGTATAATTTGTGATTTTTGGAATTTTAAAGTCAGTACTTTTAAATAAAGTGCGTATTTTTTTTCCATTTTTGAACTGATATTTATTAATTTCTTGTCCAGCATCCGTTTTTTCCATTGTGGAATAGTGCTCGCCATCATTCATAGAGTTAAATCCATCTATATAAGAAGGATAGAAGGTGTAGTTTTTCCATAAATCTTCTAATGTAATATCACGCTTTTGAGCAAAACTTGGGGTGATAAGTAAAAAGCAAAGTAAAAGTGTTAGTAATTTTTTCATCTTTATTTGTAAGTATAAATTAGCAGTTGCGAATTTAGTTAAATTTGTGCTTATGGAATACAAGAAAATAAACATTGATGATTTAGCAGTTTTTAAACAAATTGTTGGTGTTGATTTTGTTTTTACTGATGAGGAAAAATTATTGGAGTATAGTCATGATGAAACGGAAGATTTTTTTTTCCCCCCAGAAGTAGTTGTTAAACCACTAACTACACAAGAGATTTCAGCAATTACAAAGTATTGCAATCAAAAAAGAATTACGATAACTGCTTGTGGAGCTCGTACAGGGCTTAGTGGAGGAAGTTTACCCATATTAGGTGGAGTTGCTCTAAGTTTAGAACGCCTAAATTCAATTTTAGAGATTGACGAGCGAAATTTACAAGCAACAGTTCAGCCTGGTGTTATCAATCAAGTATTTAGAGATGCAGTAGAGAATAAAGGGCTTTTCTATCCACCTGATCCGGCAAGTAAAGGAAGTTGTTTTTTAGGTGGAAATCTTGCCGAAAATGCAGGAGGACCTAAAGCTTTAAAGTATGGTGTTACCAAGGACTATGTATTGAATTTAGAAGTGGTTTTGCCCACTGGAGAAATCATTTGGACAGGAGCCAATGTACTTAAAAATTCTACGGGCTATAATTTAACTCAACTTATGGTTGGAAGTGAGGGAACACTTGCAATTATTACAAAAATTGTTTTCAAATTAATTCCCTTACCAACAAATAACATCACCATGCTAGTTCCTTTTTTATCATCTGAAAAAGCTTGTGAAGCAGTCTCTGCAGTTTTTCGTGCTGGGATTACCCCATCAGCATTAGAGTTTATGGAGAGAGATGCAATTGATTGGACTCTTAAATATTCTGATTTTGACATACAGATTGCAGATGAGGTTAAGGCACATCTTTTAGTGGAAGTTGATGGAAATGATATGGATTTACTATATAAAGATTGCGAAAAAATTGCAGAAGTAATGATGGCATTTGACTGTGGAGAAATACTTTTAGCTGATAGTGAAAATCAAAAACAACAACTTTGGAAATTAAGACGAGCAATAGCAGAGGCCGTAAAAGCAAATTCGATTTATAAAGAGGAAGATACAGTTGTTCCAAGAGCTGAATTAGCAAATCTTTTAAAAGGAGTAAAAGAAATTGGGAATAGATATGGTTTTAAATCTGTTTGCTATGGACATGCTGGAGATGGAAATCTGCATGTAAATATTATAAAAGGCGATATGAGTGATGATGATTGGAATAATAAACTAACCTTAGGGATTAGAGAGATATTTGAGCTCACTAAAAAATTAGGAGGTACAATTAGTGGTGAGCACGGAATTGGCTTAGTCCAAAAACAGTATATGGATATAGTACTTTCTGAAAAAAATATTGAAATCCAAAAGGGGATTAAAAAACTTTTTGATCCGAATCAAATACTAAATCCAGGAAAAATATTTTAACTAGTTATAATAATAAATCAAAAATAACAAATGTTCCAAAAATTACTGATGCGATTCCGTTTGTAGTAAAAAATGCCAGATTTACTTTGCTCAAATCATTGTGTTTTACTAAAGTATGTTGGTAAATTAACAATCCACAGAAAATAGAAAAACCCAGCCAGTACAATTTACCAAATTCTCCTAAGGTCCCTGCAAAAGATAAAATAAGAATACTTATTAAGTGTAAGACATTAGAAAGTTGTAATGCATTTTTTTCCCCCATTAAAACAGGAATAGAATGTAATTTTTGGGTTTTATCAAATTGCTCATCTTGCAAAGAGTAAATAATATCAAAACCACTTACCCAAAAAAGTACAGCTGCCGAAAATAAGATAGGGATAAGCTCAAATTCACCGCTAACAGCTAAGTATGCACCAATAGGAGAGAGTGCAAGCCCTAAACCTAAAATGAAGTGACAAAGAGCTGTAAAGCGTTTGGTATAACTGTAGCCTAAAATTACAATAAGGGCAATGGGAGATAAAGCAAAGCAGAGCGTATTGATTAGGTAAGTAGTTGTAATAAATAGCAAAGAGTTGATAATAACAAAAATCAAGGCATTTTGAGCAGTGATTGTGCCATTTGGTATTTCTCTAACTTTTGAAGTTCTTTCGTTTTCTTTATCAATATCTCTATCAATATAGCGATTGAATCCCATAGCTGCTGATCGAGCAAATACCATACAAAGCACTACATATAAGAGTTTAATCCATTCCATGTTGTATGATTTTGTTGCTAAGAAAAAACCAATAAATGCAAATGGCATTGCAAAAATGGTGTGGCTGAATTTTATTAAGGAAAGGTATTTATTCACTGGTGGTACTATCTTTTATAATGAGCCAATTATTGTCAAACTTTTTAAAGGTAAGTTTAAAACTCCCTTTTGGGTTGTCATTTTTTCGGCTAAGTTCCCATTTTCCATTTAAAGTTGCGATACTATCATTGGTAAAGTTCACATTTGCTAATGTAAAGTAGAGTTTTCCCATTTTTTCTGGCGTTGGGTAAGCGTTTTTGTATCTATTACGGGTATTGTTCCATCCTTTGGTTATTCCATTTTCTGATGAAAATTCAAGATCTTCTGAATTCCAATAACCTTGCATAAAAGTATCAATATCTCCACTGTTCCAAGCAATTTGTTGTTTGTGGAGTATTGATTTTATAGCAATACTTTCAGCATTTTGGTTCATAGTATATGCAAAAATTAGGGGCAGTAAAAAAGCAAAGATTTGAGTCATAGTTGATGCATCAAAGCTAATAATTTTTATCTATTATATTTTACGATATTTGCAAACAATTATGAGTACTACAAAACCGTCCATACCAAAGGGAATGCGTGATTTTAATTCTGATGTAATGTTCAGAAGAAATTACATTTTTGAAACTGTAAAAACAGCTTTCGAGTGCTATGGCTATGCCCCAATTGAAACCCCTGCTATGGAGAATATTGAAACTCTTACAGGAAAATATGGGGATGAAGGAGATCGTTTGATTTTTAAGGTGTTAAACTCTGGAGATTATCTTTCAAAAGCAGATTTAGATGCTGGTACTAGTTCAAAAGATTTAACAAAACAGATTTCTGAAAAGGCATTAAGATATGATTTAACAGTTCCTTTTGCCCGTTTTGTGGTTCAAAATAGAAATGAGCTCACTTTTCCTTTTAAGCGCTATCAAATGCAAAATGTTTGGCGTGCCGATCGGCCTCAAAAAGGAAGGTACAGAGAATTCTTTCAATGTGATGCAGATGTAATTGGTACTGATTCTTTGCTTTGTGAAGTGGAGCTGGTGCAGCTTTATGATGCTGTTTTTTCTCAACTTAAAATACCTAATGTTTCTATTTGTATCAACAACCGAAAAGTGTTGAGTGGTATGGTTGAGCTTATGGGTGCAGCAGATTTATTCGATACGGTTGTAATCATACTGGATAAATTAAGTGCAATTGGACTTAATAAAGTAAAAGAGGAGTTACTCTTAAAAGGGGTAAAATCTGAAGCGCTCTCTATTTTAGATACTTTTTTAAACACTAAAAATGTTGCCGATTTAAGCTCACTTTTACAAAAATCCGATATTGGTAAAAAGGGTTTGAAAGAATTGCAAATTGTAATGGATAGTATTGCAAAATTAGGATTGCAATCGGCTAATTTGGTTTTTGATATCACTCTAGCCAGAGGGCTTGATTATTATACAGGTTGTATTTTGGAAGTAAAAGCAAATGATGTCCAAATTGGCTCGATTGGAGGAGGGGGAAGGTATGATGATTTAACTTCTAATTTTGGATTAAAAGATATCTCAGGAGTAGGAATTTCATTTGGGATTGACAGAATTTATTTAGTAATGGAAGAATTGGGTTTGTTCCCAAAAGATATTGGGCTTAGGACTCAAGTTATGTTTACCAACTTTGGAATAGAAGAAGCCAATTATTGCTTGCCCTTATTACAACAATTAAGAGCAAGTGGCATTCGATCAGAACTATATCCAAGTTCAGATAAAATGAAAAAGCAGATGAATTATGCCAATAACAAAGGTGTTCTCTTTGTAATTTTAGTGGGTAAAGATGAAATGAAATCCGGTGTTTTAACGGTAAAAGATATGAATACTGGAGAGCAATCGAGCTTAAAAATTAGTGAATTAATCAAGCAACTTTCTTAAAAATGGCTAAAGCATTTAAAATAGGAGATCAGGCTTTAACGATTTCAATGATTAGTGAAATTATAAAAGAAAATACGGCTATCGTTTTAGGTATAAGCGCCAAAAAGAAGATCAAAGATTGCCGTAAGTATTTAGATGATAAAATGGCAAAATCATCAGCTCCAATTTATGGTATAAATACCGGTTTTGGTTCGCTTTGTAATCATAAAATATCAAAGAAAGATTTAGGAAAATTGCAAAGAAACTTAGTGCTTTCTCATTCTTGTGGTACAGGAGATAAAGTGCCCAATGAAGTGGTTAAAATCATGCTACTTTTAAAAGTGCAATCACTCTCTTTTGGACATTCGGGAGTACAATTAAAAACTGTGGAGCGTTTGGTAGAAATGTTCAATAAAAATATTTTACCAGTAGTTTTTCAGCAAGGAAGCTTAGGGGCAAGTGGTGATTTAGCACCTTTGGCTCATTTGTCTTTACCACTTTTAGCACAAGGGAGGGTAGTGGTTGATGGCAAAGAAGTGGCAACAAAATCCATTATGAAAGCCAATAATTGGGAGGCCATTGAATTGCAATCCAAAGAAGGCTTGGCACTACTTAATGGGACTCAATTTATGAGTGCTTATGGGGTTTGGAGTTTGATAAAAGCTCAAAAACTTTCTTATATGGCTGATATGATTGGGGCTATTTCTTTAGAAGCTTTTGATGGCAGAAACGAATGTTTTGAGGAGTTGCTTCATATCATTCGCCCCCATAAAGGCCAGCTACAAACTGCTGAAAATATGCGTGATTTCTTAGATGGAAGTGAGATTCAAAAAGCAGAGAAAGAGCAGGTGCAGGATCCTTATTCTTTCAGATGTATTCCTCAAGTGCATGGGGCTACAAAAAATGTTATTACTCATGTTAAAAGCATTTTTATAACTGAAATAAATTCAGTTACGGATAATCCTACCATTTTTGTTAAAGAGGATAAAATTATATCAGGAGGTAATTTTCACGGACAGCCACTTGCAATGGCTATGGATTATTTGGCCATTGGGCTTGCCGAATTAGGTTCTATTTCGGAAAGAAGAACCTTTCAACTTTTATCAGGCCAAAGAGGATTGCCCCCATTTCTAGCAGCTGAGCCAGGGCTTAATTCAGGCTTGATGATTCCACAATATACAGCAGCTAGTATAGTGAGCCAGAACAAGCAATTGTGTACTCCAGCCTCAGTGGATTCAATAGTTTCATCAAATGGACAAGAAGATCATGTAAGTATGGGTGCAAATGGTGCTACCAAATTATTTAAAGTAGTAGAAAATATCCAGAGCATTTTAGCTATTGAACTTTTAACTGCTACTCAAGCTTTGGCTTTTAGAAATAAAAGATCTTCTGATTTTATTGAAAATATTTTGGATATTTACAGAGATGAGGTTGCTTTTTTAGCCAGCGACAGGCTTTTGCATAACGATATAGAAAATTCCATTGCTTTCTTAGACCATTTATCGGTAGATGAGAAACTTCTTTAATTAGAAAAAGCGTATTCTAAGATATTTGCTCCCATTTGCAGGGCTTTTAGCCGGATTTGTTCACTGTCATTATGCACTTCTGCATCTTCCCAACCATCACCAATATCTGATTCAAAAGTATACAAGCATACCAATCTTCCATCAATTATTATACCAAAAGCTTTTGCTGGTAAGGCATCATGTTCGTGAATTTTAGGCAAGCCACCAGGAAACTCATATTTACCGTGGAAAATAGGATGATTAGAAGGAAGTTCCACTAGATCGGTTTCAGGAAAAACCTTTCTTATTTCTGTACGGACAAAAGGATCCATCCCGTAATTATCATCTATATGTAGGAAGCCACCCCCTAAAAGATAGGTGCGTAGATTTTCCGATTCATCTGGTGAAAAAACCACATTTCCATGGCCTGTCATGTGTAAAAAGGGATAGTTAAAGAGATCGCTACTACCTACTTCAACGGTTGCTGGCTCTTTCATAATAGTAGTGCCTATATTTTTATTGCAAAAAGCAATTAGGTTGGGTAGGGCAGTGGGGTTGGCATACCAATCTCCACCACCATTGTATTTGAGTACTGCTATTTGGTAGGTGTTTTGAGCAAAGCCAAACAACGGCAAAGCAAGTAATACAAGTAGTAATTTTTTCATTTATCAGAGCTTTAATTCTTTTAATATTTCTAAAATCAGAGTTCTTAGATTCCTAATTCTAATTTTATATTTTGTTTTAGTTTGATGTTTTACAGATTCTGGTAAGTCAGAGATAGTAGATAGGACATCTATTCGATTTATTAAAGACATTATTTTTGAATCATTTCTGTATTCATTTTTTGATTCAGATTTAAACTTCTGCACTTTCTTAAATATTGAACTAAGTACACTCTTATTAGTGAAGGAGTAGACTGCTTTTGCAGCTTCAACTCTTAATTTTTTGCAGATTTCAATTTTAAATTTATCATCAACACCTTTCCATCTAGTGGTATCTAATAAGCCAAGATTATATTTGCACTCTAAGATAAATAATTTCTTTAACCGTTCCATGGCATTTTTATTATCTAGCTCCTTTTCTAAGATCGCCATGGTGTTATTTATTATAGATAGATACATTAAAGTGATTTATATATTATTTATCAAATAAAATATGTTGAATATAAACAGCATCTCCTACATTTCCAAAAATTGCACTACCATCATGAAACACTATCTCAATTTGAGTTCCTTCAGAAAGAAGAGTTGGTAAATTTGCACCGCTTTTCCATAATACACCGTTAATATAAGTAGGATTATTATCACCCACATTTAGCAAACTAGCGTCTGTTGTCTTCATTATTTTTCCAGCTGGAACTGTATAAGAAAAAGAATTGTCTGCAGGATAACTAGCAGACAAATAATTAAGAATACCAGAAGTAATAGACTCACCTAAGATATTATTGTAATTAGATATTTGATTATTGAATTGAGCAGAACTTGAAGAACCTCCACCACCACAACCTGCAAAGTAATTCTCATCGGCTAGGTAGCCAAAAGCGTTCATATGAGTAGGAGTAGCACCAAATCCTAAGTCATTTCCAGAAAGCAAATCACCAGCTTTAATTATTAATGGAGATTCAGCAGATATTACAGAAAAATCCGTATTGGACATAACCGAATGTCTAAGACCATTAACTTCTAAAATACTAGTTGACCCACCCGTCATGTAAGTTGATAAAATATATAAGTTTTTTCCAGCAGGCACAGTATAAGAGGAGGATAATAAATCAACATAAACAGGGTCAATTAGATCATCAATCAAAAACCCAAAAGCGTTAATATGAGTAGGAGGTTGACCATATCCTAAGTCATTTCCAGAAAGCAAATCACCAGCTTTAATTATTAATGGAGATACAGCAGATATTATAGAAAAAATCGAAGAGGTCATTTCCGAATGTCTAAGACCATTAACTTCTAAAATAGTAGTTGACGCACCCGACATGTAAGTTGATAAAATATATAAGTTTTTTCCAGCAGGCACAGTATAAGAAGAGGATAATAAATCAATATATACTGGAATACCATTAAAACCATCAGGATAGAAAAAATCACAACCGCCACCACCTATTCCACCACTAACACTTGCAGCAAAGCTTGAATCACTACTAATAAGATTAGCTAATGAATCGTAATCAACTACTGCATCTATTCCGTCTATACCATCTATTCCATTAGTTCCGTTTGTTCCATCTATTCCGTTTGCACCTGCAGGACCAGTTGCACCTGTTAATCCTATCGGACCTTGTGGGCCTGTTGCACCTGGCGAACCATCTACACCATCAGTTCCATCTATTCCGTTTGCACCTGCAGGACCTGTTGCTCCAGTTAACCCTTGAGGACCTGGCACAGTTGAAGCTGCTCCTTGAGGACCTGTTAATCCAATAGGGCCTTGTGCGCCTGTTGCTCCTTGCGGACCTTGAACACCAGTTAATCCTTGCGGACCTGTTGCTCCTTGCGGACCTTGAACACCAGTTAATCCTTGCGGACCTGTTGCTCCTGTTAAGCCAATTGGACCTTGAGCGCCTGTTGGACCAGGATTTAAACTATTCTCTGCAAACTTTGCAAATGGAACGGATAACAATTCTTGAAGACTCATTAACTTATAATCACTACCTCCATTAACATCAAGTTCAACTTTAAGAAACTTTTTTTCCATATTCCAAACAATATCTCCAAAAGAAGAATGCACTCCACTATTTGTATTTGTTCCATCTCCAATAATTAAATTAAACAATCCGTAATAATCTGTTAATGTTTGATGTGTCTCTTCATACTCTAGAGTATTGTTTTCATCATAAAGTCCAAAACGAACACTAATCTCAGCGTCAGTAATAGGATTACCATAAACATCATAACCTGGTATTTGCTTACCATCAGCATCAATAGCTACTGCTTGATAGCTAATTCCTCTATCTTGTGCAAAGACATGACTTGTAGTTGCATATAATAATAGTGATATAAAATATAATTTTTTCATCTTCTTAGTTTTTATTTTGTTTTAAGTCAATTACTATACCCAATAAAATATGATGGGCAAATAGATATAGTTCTTGATCATCTGTTTCCATATTACTCAAACCTTTATTAATAGAATACTTTAAACTAAGAGAAGTATTATTATTTAAACCATACAATAATCCTACTCCTATCTGTACTTTCATCAGGTTATCAAAATTCCCATTAAATTCTTTCAAATCATAAATCCTGTCATCTATTTCCTGAATTCCTTTTGTAAGCCAAGAATGAGATAAATTGGTATTAATTACTGCTGAAAGCAATCTATTATTACTTGCTAAAGAGTCGTCATGCATCTTAACTAAATCAAAAGTATAATCAAAACCCAAATTAATCCCAAAATAAGACATATCCCAATTTAAATTATTCTCAGGATCCAAAGATCGGGCACCATATTCATTCTTTTGTAAGCCAAGTCCAACATCAAATTTATCAGAAAGAGGGTGAGTATATCTTATGCTTAATATATCTCCCCATTTGCTCGTTAAATTATCTAATTCATCTCCATTTGAATCTTTATAACTAAAGTAAGAAGAAGACTTCCCCAAATCTAAAGAGATGCTCTGAGCATTTAATAAGAAGGGAAATAATAATAAGGTGTAAAATAAGAATTTTTTCATATTCTATTGTTTAATAATGTTAGCACTATATTGTTTGTTAGAGGTTCTTATGTTTAATACATAACTTCCTCTAGTTAGTTCTTTACAAGCAATGGTCATTTCAATTTGAGGATTAAAAGATAAATTTTTTATTAGTCTTCCTCTTGCGTCATGAATTAAAACATTGACTTTTTCAATTGGCTTTTGATCAAACTTTACACCAATATCATACCTAAATGGGTTAGGATAAACTACTAAATCCAATTCAGTAATATCTGCTAAAGTATTTTTCTCTACTCTAAAAACTGGCTGCTGAAAACCTTGCCTTAATGTAATATCGTTATTTGAAACAGTTCCGTTCAATGCACTCTGTTGACCAACAGATTGATTAATATGAATATTATCGATTGTTTTTGAAGTGCTACTAGAACCAATATTTTCTCTTATAACCTCTTGTGCCGTTAGAGTAAATGATATAATCGATAAAAAAATCATTAGTAGTTTTTTCATTTTATTTAATATTTATAGTGTGTACAGCTATCAAACCTGCTGTTTCTGTTCGTAATCTACTTGGCCCCAAACTTATAGCTTTAAATTGGTTTTGCAAAGCAAAATCAATTTCTTTTTGGCTAAAATCGCCTTCAGGTCCAATTAAAATTAAAGTTTTCTCTGTTTTAGCTACCGTTTTTAATTCTATTTTAGTGCCCACCAGGCAATGAGCAATGTACTTAGCTCCATCAAAATTAGTTTTTAAAAAGTCAGAAAAAGAAATGGCTTCACTTAGTTTTGGCAAATGGTGTTTTAAGGCTTGCTTCATAGCCGAGAGTAATATCTTATTACACCTATCGGTTTTTATAACTTTCCTTTCGGAATGCTCACAAATAATAGGGGTAATCTCATCAATACCAATTTCAGTCGCTTTTTCTAAAAACCACTCCAACCTTTCGATATTCTTAGTTGGGGCAATAGCAAGGTGCAAATGGTAGTTGTGTTGTTTTGGTTTTTGCTCCCTACTTACAATTTGCAAGCGGCATTTTCTAGTATCAGAGCTGGTAATTTCAGCGGTGTAAAAACCTCCTTTTCCATCTGTAAAATTTAGGCTATCACCTTCCTTTTTGCGCAGTACTTTAATAGCGTGTTTGCTTTCTTCAGCACTGAGTATAATTTCCTTATCAGGATTTTCTAAATAGAAAAGTTGCATGATGTAAAAATAAAAAAAAGGGCTCAATTTGATCCCTTTTCTAAAATTTATATTTTCTAAAACTTATACACTCATTGCAGCTTTTGGTGCCGCAGCTAAAATTTCAGCATTTGCATATTCAGCAAATTGTTCAAAGTTTTTATTAAATGAATTGGCCAATTCATTGGCTTTTGCATCATAAGCCTCCTTGTTTTCCCAAGTATTTCTTGGGTTTAAGATTTCAGAGGCTACATTAGGGCAAGTAGTTGGCATTTGCAATCCAAAAATGGCATGTTTTGCGTAATCAACACCTTCTAATTCTCCATTTAAAATAGCCGTAATCATAGCTCGTGTATATTTTAGAGAAATTCTTTCTCCAGTACCGTATGATCCACCTGACCAACCTGTATTAAGTAGCCATACATTTACCTTGCTTTCATCCATCTTTTTGCCTAACATCTCCGCATATTTTGTTGGGTGTAAGGGCATAAAAGGAGCTCCAAAACAAGCCGAGAAAGTAGTTTGTGGCTCAATTACACCCGCTTCAGTACCTGCTACTTTTGCAGTATAACCCGAAATGAAATGATACATTGCTTGCCCTCTTGTAAGTTTGGATAATGGAGGCAATACCCCAAAAGCATCAGCAGTTAAGAAGAATATATTTTTCGGGTTTTTACCAAGTGATGGGGTTGCAATATTTTCAATATGCTCAAGGGGATAACTTACTCTAGTATTTTGAGTAATAGTCGTATCCTCATAATTTACTGTATTAGTGCCTTTAAAATAAGAGATATTTTCTAATAGGGCGCCTTTTTTAACAGCCGCAAAAATATCGGGCTCTTTTTCTGCAGTAAGGTCAATACATTTAGCGTAACATCCGCCCTCAAAATTAAAAACAGTATCGCCACTCCAACCGTGCTCATCATCTCCAATTAGGTTTCTGTTTGGATCGGCCGATAGGGTTGTTTTTCCTGTTCCCGATAAACCAAAAAAGATAGCCGTATCTCCATTTTTTCCAATATTTGCCGAGCAGTGCATAGGAAGCACATTCTTTTGATGAGGTAAGATAAAATTAAGTGCCGAAAAAATTCCTTTTTTGATTTCTCCTGTATAACCAGTACCACCAATTAGGATTATTTTTTTTGTAAAATTAAGTATGGCAAAATTATGCTGACGAGTTCCGTCAACTTTAGCATCTGCCATAAATCCTGGAGCATTTAATATAGTCCATTCTGGATTAAAACTTTCAATTTCACTATCACTAGGACGTAAAAACATGTTGTAGGCAAACATATTGCTCCAAGCATATTCAGTCACCACTCTAATATTCATTCTGTAACTCTTGTCAGCACAAGCATAAGCATCTCTTACATAAATCTCTTTGCCACTTAAGTAGTTTACTATTTTTTGTTGTAGGGCATCAAATTTATCTTCATCAAATGATAAGTTGACAGATCCCCACCAAACTGATTTTTCAGTAATAGCATCTCTAACTATAAATCTGTCCTTTGGCGATCTTCCTGTAAATTCGCCTGTGTTAATGTTTATTGCCCCAGTTGAAGTTAAGCTTGCCTGTCCTTTTTCAATAGAGATATTTGCTAATTTTTCTGGAGATAAGTTCCAGTGTGCAGTAGCATTTTTTATTCCTAAATCAGATATGGTAGCATTGTTTGCTCGCTTTCCTGTTTCGGTCATATTATTTTTTTAAAATTATAAAGGGGGCAAAAATAAGTATAAAAATTTACAAGAGGATGAGATTCATCATACTTTTTATATTCCTATTTAGTTTTGAGGTAATGAAATAAAGGATATTTTAGCACTTTGATTTTACATCACAAATGAAAAAGATATTAGTAATAGGAGCGGGTCGATCGGCAGTTACTTTAATTAAGTATTTACTCGATCATTCAACAGCAAATAATTGGCAAGTTACAGTGGCTGATTTTTCCCAGGATTTAGCAAAACAGGCAGTTGAAAATCATCCTAATGGTTCAGCTATTTTCTTTAATGTTACGGATGATAATCAAAGAGTTTCTGAAATTTCAAATGCTGATATTGTAATTTCTATGTTGCCTGCCTCTATGCATATTACAGTGGCTAAGGACTGTATAAGATTAAAGAAGCATCTAGTTACCGCTTCTTATGTTTCTAATGAGATTGCTGATTTGGATTTATCTGCTAAGCAAGCAGGAGTTTTATTATTGAATGAAATTGGTTTGGATCCAGGTATTGATCATATGTCTGCTATGGCCGTTATTGATGATATAAAAGCCAGAGGAGGGGAGCTGACTTCTTTTAAATCTTTTTGTGGTGGTTTGATCCATCCTGATTATGATAATAACCCATGGAATTACAAGTTTACTTGGAATCCTAGAAATGTAGTTTTAGCAGGCCAGGGAACTGCACAATATATAAAAAAAGGGCGTTATAAGTATTTGCCTTATACCAAGCTTTTTGAGCGAACCGATACTATGGAGGTTTTAGATGCCGGAGAATTTGAAGGTTATGCCAACAGAGATTCTTTAAGTTACAGAGAAGCATATGGGCTGAAGAATATCCCAACACTTTACAGAGGAACTCTTAGAAGAAAAGGATTTTCCCAAGCCTGGAATATTTTCGTTCAGTTGGGCCTAACTGATGATTCCTTCAAGTTGGAAAATTCTGAGTTTATTTCAAATAGAGCATTGGTAAATATGTTTTTAGCTTATAGTGACGATCTTTCTGTAGAAGAGAAAATAGCCAAACAATTTAAGCTCTCATTAGATTCAAGTATTTTTCAAAAGATTGCCTGGCTTGGCATGTTTGAAGATACTATCATAGGCATGAAAAATGCTAGTCCTGCACAACTTTTACAGGCTATTTTGGAGCAAAAATGGACTCTTGGTAGTGAAGATAAGGATATGATTGTAATGCAACATCAGTTTGAATTTGTATTAGATGGCAAGGAAAATATATTAAATGCATCACTTTTAGTTTTTGGGGAAGATCCTAGATATACTGCTATGGCTAAAACGGTAGGCTTGCCAGTGGCTATTGCTACAAAACTTATTTTGAATGGCCAAATTAAGTCTACCGGAGTACGAATTCCAATTTCCAAAGATATTTATATTCCTGTTTTAAAAGAACTTTCAGAAAATGGAATAAATTTTATTGAGGAATTAGTTTAAGTTTATCAAATCTTCTGGTATAGTCACTTCCATAATTCTTTTTTTGGAATCCACACTAATAATAAATTGCTTGTGCATAGGAAAACAGAATTCTTTCCCATCTTTACTTACATAAATTAATTGCTGTGCCGTTTGTGAGTTGATATAGCTTATCTCTCCTAATTCTCCTAGCTTAATATCAATTACTTTAAAGCCTATAAGTTGTTTCTCAGAGATTTCATTGCTATCGATTTCTGGTAAAAACTCAATGGGCAAATAAACCTTTTGTTTTAGAATTGATAAAGCTTCTTTTTCAGAGTTTATATCTTCAAACTTTACAAGAATAATATTTGGTTTTGTGTGGCGTGCTTTAGTTATAAAAAAGGGTACAAGGGTATTGTTTCGCTCGATTAAAAAATACTTAATTGTATTAAAATCAAAAAGGATGTCATCATCATTATAGATATTGACATCCCCTTTATATCCGTGCAATTTAAAAACTGTTCCAACTAAGAAGCAATCTTTTTTCTGCATGCTTTGGTATTAAACTTCTTCTGATTTTTCTTCTTCAGCAGGAGTTTCTTCAGTAGCTTCTTCAGCTTTTATTTCTTCAACAACTTCTTGAGTAGTTTCTTCAGCTTTTACTTCTTCAATAACTTCATGAGTAGTTTCTTCAGCAACCTCCTCAGTAGTTTCTTCAGTAGCTTCTTCAGCTGTTACTTCTTCAACAACTTCATGAGTAGTTCCATCAGCAACCTCCTCAGTAGTTTCTTCAGTTGTTACTTCTTCAGCTGTAGAAGTTGTTTCTGCTACTTGAGCGCTTTGAAGTGCAGCAGCAGCTCTTTCAGTGCTTTTTGTTTTTTCAGCAGCTAAAGCCGCTTTTTCAGCAGCTAAAGCCGCTTGTTTTAAACCTGCTTTTTTATCTGTAACTTGCCCTTCTTTCTTCTCCATCCAAGCCGAAAATCTATTTTCAGCTTCTTCTTCATTAAAAGCACCTTTAGCTACACCAGCCATTAAGTGTTTTTTCATCATTACTCCTTTGTAAGATAGGATTGCTTTGGCCGTGTCAGAAGGTTGAGCACCTTTTAGTAGCCAAGCAACTGCACTGTCAAAGTTTATATCAATTGTTGCTGGATTAGTGTTAGGATTATAAGTTCCTAATTTCTCAATAAATCTACCGTTTCTTGGAGCTCTTGTGTCTGCTACTACAATATGGAAAAATGCTTGTTTTTTTCTTCCATGTCTTGATAATCTAATTTTTGTTGCCATTTGCTTTTTTTAATTTGGTTAAACCAACTCTGTGGTTAGTCCTCATTATTGAGGGGCTGCAAAAATAGAAATCTTTTGCAAACTGAAGAGAAAATTAAAGAAAAATATTTTTTTCAGTTTTCAATTTTCAGAAACGGGATAAAAATCATAAAATTTAACTAAATTTGCAAACTTGTATTTAAAATTTTTATAATGAGTATGTCAACAGCTAAAACAAAAACTAAAATTTCAAAAGACCAATTTAAAGAATCCATTATATCAGATTATAAATTAGTTTGTGAAGTAAGGGAAAGTGGAGCGCAGGGAAGGAGAGATGTGCTTTCGGGAAAAGGTAGCTTTGGTATTTTTGGTGATGGAAAGGAATTGGCTCAAGTTGCTTTAGCTAAAGTTTTTAGAAATGGTGATTTTCGTGCGGGATACTACAGGGATCAAACATTAATGACTGCTATTGGCCAATACTCCCCAAAACAAATGTTTTCGGCCTTATATGGTGACCCTGAGTTAGATAGGGAGCCAAGTTCAGGATCAAGACAAATGATGAATCATTTTGGGACAAGATTTTTAAATCATGATGGTAGTTGGAGAAATTTAATGGAGCAAAAAAATTCTACTTCTGATATGGCTTGTTTGGCATCTCAATTTCCAAGATTAGTTGGATTGGCACAAGCATCAAAAGTATATAGAGATAATCCTGATTTAGCAAAAAGAAATCCTGGTTTTACAAGTGGAGGTAATGAAATTGCATTTGCAACAATTGGTAATTCCTCTTGTGCAGAAGGTCATTTTTGGGAAGCTGTAAACGCAATTGGAGTGCTTCAGGTGCCTGCAATTATTTCTATTTGGGATGATGGTTATGGCATTTCAGTTGCTAATGATTTACAGATGACAAAATCAGATGTTTCAGAGGTTTTGTCTGGGTTTCAAAATAATGAAAAAGGAAAAGGATTTGAGATTGTGAAAGTAAAAGGATGGGATTATCCATCATTAGTTACTGTTTATGAAAATGCAGAAAAGTTAGCCAGAGAAAATCATATTCCTTCAATTATTCATGTTATTGAAATGACTCAACCTACAGGTCATTCTACCTCTGGTTCACACGAGAGATACAAAAGCAAAGAAAGATTGCAATTTGAACAAGATTTTGATTGCATAAAGAAATTTAAAGAGTGGATGTTAGAAACAGGTATTGCTGAAATTCAGGAGTTAGAGGCAATAGAAACCCAAGCTGTAGAGACTGTTAAACAAGCAAAAAAGGATGCTTGGATAGAATATCAAGCTCCAATTAAAGAGGAATGGAAAGAACTACAAGCAATTTTTAATGCCATTTCAGCACAGGTGAATATTCCAGAAATTGCAGAGTGGATATCGGATTTAAATCAGTCAGCAGTGTTTGGTATTTTTAGAAGAGATTATTTGAGTAAAGCAAGAAATTTATTAGGCATGCTTACGAAATCCGATATTGTTGAAAAAACTACTTTACGAAAATTTATTAATCGAATTAATGCTGAAAATCATAATCGCTACAATACCAAACTTTATAACGAAACCAAAACCTCTGCTTTAAATGTTGCTGAAGTAAAGCCAACCTATGATTCAAATTCAGAATTAGTGGATGCTAGAATTATTTTAAGAGATAATTTTCATCATATGTTTGAGGCTATACCTGAAGCTATGATTTTTGGAGAGGATGTTGGTAAGATTGGTGGTGTAAACCAAGGTGTTGAAGGATTACAATTAAAGTTTGGAGAAAGTAGAGTTGCTGATACCGGAATTAGGGAAGCAACAATTATTGGCCAAGGTATTGGGTTATCTTTAAGAGGATTAAAACCAATTGCTGAAATGCAATATTTGGATTATGTAATTTATGGCTTCCAGCCAATGGTTGACGATATTTCCTCTTTATTCTACAGAACTCATGGAGGACAACTTACACCTTTAATTATTAGAACAAGAGGACATAGACTTGAAGGTATTTGGCATTCAGGATCTCCTATGGGAATGCTACTTAATGGAACAAGAGGTATGTATTTATGCGTACCAAGAGATATGACAAGAGCTGCAGGATTTTATAATACATTAATGCAAGCTAATGATCCTGGAATGATTATAGAATGTTTAAATGGTTATAGAATAAAAGAAAAATTACCGAATAATATTGGTGAATTTAGAGTTCCTTTAGGAAAAGTAGAAATCACCAAAGAAGGAAGTGATATTACATTAGTTACTTACGGTAGCACTTGGAAAGTCGTGATGGATGCTGCTGAAAAGTTAGAAAGAGCAGGAATTTCCTGTGAGGTTATTGATACACAAACTTTAGTTCCTTTTGATTTATCTCATGATATTGGAGAAAGTGTAAAGAAAACCAACAGATTATTAGTCATTGATGAAGATGTTCCAGGGGGCGCCTCAGCATATATTTTACAACAAATAATTGAAGATCAAAATGCTTATAGTTTTTTAGATTCCGAACCTCAAACATTAGCTGCTAAAGAGCACAGGCCTCCCTACGGAAAGGATGGTGATTATTTTACAAAGCCTTCTGCAGAAGATATATTTGAAAAAGTTTATGCAATGATGCATGAGGCAAATCCTGAAAAATTTCCACCACTTTATTAAATGAAAAAAATTACTGAATCTGATTCTAATTATGATGGGCTAGAGAAGATGAGTGTTTTTGATTTATTACTAAACATTAATAAAGAAGATAAAACAGTAGCAAATTCTGTAGCAGCGCAAATTCCTCAAATAGAAAAACTTGTTAATGCAATTGTCCTTCAAATGAAAAATGGAGGACGGTTGTTTTATTTAGGAGCGGGTACTTCTGGCAGATTAGGAATTGTAGATGCTTCTGAGTGTCCTCCAACTTTTGGCGTAGATCATGGCTTGGTTGTTGGCTTAATGGCTGGTGGTGATAAAGCTATGCGAAAGGCTGTAGAATTTGCAGAAGACAGTAGTAGCTTAGGCTGGGAAGATTTAAAAAATCATAATATTACTTCAAGAGATGTAGTAATAGGAATTGCAGCATCTGGTACCACTACTTATGTAATTGGAGCTCTTAAAAAATGTCAAGACGAGAAGATAATTACTGGCTGTATTGTTTGTAATGAGGGAAGTCCTGTTTCAGAGGTTTCTGACTATCCTGTTGAGGTAGTTGTAGGTCCTGAATTTGTAACAGGAAGTACTCGAATGAAATCAGGTACTGCTCAGAAATTAGTACTTAATATGATTTCTACTTCTGTAATGATAAAGCTAGGTAAAGTCAAAGGAAATAAGATGGTGGATATGCAGCTCTCCAATAATAAATTGGTGAATAGAGGAACAAAAATGATAATTAAAGAACTGGGCGTAAATTATGAAACTGCTCATTCTTTACTAGAAAAATATGGCTCAGTAAGGAATGCTGTAAATAATTATAATGGATAAAGAAAAACTTATAAAAGGCGGGATCTGGCTTTCAGGATTTTCAATCAGTATAATTCTTGCTGCTTTAGCTTTATTTATTGGTTTTAACAATCAAAGACAGGGTGATAATACTATTCTGATCATTGGCCTTGTGTTGCTTCCTATAGTATTTTTTTGTGCTTATAAAGGCTTTAGGTTGATTTTAGACGCTATTTTTAAGTAGTAGATTTATTCCCTCTTGTCATCTGTCTTTTTCCTGGTGGTCCATCTAAAACAACAACTTCAAAACCAACTTTTTTCATAGTTCTTTTTACGGATCCTTTGGCGCAATAAGTTACTAAAAAACCATCATCTTTTAGAAATTCATGCATCTTTTTAAAAGTGATTTCATCCCAAAGCTCTGGTTGTTTTTCGGGCGAAAAAGCATCAAAATAAATAATATCAAATTTTAGCTTTGTATTGTATTTTTCTAATGAGATATGATTTTTTGTAAATGTAAAATAAGCACTGATTTGATGTTCTTCTTCCCAAGTACAATGATGTAGATTTAGTAATTTTTTTTGTTCTAAGCCAATTAAATCAGTAAAATTCAATTGGATATAATTTGCCTGATTTACAGGAAATAGCTCCATTGTATGATAATTCACTTCAATGGATTTTTGTTCTGCTTTTTGGTAAGTAAGTAGGGCATTAAGTCCTGTTCCGAATCCAACTTCAAGAATGTTTAGTTTGGATTTTTTAACAGCCGAAAAACCATTCCTTATAAATACATGCTCGGCCTCAACAATTGCCCCATGCCTTGAATGGTAACACTCGTTTATTTGGGGATTAAAAATGGAATGCGAGCCATCATTGGTTATTACAATTTTATTACTCATCATTCACAAAGGTAAAAGTATTGTATCTTTTAAACTATGATAATAGTTATTAAATATTAAGAACTTTAATGCTTAGTATGATATTTTTTTGTAATATTGTAGCGTTTAATAGCTTGTAAACTTAAAAATTACATTTATGAAAAAGATTTTTACATTTTGTTTGGGCATTGCCATAGCCACTTCTTCTTACGCTACTCACCTTATGGGAGGGCAAATTTCAGCTTCTTATTTAAGTTCAGATTCTACAGGATCGCATTATTTTTTAGAGCTTGATGTTTATAGAGATACATTGGGTATTCCTATGAACACAGTTCAGGCTGTAGAAATATATGAACTTGATATTTCTACTGGTACTTACAATTTAGTTGCTACTAACCCAATCTCTTTAGGTGCTTCAGGTGCTGTAGCTACTATGACTTCAGTTTATGGGGTAGAAATTTATCATTTTGCAGACACTATTACTTTTCCTTCAAATGGGTATTATATGATTAAATGGAGTGATTGCTGTAGAAATAACGCGATTATTAATATGAGTTCTCCAGGCTCAGAGAGTATGGACTTTTTAACGTATGTAAATGTTGATAGTGCAGACCCAAACTCATCACCTACATATCTATCTCCACCAGTAATTTATTTACCTACTAACAATGTATGGCAGTATAATCCTATACCTTTTGATCCTGATGGAGACTCACTTGTTTGGAATTTATCTGTTCCACTTTCTAATAATGGTGTAGTTGTTGGTTATCAATATTTATCAGATACTGTGCTTTATTCTAATACAACAGGTATTTTTTCTATGGATCCTGTTACAGGGCAAATTACTTGGGACCCAAAAATGGTGGGTAATTTTGTAGCTTCATTTGCAATTGAAGAATATAGAAATGGAGTTTTGGTAGGTGCAATGAGCAGAGATATGCAGTTTGTTGTTGTGCCAGACTCTACTAATGCAGTTCCAAGTGTTTCCTTCATGCAGGCGCCACCTACAAATAATATGGGTTATCCTTATGTTAAAATTATGCCAGGTCAAAATTATGTGATTTCTTTATTGGCTTCTGATGCTGATGCTGCTGATGTTGTAACTATGGATGTTTATGGAGAGCCTTTTGAAATCTCTAATCCTGCTACATTTACTACTATTAATACAGGAAATGGAAATGAGATTCAAGGAACTTTTGGATGGTCGCCAAATATGAGTCAAGTTCGTGCTAATCCCTATAGTGTTGTGTTTCGTACCTCAGATAACTTTTTCTATTTTGATGAAACTATTCAGATTGAAGTTAGTTTAACAACAGCAGTTGATGAGGTGTCCTCTTTTGATGTAATGGATATTTATCCTAACCCTGCTTGTAACAACTTTACTTTACCTATTTTTTTAGAAAAAGGCCAAATAATCAGCTTAGACATTTATAACATATTAGGGGTTAAAGTTTCCTCTCAGGAACTGAATTTAGGTTCAGGTAATCATATCTTAGTAAAGAATTTTGATTTAAAAAGTGGGCAATATTTTGTTAACATAGCTGATTCTCATGGTTTATCAATCGCTACTAAAAAACTTATTGTAATTAAGTAGTCATTACTTTTAAATAACTTATGTAAAAAAGAGAGGGTTTTCCTCTCTTTTTTTTATTTTTGCGAAACAATAACAAACAAGTCATACTAGCTTATGAAGATTACAAAAACAAGAAATTCAAGATTAAGTGCTGTAGATTTTACTGATTTACCTTTTGGTAAGGTATTTTCTGATCATATGCTTATTTGTAATTTTAAAAACGGGAGATGGCTAGAACCTGAGATTCTTCCTTACGGTCCAATTCCAATGAATCCTGGCTCTCAAGTGTTACATTATGGACAGGCAATTTTTGAAGGAATGAAAGCTTTTAAGAATTCCAATAATGAAGTTTTATTTTTTAGAAAAGATGAGAATTTTAATAGATTAAATAAATCTGCTATTCGTATGTCAATTCCTGAAATCCCTAAGGATATTTTTATGAATGGATTAGATGAATTACTGGCATTAGATAGTGAGTGGTGCAAAGGTGAACAAGGTTATTGTCTTTATATCCGTCCTTTTATATTTGCTTCTAGTGAGTGCGTTAAGGCTTCTTCTTCAGAAGAGTTTACATTTATTATTATTACCTCACCCACAACAACTTATTATCCAGGAGAAGTAAATCTTGTGATTGAGGAACATTATACCAGAGCCTCTAAAGGTGGAGTAGGTTTTGCTAAAGCTGCTGGAAATTATGCAGCTACATTTTTGCCTACAAAACTGGCAAATTCCAAAGGTTTCCAACAGGTTATCTGGACGGATTCTAATGAGCATAAATACATTGAAGAATGTGGCACTATGAATATTTGGTTTAGAATTGGAGATAAACTAATTACTCCTGCACTATCGGATAGTATTTTAGATGGCGTTACTCGAAATAGTATTAGTATTCTGGCTAAAGATCTTGGAATAGAGGTAGAAGAGAGAAGAGTACTTGTTTCTGATCTTGTAGCAGCTTATAATTCTGGAGAGTTAAAAGAAGTATTTGGCACCGGAACAGCTGTTGCTGTAAGTTTTATAACTTCTATTACTTTTAGAGAAGATAAAATGACGCTTCCAACTATTAAGGATTCTTTTGGATTAAAATTAAAACAAGAAATGCAAGGCATCCAAAGAGGTATAATTAAAGATATTTATGGTTGGACTGCAAAAGTTCCTGTAAGGACTGCTGTTTCTTAGTAGTTTAGACTCATTTTGAAGTGCATGATTCCTGCTTCTTCAAATTCATTTCCTGTTTTTACAAATCCCATTTTTTCATAAAAAGGCAATACCTCTGATTGAGCATGCATGTAAATCATTCCTTTAAAGTCCTTTAAATCAGATAGTATTGCTTTTAATACTATATGTCCATAACCTTTGCCTCTTTCAGTTTTTAATACAGCAAAGCGTTCTAATTTGTAGCCATTTGCTGTTTTTCTATGTCTTGCTGTTGCAACCGCTATGTTATTGTCAAAAACTAAAAAATGAGTGGATTCTTCTTCAAATTCCCATTCCAAATTAGCAGGACAATTTTGTCCAATCACAAAAACCTCATGTCTAATTGCATGAGCATTTTGCATTAATTCTTTCTCTTCAAATAGAAATTTTTTTACCTTTATCATTGTTTAGGAAATTGATGTAAAAATATGTATTTTTGACGCAACTAAAAAACAATAAATTATGAAAAAAATAGTATTATCGCTAGTATTAATTACAGCAACACTTTTTGCATTTGCAACAAAACCACACATTGATGATGTAAGAGTAAATGAAAAAAGCTCAACAATTAAATGGATTGGCTCAAAAGTAACCTCATCTCATGAAGGAAATGTAAAAATTTCAAAGGGATCTTTAGCTATTGATCATGGAACTTTAGTAGGCGGTCAAATTGCTATTGATATGAATTCCATTACATGTACAGATATTAAATCTGAAGAATCTAATAAAGATCTTGTAGGGCATTTAAAAGCTGAAGATTTTTTTAATACAAAAAAATTTCCATTAGCAGTGATTAAAATTACTAAAGCCGTAAAAGGCAAGGGTAATAGTTATAAAATTATTGCTGATTTAACAATAAAAGGAATAACTCACCCTATTGCCTTTGATGCAGATGTTACTATTACTGGATTAAATTTCTTAGCAAAAGCTAGCATAAAAATTGATAGAACTAAGTGGGATATTAAATACGGTTCAGGCACTTTTATTGAAAATTTAGGTGATAAGATGATTTTAGATGAAATAACATTTGATATTTTCTTACTATCAGTTAAATAATGAACTTTTATAGCTTTATTGCTATAACTATATTTATTTCATTGCTAATAGCTGTAAAGCAAAAAATAAGAGGACTGAAATTTTGGTCCTCTTTTTTTATTTCATTAATTGCTGTTTCAGCTGTTTTGGGAATTATTTGGAAGGTATTGAGTTAAATACTTCATCAGCTAAAAGCATTGCAGAGTTTGGATTATTCCTAAACCAAAGTTCAGGTTCAATTAACTCTAATTCAATTAAAGAAGGTTTGTTTTTATTGTCATAAACTATATCCACTCTTGAGTACATTGGCTTAAAAGGACTTGCTTTTAAGCAGTTCTTTGCAAACAGAATTTCTTGCTTAGTGGCGCTATATTGCTCTACACTTCCTCCATGATTATCTTGTACACGAAAATCATCTTTTTTAGCAATCTTTCTTACTGCATGGGTATATTTTTCTCCAATCATTATTAAAGATATTTCTCCCTTTACAGTAATGTTATTCATAAATTCCTGAAATAACATGCATTCTTCTTTAATTAATTGTTGAAATATATCTTCATAATGAGTGCAATTATCTAGAGTAAGACGATATGTATGCCTTGCAGCTCCTGAAATGGCTGGTTTTATTACCGCCTCAGTCCATTTTGTTTTTTTAAAAAGTTGGGCTAGAGTAATTGTATCTTCTTTTTCTATAAATAGAGTAGGGGTAATATTTATTCCGTTTTCAGCTAAATCTCTCAGATAATGTTTGTCAATATTCCAATGGATAATTTCAGAAGAATTTATGAAAGTTGTTTTGTGCTTTGTCTTTTCAATCCAAGAGAAAAATTCATCAAACCTGTTGAAATAATCCCATGTGGTTCTAAAGATAGCATACTTAGTAGAAGTCCAATCAAAATTTGGATCAGCCCAATCTTTTTTACACACTTTTAGTCCTTTTTTTTCTAATTGAGTTTGCAAGAGTTTATCTTCTAACAATACCTGATCGATATACCAATTAGTTGAAGTAGGATTTACATAGCGGTGGTCGGTTAGGATTACAACATCAAACATGTTTTTATATAGAAGCGTATTTTATCAAATCATTTAGACCAATTACATCTAAAGTCTTTTCATGGGTTGCTTCAAGCACAACTTTTGGAGCTTGATTGTATAGTAGTGCTTCTTTCCAACGCAAAGCACATAAACACCATTTATCACCTGGTTTTAATCCAGGGAAATTAAATTGAGGCATAGGAGTTGATAGGTCATTGCCTGCCAACTTAGAAAATTGCAAAAATTTTTCAGTTACAACAATGCATACCGTATGTAAACCTGCATCAGATTGGTCGGTATTGCAACATCCATCTCGAAAGTAACCAGTTTTAGGTTCGTTACTACAAGTAATTAAATCTTCTCCAAATACATTATTAGCCATTACAACATTGTTTTTTTGAATTAAAATTAAGTCTTCTTTTTGCTATAAAATCATAGCATAAATCAAGCAGAAAAGAAGGCAAGATATTTAAAAAATAAAGTAGATTATAGGGCAATTTTAATTGTCTGCAAATTTTTAAAACTGCTCTTGACTTTAAACTCACCACATCCTCTTTAATATAAACTACAGAATTTTGATTTATTATTTTATAATCATTAAGTATGTTGATTGCTTTAGTTGAAGTAAATGGAAGAAATGATATATCATTCTTTTTTAAGTTATTCTTTGCAAAGCACACCCACTTATTGCAAAAATTACACTCTCCATCATATAATACAATAGATTCGTTCATTTATTCGATTATAATTTGCTTTTTAATTACACTATTTTCTTTTGTGATAAGTTGGATGTTATTTTTTATCTGTTTGTTTTTTCTTCCTAAAATATCGATAAATAAATTTTCCTTGTCATTACCAACTACTTCAGTTATAGCAGTAGGTGTTGTATTTATTGGAACTAACTGAATATTTCTAACTGTAGCAATATTATTTAATATGGTCGCATTAATTGTTTTAGGATAGTAACCGCTTTTACTAAAAGTTATATCATAATTTGCTTGTATTAAATATCTGTGATAATTGCCAATTGGTAAGTTGGAATAAACATGAGAACTATCCATATCATGTCCTTGAATTTCAATTTTTGCTTTAAGCGGCACTCCCGTTATACTATCTGTTACAATACCTCTTAATCCGAATAATGACTGTTCCATGTAATTTAAAAGAGAAGGATAATTAGCATCCCATAAATAGGGCAAATCATTTGGATCAGGTGTTTTGTCGTTAGAAAGTTCTAATGTAAATTCTCTACAATATCTAAAATAATTCATATAATCTTGTCTGCCTCCATCAACTTCATACCAATCATATCCGTTTGTAATACCATCATTCAAATAGTTAAAATAGCCATTATTACCGTTTGCCTGACAGGAATCCGCATACTCCTTTGAAACATATTGCCACCAATTGTCATCTGCCGCTAAATCACTCCAAGTATCCCAAGGATAATTACAAACTTCAGCACCCCCATGCATATTTGCTGAAATGGTAAAATTTACAGTGTCGGCAAGTCCTAAAAAGATATTTGTTTCGCTTTGATAAGGATTTCCATCAGGATGAGGACCGTCATCAGGGTCAGGATAATTTCTATTTAAATCTACCCAATTTGCATTGTAGCGTGTTGCTGACCACACATTTTGATTTCCTCCATAATATGCTCCATCAGGATTTGCTAAGGGGTTGATCCAAATGTCAATTCCATCTACTAAATCTGTTAACCTTTGATCATTTCCATAGCCCTTTAAAATATAATCGATCAATCTTAAACTTAAAATATATCCTGCTAGTTCATCTCCATGCATGGAAGAGGTATATAAAAAGGAAGGCTCATCTTCTTTTTGGCCTACATTATCAGAAATTTGAACGATCAAAATTTCTCTACCGGAACTTAAAGTACCTAAACTATGTATTTTACAAATGTTAGGAAATGAATCAGCAAATGCGGTCATCATATTAACATACTGCTCATAAGTAGGGTAGTAGTCCCAATTGTTTTTACTTCCATGTGTAAAGTTTAGAGATTTATAGGGTATAATTGTATACTCAATGCCAAGCTTTAAAAATTGCTTAAACTGCTTTTTGTTGGCATAAGCAAACGCTAATTCAGCAGTTGTTTTATGGTCTATCGAAACTACATTAGAGATATTATTTAACTGATTTTTGTTTTTATATTCAAAAGAGAAATAAATCTCTCCTCTATCAGAGAATAAGTGGTCAATATTTTGAGAAAAACCAATAAATGGAATTAGTAAAAGGAAAAGTATTTTTTTAGTCATTTTTGAATTTTTCAAGAGTTTTTTTTAACAGAATCTTTATGAATTGCAAAAGTAATCATTTTTAGTTTTACATATTCCTTCTGTACTGCCCACCAACTTTAAAAAGGGCATTGGTAATTGCTCCTAAGGAGCATACTTTTGCTGCATCCATCAAAAATCCAAAGATATTCTGGTTTTTTATAGCTGCTTCTTGTAGTTTACTTAGTAGAACAGCTGCTTCTTTCTTGCTGCCTTTATGGAGCTCTGCAAGCATAGAAATCTGATACTTCTTCTCATTTTCAGTGGCACGAATAACCTCATTAGGAATAATGGTAGGAGAACCTTTTTTGTTCAAGAAAGTATTTACTCCAATAATTGGATATTCTCCCGTATGCTTTAAAGTTTCATAATGCAAACTTTCTTCTTGTATTTTGCTTCTTTGGTACATAGTTTCCATTGCTCCAAGTACGCCTCCTCTTTCTGTTATTCTATCAAATTCAGCAAGAACGGCTTCTTCAACTAAATCTGTAAGTTCTTCAATAATAAATGCTCCTTGGATAGGATTTTCATTTTTTGTAAGCCCTAATTCTTTATTAATAATGAGTTGAATTGCCATAGCTCTTCTTACCGATTCTTCAGTAGGGGTAGTGATGGCCTCATCATAAGCATTTGTGTGTAATGAGTTGCAATTATCGTAAATGGCGTAAAGTGCCTGCAATGTAGTTCGGATATCATTAAAATCAATTTCTTGTGCGTGTAAAGATCTTCCAGAAGTTTGAATATGGTATTTCAGCATTTGAGCTCTTTCATTGGCACCATATTTGTTTTTCATAGCTTTTGCCCAAATTTTTCTGGCTACACGTCCAATAACTGCATATTCTGGATCTACGCCATTGCTAAAGAAAAAGGATAAGTTTGGTCCAAAGTCATTAATATTCATTCCTCTACTAATGTAGTATTCTACATAAGTAAATCCGTTAGCAAGGGTAAAAGCCAATTGGGAAATTGGATTAGCCCCTGCCTCTGCAATATGATAACCCGAAATTGAAACTGAATAAAAGTTTCGAATGTTATTATCAATAAAATACTCTTGAACATCTCCCATCATTTTTAATGCAAATTCAGTAGAAAAAATACAGGTATTTTGAGCTTGATCTTCTTTTAGAATATCTGCTTGAACTGTTCCTCTAACTTTGGTTAGGGTCTCTTTTTTTATTTTTTGGTAGCTATCATTATCTAAAACTTCATCTCCAGTAACGCCTAATAAAAAGAGTCCTAAACCATTATTTCCTTCTGGTAATTTACCTTGGTATTCTGGTCGTTTTATGGCTTTGTTTTTATAAATAGATTTAATCTTTTTTTCTACTTCTTTTTCTAGGCCTTTTTCTATGATGTATTTCTCGCATTCTTGATCAATAGCTGCATGCATAAAATATGCCAACAGCATAGGTGCTGGTCCGTTGATGGTCATACTTACAGAAGTCATAGGATTTGCGAGTTCAAATCCAGAATACAATTTTTTTAAATCGTCCAAACAACAAATGGAAACCCCAGCATTACCAATCTTCCCGTAAATATCTGGTCGTTTGTCAGGATCATTTCCGTAAAGAGTAACTGAGTCAAAAGCTGTAGATAATCTTTTAGCAGGCATGCCTAAACTTACTAAATGGAATCTTTTATTTGTTCGTTCAGGGCCTCCTTCACCAGCAAACATTCTTGTTGGATCTTCACCTTCTCTTTTAAAAGGAAAAAGACCTGCTGTGTAAGGGAATTCTCCAGGAACATTTTCTTGCAATTGCCATTTTAATAAATCTCCCCAAGCTTCATATTTTGGTAATGCTATTTTTGGAATAGCAGAACCTGAAAGTGAAATAGATTGGGTTTCAATGGATAGTTCTTTTCCTCTTACTTTGTACTTGAAGATTTTTTGCTTGTATTTGTTCCTAATTGCATCCCACGAGTCAATTAGAATTTTGTTTTTAGGGTCTAAATCGAGTAGAAGCGCTTCATATTCTTTTTTAATTTGTGCTTTAACATTTTCAGATGAGTTATCTAAAATCTCTAATGTTTTTTGTAACGCATATAGTTTTTGTGCAATTTCTTTTTGTTCATCCACCCATTTATCATAGGATTTATTGTTTTCAGCAATTTCAGAAAGATAACGGACTCTATGTGGAGGAATTACAAATACTTTTTCACTCATTTCATTTGTAATTTCAAAATTAGACCTAAAATTTCCTAATTTCTTTTCAGAGAATTTGTCAATTATTGCTTTATATAAAGCATTGGTTCCAGGATCGTTAAATTGTGATGCAATTGTGCCAAATACTGGCATAATTGCAACATCTTCATCAAAACGATTATTGTTTCTTTGGTATTGCTTTTTTACATCTCTTAGTGCATCTAGATTTCCTTTTTTATCAAACTTATTGATAGCGATAATATCTGCAAAGTCCAGCATGTCAATTTTCTCTAATTGTGTTGCAGCTCCATACTCTGGAGTCATCACATAAAGGGAAATATTAGAATGATCTAAAATTTCTGTGTCAGATTGACCAATACCAGAAGTTTCTAAAATGATTAAGTCATAATTAGCAACTTTTAAAATATCAACGGCATCATTTACATGTGCAGAAAGTGCAAGATTGGCTTGCCTTGTTGCTAAAGATCTCATATAAACTTGATCTGATTTTATGGAGTTCATCCTGATTCTATCTCCAAGTAGTGCCCCTCCAGTTTTCTTTTTTGATGGATCCACCGATACAATAGCAATATTCTTAGATGGGAAATCCATAATAAACCTTCGAACTAACTCATCTACTAATGAGGATTTACCAGCTCCACCTGTTCCTGTAATTCCTAGTACTGGAGTAGATGATTTAGTTGCAAGAGTCTTTATTTCTGATAAAACTTTGGAATGTGATTTAGGGCAGTTTTCGGCTGCTGATATCATACGAGAAATGGCATTTGCATTTTTGTTTCTAATTTCAGAGATGCCGCCTTCTAATTTTTCCCCAACTAAAAAATCCGAACGCTTAATGAGATCGTTAATCATTCCTTGCAATCCCATTTCTCTACCATCATCTGGATGGTAAATTCGTGTGATTCCGTATGCTTGTAATTCCTTTATTTCTTGAGGAAGTATAGTTCCTCCTCCTCCTGCAAATATTTTTATGTGTGTTGCTTTTTTTTCTTTTAGTAAATCATACATGTATTTTAAATACTCAGTATGTCCTCCTTGATATGATGTCATTGCAATAGCATTAGCATCTTCTTCAATCGCACAATTTACTACTTCCTCAACACTTCTATCATGGCCCAAATGGATAACCTCACATCCTGTTGCTTGAATAATTCTTCTCATGATATTGATAGCAGCATCATGTCCATCAAAAAGGGAAGCGGCTGTTACAATTCTCACTTTATTTTTTGGACTGTATTTTTTTGCTTGTTGCATGCTAAGGTTTTTTCTGGCTGGCAAAGATAGTAAAACCGCTAGTATAATTCTGTTTACTAATTTTTGATTACTTTTTGCTATTTTTACAAAAAAATTATAAAACCATGTTTAACATTTTACCATTCATTATAAGCCTATTTTTAATTAATTCGCAGCAGCAATCAAATCAAAAGACTGTTGCTTTTACTTTAGATAATCCATCTGAGAGAGTAGTATGGGAACGCATCAGATTAGCGGATCCAATTACTGGAGAAATTCCAAAGAATATCAGAAAAAAAGAAATGATTTTCGCAAAAACTTTGCCAAAATCAACAGCAATGAGTAAAGCAAATTGGGTACATAGAGGCCCGTATAATGTAGGAGGGCGTACTCGTGCTTTAGCAATGGACGTATTGGATGAAAACACACTTTTTGCTGGTGGTGCTAGTGGTGGTATGTTTCGCTCTACTGATGGAGGCTTGTCTTGGGCTATGACAACCGATCCTAACCAATTGCACAATGTAACCTGTGTTAGTCAAGATAGAAGACAAGGGAAAGAAAACATCTGGTATTTTGGTAGTGGTGAGCTCACTGGAAGTTCTGCTAGTGGAGGTGAGGCCTATTATGGAGGCAACGGCATTTATAAATCAGTTGATGGAGGATTAAGTTGGGACTCCTTATCAGTTACAGCAACAAATACTAATGGTTTTGATTCTGATTTTGACTTTATCTGGAATATTGAAGCAGATCCATCAAATGATAGTTTAGATGTAGTATATGCTGCTACTTATGGTACAATTTATAGAAGTGAGAATGGAGGCAATAGTTGGGTCCAAGAGCTTGGGGGAGGTAGTGCTTATTACAATAATGTGGAAGTTGCATCTAATGGAGTTGTTTATGCTACTCTTTCATCTGATGGGTTGGATAAAGGAATTTGGCGTTCAGTTGATGGACAAAATTGGACTAATATTACAGATTCCTTATTCCCTCCTGTGTACGGGAGAATTGCAATTGGTATAAATCCAAGTAATGAGAATCAAGTATATTTTCTTGCAGCTGAAACCGATAATTACGGTCAGTATACTGATGTGTTTTTTAATGGTCAAACTTGGACTTCTCTTTGGAAATATGATGCCAGTGATAGTTCATGTGTAAATTTATCAGCAAATATACCAGCTAACCAAGCCACATCTTTTGATAATTTTAATGCTCAGGGAGGCTATGATTTACTAGTTAAAGTTCACCCTTCAGACCCCAATACAGTTTATATTGGTGGTACTAATTTATGGAGATCCACTGATGGTTTTGCCAGCCCAAATAATACTGTAATTATTGGTGGTTATTTTGTTGGGTCAGTTGAAGGAGATGGCAATTGGGGAGTTTATGAAAATCATCACCCTGATCAACACGATTTACTTTTTTTACCTTCTGATGATAAAGTAATTCTATCTGCAACTGATGGTGGGGTGTATAAATCCTACGATACATTTGCCGACACAGTAGCGTGGACCTCATTAAACAACGGTTATTATACTTCTCAGCTTTATGGCGTTTCTATTAGTCGGAATCAAAATTCCAATGTAATGCATGGTGGTTTTCAAGATAATGGGAATTTTATTAATTTTTCGGCCAATCCTACTTCTCATTGGAACATGCCTTTTAATGGAGATGGTGCTTTTGGAGGTATTGCCGATAATGAGGAGGATTTCTATTTAACCATTCAAAGAGGAGTGATGTACAAAATGAAGTTAGATACTAATGGAGAGCGCTTAGCATTTAATCGTATGGATCCTGCATCAATTGATAGTCTTGATTATATGTTTATTAACCCTGTGGTGATGGATAAAAATACCGATATACTTTATATGGCCGCTGGAAATAAACTATGGAGAAATAATGATATTTCCAATGTTCCTTATAACAATTCGCATGATAAGAATGATTTTGGCTGGGAGATGTTTTCGGATACTATTCCAAACCCTACTATGATTATTACTACTATTGAAACTTCAGTAAATCCTGCTAATGTAGTCTATTTAGGAACGAAATATAAAAAGGTTTTCAGAATTGATAATGCTAATATTGGCGATCCTGCTGTAGTAGAACTTACGTCACCTTTGACAGGATCAAATTCTTATGTTTATGATATAGCCGTTAATCCTAATAATGCTGATGAGGTGATGATTGTATATTCTAACTATTCTGTTTATTCCCTTTTCCATAGTACTGATGGAGGCCAAAACTGGAATAAGATTGCTGGTAACTTGGAACAAAATGCTAGTGGTAGCGGTAATGGTCCTTCATGCCGTACTGCCAAGATTATTCCTTTAGGAAATAGTACTTTGTATTTAGTTGGTACTTCAGTTGGACTTTTTGGTACCGCTACTTTAGATGGCAATAATACAGTGTGGGAACAAGTTGGTGATACTGAAATTGGGGCTGTAGTGGTTGAGTTTTTAGAATACAGAGAGAATGATGGTTTGCTAGTGGTTGCTACACACGGAAATGGTATTTATCAAACCAACTTAAGCTCCATAGGTGATGTTTTAGCTATTGATAATGTTAATACAGCTCTTTTTGATTTTTCTGTTTTTCCTAATCCTATAATTGACAGGTTGTCACTTGTAGTAAAAATGGATAAAACTGCTGATGCAAAAATTGTAATTTATGATGAGTTAGGTAGAAAAGTAGGGAAAGAGCATACTCAAAAAGTATATTTTGGTGAAAATACAATAGCGGTAAATATTTCTGATTATAAATCTGGCATTTATTTTGTAAGTTTGACCATTAATACTAAAACGATTACTAAACAAATAATTAAACAGTAATGAAAAAAACAATCATTTTATTTTTCTTAGGAATTTTTGTATTATCTTCTTGTGGTACTACAAAAAAAAATTGTAATGGAGATAAAAAAATAAAATCAGAAATGTGGTAATGAAAAAACTACTACTTGCAATACTTTGTTTGCCTTTAATTGGGTTTGGCCAAAAAACCTATGTTCCTGATGATGCTTTTGAACAAGTTCTTATTAATTTAGATTTAGATGATATTTTTGATGATAGTGTTTATACTGCAGCAATTGATACTGTCCCGATTTTGTATATTTCAAATGAGGGCATAGCTGACCTTACTGGTATTGAAGATTTTCTTGCATTAACCGATTTGTTTTGTCATTCCAACCAGTTACAATCTTTGGATTTAAGTAATAATCCTAATTTGTTTGAAGTAAATTGTAGCTATAATCAATTAACTTCACTATCATTAAAAAACGGCAATCCATTTGGACTTTGGTATGTTATGGCTTTTGGCAACCCCAACTTACTTTGTGTGGAAGTAGATAATGTTGTTTATGCAAATTATTATTGGCAAATTGACCCTACTGCTGTATTTAGTACGAATTGCAATAGTGCTATTTATGGTTGTACTGATCCAACTGCGCTAAATTACAACTTAGCAGCAACTGTTGATGACGGTTCGTGCATTTATGCTTATGGCTGCACCGACCCAGCAGCTTGTAATTATGATGCACTTGCCACTGTAGATGATGGAAGTTGTTTAACAGTTTATGGTTGTATGAATTCAGCAGCTACTAACTATAATGCATTGGCTAATTGTCCGGATACTTGTATTTTTCCGCAAGTTACTTATGGCTGTGTTGATTCAACTGCGCTAAATTACAACCCAACAGCAACTATTGATGATGGTTCGTGTATTTATAGTATTGATGGGTGTACTGATCCAACTGCGCTGAATTACAACCCTACAGCAACTGTTGATGATGGTTCGTGTATTTATACTACAGGAATCTCAGATATAGCTAACAATACAAGAAAGTTAATTAAGATTGTGGATATGTTAGGAAGAGAAACCATAATTAAAAACAACGAGCCCCTCTTTTACATCTATAATGATGGAACAGTAGAGAAAAAAGTAGTTATAGAATAGTTTGTAAGTTTGAGATTAAACTAAATCTTTAATTTTATTTTCTAAAATCTCAATTTTTGCTTTTGTATCAGCCAGTTTATTCTTTTCGTTTGTAATAACTTGCTTAGGAGCGCTATTTACGAATCTTTCATTATTTAACTTGCTCTCAACAGATTTTAAAAATCCTTTATTGTAATCCAATTCTTTTTGTAATTTTTCCAATTCAGAAGTTACATCAATAGTATTACCAATTGGTATAAAGAATTCATTAGCTTTTACCATAAATGAGAATGAGGAGGTAGGTTTCTCAGCAATCGTATTGATAACAGATAAATTGCCAAGTTTTGCTATAATAGTATTCAAATTATTACTTTGAATTTGATGATTTATCACTTCTAAGCTTAATGGCTCTTTATTTGGAATATTTTGCGTTTTTCTAATAGTTCTAATTCCAGCAATAACTTCCGTTATAGTTTCAAAATCTTCTAATAAGCTAGTATCAATTGCTCCAGCTTTTGGCCAATTAGCAATAATAATATCTTCCTCTCTTTCTTTTACAAAGTGCCATATTTCTTCTGATAAAAAGGGCATAAAAGGATGTAATAATTTCAAGATTTTTTCTAATTGCTGAATGGTTTTTTGATAGGTTATGCTATCAATGGGACTTCCATAGTTAGGTTTTACTATTTCCAAATACCAAGAGCAGAAATCGTCCCAAATAAGTTTATAAGTACTCATTAAAGCTTCTGATATTCTGTATTTTGTATAAGATTCATCAATTTCAATTATAGCTTTATTTATCTTATTTTCAAACCAAATAATAGCTTGTTTTGCGTTCTCTGGTTGCTCACAATCTGAAACTTCCCATCCCTTAATTAATCGGAAAGCATTCCAAATTTTATTAGAAAAATTTCTACCTTGTTCGCAAAGCCCTTCATCAAAAGGCAAATCATTTCCAGCGGGTGCACACAATAGCATTCCTACTCTTACTCCGTCTGCACCATATTTTTCCATTAACTCAATAGGATCAGGAGAATTACCAAGAGATTTACTCATTTTCCTACCTTGTTTATCTCTAACCAAACCGGTTAAGTAGACATTTTTAAAGGGCAATTCTTTTCTGTATTCATATCCAGCCATTATCATTCGAGCTACCCAGAAAAAGAGAATATCAGGACCCGTAATTAGATCGTTAGTAGGGTAGTAGTAGTTTATTTCTTTATTATCAGGATTTCGTATTCCATCAAATACTGATATTGGCCATATCCAAGAAGAAAACCAGGTGTCTAAGACATCTTCATCTTGTCTTAAATCTGCAATTGTAATATTTGGATTTTCTTTTTTAGCAAGTAGTAATGCTTCTTCTTTTGTTGGCGCTACAACAAATTTATTTCCTTCATAATAGTATGCAGGAATTTGTTGTCCCCACCAAAGTTGACGAGATACACACCAATCTTTGATGTTTTCCATCCAGTGCCTGTAAGTATTCTTAAACTTAGCAGGATGAAATTGAATATCATCATTCATTACATGCTCTAATGCAGGTTTTGAAAATTCCTCCATTTTACAGAACCATTGCATAGAAAGTTTTGGCTCAATGACTACATTTGTTCTTTCCGAAAAACCAACTTTATTTTGATGTTCTTCTGCTTTTACTAAAAATCCATTTTTTTCCAAATCAACAGCTATTTCCTCACGAACTACAAACCTGTCTTTTCCAATGTAAAGTTGTGCAGCTTCACTAAGGGTTCCATTATCATTTAAGACATCAATGATTTCTAATGAGTGCTTATGACCAATTTTATAATCATTAATATCGTGAGCAGGAGTGATTTTCAAAGCTCCTGTACCAAATTCCATGTCTACATAATCATCAAAGATAATGGGGATAATTTTCCCAATTAAAGGGATGATTGCGTTTTTACCTTTTAGGTGCGTATATCTTTTGTCACTTGGATTTACACAAATTGCTGCATCACCTAAAATAGTTTCTGGCCTGGTGGTTGCTACAGTAATTTTTTCATCACTGCCTTCAATATTATAGCCAATATAATACAGTTTTGAGTTGATTTCCTTGTGTATTACTTCTTCATCAGATAGAGCAGTTTGTGCTGAAGGGTCCCAATTGACCATTCGTACTCCTCTATAGATAAGTCCTTTATTGTAAAGGTCAACAAAAACTTTGATTACAGATTCACTCATGTCATCATCCATGGTAAATTTTGTTCTTTCCCAATCGCATGAGGCCCCAAGCTTTTTCAATTGTTCAAGAATCATTCCCCCATGCTTGTTTTTCCAATCAAATGCGTGAGCTAAAAATTCTTCTCTTGTTAAATCAGATTTTTTTATTGCTTCTTTTGCTAGTTTTGCCACAACTTTAGCTTCAGTAGCAATTGATGCATGGTCCGTTCCAGGCACCCAACAAGCATTGTATCCCATCATTCTTGCTCTTCTAATCATTACATCTTGCAATGTATTATTAAGCATGTGCCCCATGTGTAGCACTCCAGTAACATTAGGAGGAGGAATTACAATAGTGTAAGCTTCTCTCTTATCTGGAGTAGAATGAAAATAACCCTTTTCTAACCAATGGTTGTACCATTTTTGCTCAGCTATTAGTGGGTTATATGTTTTTGGAATGCTCATGTATCACTTTTAATTTAAGCCGGTAAATGTACACATTCTAATTTTTTTATGATTTGTTTGATAATTTTATTTGGAGAAAGAAAATATTTTGTTAATTTTGCCGTTCATTAGTTTGAAAACAATTTTTAAAATTACATAAAAAATGAAAAAAATACTTTTATCCTTAGCTTTGATCTGTGGAATCACTGTAGTTAATGCACAAAAAATTCAAGATACTAAACCTGTTCAAAAAGAAGCAACAGAACAAGAAACAGAAATTAAAATTGCTAATGCAACAATAGATTTTGTATCAAAGGTGGTTGATTATGGTAAAATCGAAAAATTTTCAAATGGTGCTAGAAAATTCGTATTTAAAAATAATGGGAAAGAACCATTGATTATTAATAACGCAAAGGGGAGTTGTGGATGCACAGTACCAACTTGGCCTAAAGAACCTATTGCTCCTGGTAAAACTGGAGAGATTGGAGTAGAATATGATACTAAAAGAGAAGGAGTATTTAAAAAAAACATTACATTAACAACTAATGCTGATAAGGCGCCAGTTTTTTTAACAATTATAGGAGAAGTAAATCCTGCTTCTAAAGATGCTCAAACTCCTGAGAAAAAAACAACAGGAGCTCCTTTGGAAAAGAAATAATTCAATCCAAAAAATATTGCGACATTTACACCCTCAATTTTGAGGGTGTTTTTTTATAAAATTTAATTTATGCCAAAAATTTCACAAAAAGGAATTGCAATGCCAGAGTCACCAATTAGAAAGTTGGTGCCATTTGCTGAGAAAGCAAAAAAAGCAGGTAAAAAAGTATATCACTTAAATATTGGGCAACCCGATATTAAAACTCCTGAACTTGCTTTAGATGCAATACATAATTTTTCCAATAAGGTTGTAGAGTACTCACATTCAGCTGGATTTGAAAGTTACAGAAAAGGATTGGCATCATATTACCAAAATTTAGCAATTGATGTAGATTATAATGATGTAATGGTTACAACAGGTGGTTCGGAGGCTCTTTTATTTGCGCTTAATTCTTGTTTAGATCCTGGAGATGAAATTATTATTCCTGAGCCATTTTATGCCAATTATAATGGGTTTTCTATGTCTGCTGGAGTAAAGGTAAAACCAATTGCAACTTCCATTAATGATGGATTTGCACTGCCTGCTATAGAGGAATTTGAAAAATTAATTACTACTAAAACAAAAGCAATTCTTATTTGTAATCCTGGAAATCCTACTGGCTATTTGTATTCCAAAAAGGAGTTAGAAACCTTAAGAGACATTGTTATTAAGTATGATTTATTTTTAATTGCAGATGAAGTATACAGAGAATTTGCTTATGACGGGAATCAGCATCATTCTGTGCTAAATATTGAAGGTTTAGGCCAAAATGCAATTGTGATTGATTCTACTTCTAAAAGGTATAGTATGTGCGGAATTAGAGTAGGCTGTATTGTTTCTAAAAATAAAGAAGTAATGACTACTGCTTTAAAATTTGCACAAGCTCGTCTTTCTCCTCCAACATTCGGGCAAATAGCTGGAGAAGCTGCCTTAAGCACACCAAAATCTTATTTTCAAGAGGTTAGTTCTGAGTATGTATCTAGGAGAGATGTTCTAATTGAGGGGTTAAATAAAATTGAGGGAGTTATCTGCCCAAAACCTAAAGGGGCTTTTTATGCGATAGCTCAATTACCTATTGATGATGCTGATAAATTTGCTCAGTGGCTTTTGGAAGATTTTGATTTCAATGGAGAAACTGTTATGGTAGCGCCTGCAGCTGGATTTTATGCCACACCAAATACTGGGGTTAATCAGGTTCGTATTGCTTATGTGCTTAATAAAGAATCGTTAAAAGCTGCAATAAAAATACTAGATGAGGCATTAAAAGTATATCCTGGAAGAACTATCTAATGGACTTAGCTCATCATCAAGAGCAGTCAAAATTTAAACGCAAAGAAAACGAGCAGTTTTTCAAGCGTTTGAAAAAGGTAAAACCAAAAGTTTTAGATAAGCTTATTCATCCTTTACATGAAATGGTTTTTAAAACCACTAATTGCTTAGAATGTGCTAATTGTTGCAAAACTACTGGGCCACTCTTTACTGATAAAGATATTAGTAGAATTGCAAAGCACCTTAGTTTAAAACCTTCAGAATTTACTGAAAAGTATTTGCGCATTGATGAGGATAAAGATTATGTGTTGAAATCAGTTCCTTGTGTTTTTTTAGCCAAGGACAACCATTGTTCTATTTATGAGGTAAAACCTAAAGCTTGTAGGGAGTTTCCTCATACCAACAGAGAAAAGCAATATCAGCTATTAAATCTTACAGAAAAGAATGTAGAAGTATGTCCTGCCGTTTATGATATTGTAGAAAAACTAAAAAAGAAATTAATAAAGTAAATATTTATTTCTAATCTTTTTAAACTCATTTAATCCTTCTTGCCAACTTTCTTTTATTTCTTTGACTGTTTTAGCTTCAATTATTTGCAATCTTAATTTATCTGTTCCAGCTAATTTATCAAAGAAGCTATTGAAGAATTTTTCTTTTTCTGGGCAATTGTTATAGCTTTCAATGAGCCAATTTAAGTTGATTTCTTCTAAATAATTATCTTGAAATCTAAGGTCAGTTCCAAAGTATTTTTTGTTTTCATGTGTTGGAGATTTACTTCCTTCACCACTTTTAGGGGTGAAACTATAATTGCTTTTCAAATAAGGAGCTCCAAAATGTTGAAACGGATACTCAGTACCTCTACCTAAACTTACATTTGTCCCTTCAAATAAACACAGACTAGGATATAAGTTTATAGATCTAGAGTTCGGTAAATTAGGAGAGGGCTTTATGGGTAAATCATAACTCATGTTGTGTGTGTAATTTTCCATTTCTATTACGGTCAAATCACATTGTCTTGCTATCCATTTTTCTCCATTTATCATTTGTGCATATTCTCCAATGGTCATTGCGTGTACAATCGGTATAGGGTGCATTCCTACAAAACTTTCAAAACCTTTTTCTCTTATAGGTCCATCAATATAATGTCCATTTGGATTAGGCCTATCAAGTACAATTACTTTTATATTGTTCTCTGCGGCAGCTTCCATTACATAATGAAGTGTGGAAATATAGGTGTAAAAACGAGCTCCTACATCTTGAATATCAAAAAGTAAAAGTTCAATTCCTTTTAATTGTTCAACAGTTGGTTTTTTGTTTTTTCCATAAAGTGATATAATCGGAAGTCCTGTTTTCTCATCTGTTTCATCTTCAATTTTTGCTCCTGCATCAGCCTTTCCTCTAAATCCATGTTCAGGAGAAAATACTTTTACAACATTTACTTTTAAGCTTAGCAAACTATCTACTAAGTGCGTATTGGCAATCATTGAAGTTTGGTTTCCTACAACTGCTATTTTTTTGTTTTTTAATAGAGGTAAATAGATGTTAGTTCGCTCAGCACCCAATACTAATTCTCGAGCATTTACACTAAAAGTGAGTAGGAGTAAACCTATGCAGATTATTTGTTTTATTTTCGCCATCAAGATGAATGTTGAATATTTTATAGCCAAAAAATTATTTACTGCAAAGGAAAAAAATAATTCCTACACAAAGCCAATTTTGCGAATAGCAATTTTAGCTATCGCACTTTCGGTGGCGGTTATGTTAATTGCAGTAATGGTTGTTACTGGCTTTAAAAACGATATTTCATCTAAAATTATTGGTTTTGGATCGCATATTACAATCAGTAGCTTTACTCAAAATCAATCTTACGAGACTGTTCCAATAAGCATTAATCAGGATTTCTATCCTTCCATGAATGATGATGAGGGTATAAAGAATATTAATGTTTTTGCAACTAAAGCAGCTATTATAAAAACCTCTGATGAAATTCATGGTGTTGTATTAAAAGGAGTTTCTTCTGATTATGATTGGACTTTTTTTAATGATAATTTGGCCTCTGGAGAGGTTTTGAATCTTGATGACAGCATAAAATCAAATGATATTTTAATTTCAAAGGAAGTTGCTAAGCTTTTAAAATTAAATGTATCTGACAGTTTAGTAATGTATTTTGTTCAGGATCCTCCTAGGGTGCGTAAATTCAATATTAAAGGAATATACAATACTGCTATGGTTGATTTTGACAAGTTGTATGTTCTGGGAGATATTAAACACATACAAGCTCTAAATTCTTGGCAAGATACTCTAGTTGGTGGTTTTGAAATTGCAATTAATAATTTTGATGATTTAGATCTAATTACTCAAAGAGTATACAAGAAAATTCCTTATGATTTAAATGCTCAAAGCATAAAAGAAAAGACACCCCAAATTTTTGATTGGTTAGATTTACAAGATATAAATGTTCGAGTAATTTTAATACTTATGCTTATTGTTGGGACTATAAATATGATTACTGCTTTGTTGATTCTTATTTTAGAGCGTACTCGTTTAATTGGTATTTTAAAAGCATTAGGGGCAACTAATTGGAGTGTGCGTAAGGTTTTTCTGTATAGTGCGGTGCATCTTATTCTTAAGGGCTTATTATTAGGCAATGCTCTAGCATTTGGTTTTGCTTTTTTACAAAAAAAGTTCTCTCTTATTGCTCTTGATCCTGAAACCTATTATATGAATACTGTTCCAATTCATTTTAATTTTTCACATCTATTAATGCTAAATGTTGGCACGGTAATTGTCTGTTATTTAATCTTAATTATTCCATCAGTAATCATTACAAAAATCACACCAATAAAAGCAATTCGCTTTGAGTAATTTTAATAATTTTGCTCTGTAATTTATAGAAATGAAATATTATAATAATATATTAGAGACTATAGGAAATACACCCTTAGTAAAGCTTAATAATGTAATGGAAACGGATGCTTTAGTTTTGGCAAAAGTGGAGACTTTTAATCCTGGACACTCTACTAAAGATCGTATGGCTTTAAAGATGGTAGAGGATGCTGAAACAGATGGGAGATTAAAACCAGGAGGCACAATTATTGAGGGAACATCTGGTAATACAGGTATGGGCTTAGCACTTGTAGCTATCCAAAAAGGGTATAAATGTATTTTTGTAATGGCAGACAAGCAATCCAAAGAAAAAATGGATATTTTGCGTGCAGTGGGTGCTGATGTTAAGGTTTGCCCTACTAATGTTGAGCCAGAGGATCCAAGGTCTTATTATTCAGTTGCAAGGAGATTGTCAGAAGAACTACCAAATTCTTGGTATGTAAATCAATATGACAATCCTTCTAATACAAAGGCTCATTACCAGAGTACTGGTCCTGAGATTTGGGAACAAACAAATGGGAAAATAACACATTTAGTAGTTGGAGTGGGAACTGGCGGTACAATATCAGGTACATCAAAGTATTTAAAAGAGCAAAATCCAAAAATTAAAATTTGGGGTATTGATACTTATGGTTCGGTTTTTAAGAAATATCATGAGACTGGAGAGTTCGATAAAAATGAAATTTACTCTTATATTACAGAAGGTATTGGTGAGGATATTTTACCTAAAAATGTTGATTTTAGCTTAATCGATCATTTTGAGAAAGTGTCAGATAAGGATGGTGCTATTATGGCCAGAAGATTAGCTCGTGAAGAAGGAATTATGGTAGGTTATTCAGCAGGTAGTGCTGTTGCAGGAATCAATCAAATGAAAGAAAAGCTTTCAAAAGAGGATATTGTTGTGGTTATTTTTCATGATCATGGTACGCGTTATGTCGGCAAGCTTTTTAATGATGATTGGATGAAAGCAATGAAGTTTATATAGCATTTTAAAACTTACTAACATTTTTAAAAGTCAGTTCTAAACCAAAGAGCTGACTTTTTTGTTTTCTTAAATTTACAGTTCATTTTTCAAGCTCTAAATTTATACATGTATTTGATATTTGATACAGAAACCACAGGTTTGCCACAAAGCTGGAAAGCTCCTATAACTGATTTTAATAATTGGCCAAGGTGTGTACAGTTAGCTTGGCAAATTCATGATAAACAAGGCAAGTTAGTAGAAGTAAAAAACTACATTATAAAGCCTGAAGGTTACGATATTCCTTTTAATGCCGAAAAGATACATGGTATTTCTACTGAGCTAGCTTTAAAACAAGGTATGCCACTTGCTGATGTTTTAATTGAATTTGTAAAAGATGTCAAAAAATCACAATTTGTAATTGGGCATAATGTTGAATTTGATACTAATATTATTGGCTGTGAATTACTAAGGAAAAAAATGCCTAATTTATTGGCTGATTTCTCTAGTATTGACACCAGAGATGATGCCACAAATTTTTGTGCTATTGCAGGCAAAGGAGGGAGGTTCAAATGGCCAAAATTAACAGAGTTACATACTAAATTATTTGGTGAAGCTTTTGCAGAAGCCCACAATGCTTCTGCTGATGTGGAGGCAACTGCAAGATGTTTTTTAGAGTTGGTTCGTTTGGAAGTTATTCCTTTTGCTAAAGCAGGACTTACTGCTGATGAGTTAAAAAAATACCAAGCAGTAAATCCAAATTCTTTTCAGCTTATTGGCTTAAATATCGAGCCTTACAGTGCTATAGAGTCAGTTGATACCATTGATGATGTAATGGAGATGAAGCCCAATGAAGTAAATGAAGCATCTGATTCCCCATTTGCCCATTTGCATGTGCATTCCCAATTTTCTATTTTACAGGCTACTGCTGATGTGAAAGATTTGGTAAATAAGGCAGTAGAAATGGGAATGCCAGCTGTTGGTCTTACCGATCATACCAATATGTTTGGGGCTTATAAATTTATTGATACAGTATTGAATCATCCTATAAATAAAGCTGTAAATGATGGGGCAAAACCTGCTTTAAAAGCAGTCTTGGGTTGTGAGCTAAATGTGTGTAAGAATCATGCGGATAAATCAACAAAAGATTATGGAGCTCAGATTCCTTTTTTATGTAAAAACAAAAATGGATTTCATAATTTATCAAAACTTTCTTCATTAGGTAATATTGAGGGTTTTTACTATGTTCCTAGAGTTGATAAGGATTTAATCAAGACCTATAAAGAAGGCATCATTGCTTTAACTGGAAGTACGTATGGTATAATCCCTAATTTGATTTTAAATGTTGGAGAAGCCCAAGCTGAAGAAGAATTTAAGTGGTGGTTAGCTACTTTTGGAGATGATTTTTATGTCGAAATTAATCGTCATAATTTGGAGGAGGAGAGTCATATAAATAAGGTGCTTATTTCTTTTGCTCACAAGTATAATGTTAAGATTATTGGCTCTAATAATGTGTACTATTTAAATAAAGAAGATGCCAATGCTCATGATATTCTGCTTTGTGTAAAGGATGGGGAGATGCAAGCAACTCCAAAAGGAAATGGTAGGGGATTTCGTTATGGTTTTCCTAATGATGAATTTTACTTCAAATCATCAGCACAAATGCAAGAATTATTTGCTGATTTACCTGAGGCAATAGCTAATATCAGTCATTTAATTGATAAGATTGAATCCTACACTTTGTCCCGTGAAGTTTTACTGCCTAAATTTGATATTCCTAGTGAATTTAATGATCAAAAAGATAAAGAAGATGGTGGTAAAAGAGGAGAGAACGCCTATTTGCGTTACTTGACATATGAGGGAGCAAAGGAGCGTTATGTAGAAGTTACTGATGAAATAAAAGAGCGTATCGATTTCGAATTGCAAGTAATTGAAAACTCTGCTTATCCAGGCTATTTTCTAATTGTACAGGATTTGATTAAACAAGCCAGAAAAATGGATGTTTCTGTTGGTCCTGGTAGGGGTTCGGCAGCAGGATCAGTAGTGGCTTACTGTACTACAATCACCAATGTTGACCCTATAAAATACGACCTTCTTTTTGAGCGTTTTCTCAATCCTGAAAGGGTGTCTTTGCCTGATATTGATATTGATTTTGATGATGAGGGTAGAGGGCGTATTATTGATTGGGTAGTTAATAAATATGGCAAAGAAAATGTAGCTCAAATTATCACATATGGAACTATGGCTGCAAAGTCTTCTATTCGCGATACCGCTAGGGTTTTAGATTTACCTTTATTTGAAGCAGATAGAGCTGCTAAATTGGTGCCAGACATGACTTCATTAGATGAAATTTTCTCTTGGGATGATATAACTTTAAAGGAAAAAGTTAAAGGAGATCAACTCACCAATACTAAAGAGTTGATTGCTTTATCCAAGGGCTCTGATTTAACAGCTGAAACTATTAATTTAGCTCGTAAGCTAGAAGGAAATGTGCGAAATATTGGAACACATGCTTGTGGAGTTATTATTGCTCCTAAGCCATTGATGGATTTAATCCCTATCACTCGTGCCAAGGATTCCGATTTAATGGTAACTCAGTTTGATAATAGTGTTGTGGAGGATGCTGGTTTACTTAAAATGGACTTTCTTGGTTTAAGAAATCTTACTATAATCAAGGATTGTCAAAAAATCATTAAAAAATTACACAATGTAAATCTTGATATTGATGCCATTACTTTGGATGATGATAAAACTTTTAAGATTTTCCAAAATGCTGAAACTTCAGGTATATTTCAGTTTTCTTCTGATGGAATGAAGGCTCATTTAAAGCAGTTAAAACCAGATAAATTTGATGATTTAATTGCTATGAATGCACTTTATCGTCCTGGTCCTATGGAGTATATTCCTAATTATATTAAGCGTAAGCACGGAAAGGAAGCTATTGCCTATGATTTACCAGAGATGCAAGAATTTTTATCGGGAACTTATGGGATTACCGTTTATCAGGAGCAAGTAATGTTGCTGTCTCAAAAGTTAGCTGGCTTTTCAAAGGGTGATGCTGATTTATTGAGAAAGGGTATGGGTAAAAAGATTAAAGCGGTACTAGATAAATTAAAACCTAAGTTTTTTGATGGCTGTGCTGAAAATGGATTTGATCTAAAGACTGTAGAAAAAATTTGGACAGATTGGGAGGCTTTTGCCTCTTATGCTTTTAACAAATCACACTCTACTTGTTATGCGCTTATTGCTTATCAAACCGCATATTTAAAGGCACATTATCCTTCTGAATTGATGGCCTCTTTACTTACCAATCATATGAATGATATAAAAGATATTACTTACTTTATGGAAGAGTGTAAAAGAATGGGAGTTTCTGTTTTAGGGCCTGATGTGAATGAGAGTTTTTACAAGTTTGCTGTAAACAAAAATGGAGAAATTCGATTTGGATTAGGGGCAGTTAAGGGTGTTGGTGAAGGAGCTGTGGAGGCCATTGTAAATGAGAGGAAGCAGCATGGTAATTATATTGCTTTTGATGATTTTATGATGCGTGTTGATTTGCGTTCAGCCAATAAAAGAGCATTAGATAGTTTGGCATATTCTGGTGGTTTTGATTCTTTTAAGCTAAAAAGATATCAGTACTTTTCCAAAGAAGATAATGGTCAATCTTATTTGGAAAATATGATAAAGTTCGGCAATAAAGTAAGGTATAGCTCAAATTCCAATCAGTTTGATATGTTTGGAGAGAGTACTGAGGCTTCCATTCAGGCTCCCATTCCTTCTGACACACCGCCATGGACAACTATGGAAATACTTTCCAAAGAAAAAGAAGTTGTAGGGATTTATATTTCAGGCCATCCTTTAGATGATTATAAACTGGAAATAGATAATTTCTGTAATGGAGATCTTTCAATGCTCAATAATATGGACAAGATTAATGGTAAAGATTTGCGTCTTTGTGGGGTTGTAACTGAGGTGGAGCATAAGGAGACTAAAACGGGCAAGCCATTTGGTGTTTTACATTTGGAAGATTATCATAATTCGTATAGCTTTTATTTGTTTGGTGATGATTACATTAACTTTAAAGCTTACTTGACAGAGGGATGGTTGCTTCACTTAAGCGGAAAAGTTAAAAAGAAATTTTACAATGAGGATTTAGAATTCAAAATTTCCTCTATTGATTTGTTAGCCGAGATTATGGATAAACAGGTGAGAGATATTGTACTAAGGCTAGATCTTAATGATATTTCTGAAAGTTTAGTAGGGGAGATCTCCACTTTAGCGAGTAAGAAATCAGGAAAACACTCGTTAGTTATAAATGTAGTAGATCCTCTTAATAAATATGAAGTAGATTTACTTTCAAGAAAAATGAAGGTTAGCTTGGATAAAGATTTTTTGACACAGATAAATGCTTTAAGCCAAATTAAAATGATAGTAAAATAAAAAAACCATTAGAGATATTCATTAAGAGCCTTTAGATGATTTGTATTAAAACTGAAATTCCAAAAGAGATTTGTGAGATAGATGATGAGTTGAAAGCAATTTATCACAGTAAAGACACCATTTGTATTTGGGTATTTAAAACCAGGGTTGCTAGAAATAAGTTTATGGATGAAACTGCTGGAATGCAAAAAGACGATAGAGAAAAACACTATCTAGCATTTTATGTTTAGTGGGCATCTCGCTCCATAGTTTGAGCTTTTTTAGAAAATTCTTTTTCCCATAGATAAATTCGTCTAAAGCATTAGATAATTTTTTTGAAACACCCTTTTCATGCTCTTTCATTTTAAAAATAAAATACCTATGTTTACACGGCAAGCCATAAGCATTAATAGAGAAACAATGAAACAAAAAACAAATCGATTTATCTTTATTCTATTCGTGATATTAACAGTTGTATCTTGCGAGAGTCCTATTTGCAGTAATAAAAATCCAGTATTTGACAAATATAACATTAACTCTTTTGAATATAAAACAGAGTTATTAAAACAGATTGAAAAAATCGGACAAAAGAATTTATCATATAGGTTTGAAAGTTATATTAAAGAAAATGAGAAGGAATATATTATTGTCAACATACAGAATCATTCATTATGCGCAAAAGGAAAAATTATGGTTAAGGACTGGCATAAAATTGAAGGAATTAAAAGGACTAGTGGGCAAAGTTACGTTGGGGTAAAATTAAAGGGATTGACTTTTGATATTGAAAAAGAATCGAATAATATAGAATTGATTTATAAAGATATAACACGAATTGTAGATTAAAAAAAGCACGAAAGCACCACACACGGTATAAAAATTTCCGGCACAGTAGATCGCTCTACAGTTCTTCCAAAAAATGTTTCAAAAATAGATCAGTGGACTTCACAAAAAGTAAATATACCAGTATTAAGATTCTGGGTTTTTTATTTAATGATTTTAATTATTGCTGTTTTGCCTAATTCCAGCTGTGTAATTATTGGGTATTTTGTTTTACTATCAACTAGTTCTATTCGACTTGTATTTGGAGGAGAAGTTCCTAAATTAGTTGCTTTTATTTCAATAATATTTTCTCCTTTTTGTAATTTGAATTGTATTTCTTTTCGCTTGCTTTTAGTTTCAAAATCAGCAAGGATAATTTTGTTGTTTATTTTTAATTCTATTTTATCTCCGTCTTCTTTATTAGCATCCCAGATAAAAAGTTTAAGCTTGTCATTCTCCCAGTTAATTGTAAAATCATCTCCATCCTTTAGAATTTTTGTTTCTTGGACTAAATTTGCGTCAGGAACTGTTTCTAGGGAATTTTTTTCAATTTTCTTTTCTATTTTGTCAATTTTCTTTTTCAATTTTTCTTCTTCCATCAGAATGACCTTACCTCTTGCACATTCAGTATCATTTGAAAACTTACCTATAAAAGTTCCTTCTAAGCGTTTTGTTCCAAATTTCCCTTTAAAAGACAAGTTCATGTTTATATAGCAAAAAGTATTTAAAGGGGCTTCCGATTTTGTAGATAGAATCTGAGTCTCTTGTAATTGAAAAGAGTTATCTGACTTAAAATACAAGCCTGTAATCTCACTTTTTGTTTCATCTTTTGTTCCAATATTTGTAATAGAAAAACCATTTACAACACCTTTTTTCTCTGTAAGCTCGAGCTTAAAACTAATAGGGGTGTTGTTGCTTAGAATTAAGGTGCCTAAATAGTTGGAGGTGTTTTGGCTTAAACTGGTAATGCTTAGTAAACTTAAGATAGTTATGATGTGGATTTTCATATTCACAAAACTAAAAATATAAATGGAATGAGTATCTTTACAAGATGAAAAAAAAATTTTACAAGCTGTATTTGCTGCTGTTAATTCTTATACCCATTGTATTACTTGTACTTCCTGCTGATTTTTTTGACACTGGAGATTCAGTATGTCTTTCGGTAGTTTTTCTTGAGAAAGAATGTTATGCTTGTGGTATGACTCGGGCAATACAGCACTTCATTCATTTTGATTTTTCAATTGGATATGCGTATAATAAATTGTCTGTAATTGTTTTTCCGCTTTTAATTTTATCTTATTTTAATGAAATAAAACGGATTATCAAAATAATCAAATCAAATTAACAGTATTTATCTTTTTTTTATTTATTTTTGCTTATTATTAATCAAAATCATTTTTTTATGAAAAAACTTTTATTTATTCTAATTGCATTAATGTCTGTTTCTACAGTAATTTATGCTTCATTTCCAGTAACGCAAGATAATACAGTTATTGTTGATCCTAACAACCAACCAATAGAGGCCCCTGCTTCAGAATTGATTGGGGGTTAGCTGCTATTTGTTGGCTTGTTGGTAGCTTAGGGATTCATAGGTTTATGCTTGGAGACACTACTAATGGAATCTTAATGCTTTTAACTCTTGGCGGTTGTGGTATTTGGACTCTTATTGATTTAATTAGTATCTTGACAGGAAAGATGTCTAGATAATATTGTAGATGTTATAAAAAAACCACCCATTGGGTGGTTTTTTTTATGCTTTTATTTTATCAAATTCCCAAATTCTATGCCTTCAAAATTTCCCGAACTCATCATTAATAGATTTTGATTTTTCCAATTTAGAGCGTTTAAATACTTTTCTAATTCTTTAGAGTCAGTAAATACTAGTAAATCTTCACGATTAAAAGCCCTGTGTACTTGCTCTTTTGTAATTGCTTCCAATTTTTTATGAGCAATAGCTTCTGGGCTAAAATAAACAATTGCAGTGTCTGGCTCATCCATACTACCTTTGTACTCTTTTAAAAATTCTTCATTCAAACTACTGAAAGTATGAAGCTCCATACAAGCCACTAATTTTCTGTTTTTAAACTGCTTTTTCATTGCAGATGAAGTTGCTTTCAATTTAGATGGGGAGTGGGCAAAATCCTTATAAATTGCTGATGTTTCGCTTCTTCTTACTAATTCCAGCCTGTTAGAGGCGCCTTTAAAAGTGGCTATTTTCTGATAAAAATTAGTATCTGAAACACCTAATTCATTGCACACTAATCTAGCAGCATTTAGGTTTTGTAAATTATGATTTCCAAATATTAATAGTGCTGTATTTTCTACTGATGTTATCCCATTTTCTATTGTGTGATTAGGTGTTGAATAAGCAATAAGCTTGCATTTTGTAGTTTCTTTTGAAAGTTTGGTTAACTCCTTATCTTCCGAGCAATAAATAAGAGTGTCGGTTATCATATTTTTAAAAATCCGGAATTGATTTACATACATTTCAAAAGTTGGAAATACATTTATATGATCCCAGGCAATGCCACTAAGCACGGCTATGTGGGGCTGGTATAAATGAAATTTTGGTCGTCTGTCAATTGGGGAACTTAAATATTCATCTCCTTCCAATATTATAATGGGTGCATCATGACTAAGTTTAACCATAGTATCAAAGCCTTCTAATTGTGCACCAACCATATAATCGCAATCCATATTTAAATTTTCAAGCACATGCAATATCATAGCAGTTATGGAGGTTTTTCCATGGCTTCCTCCAATTACAACACGCTTTTTATTTTTAGATTGCTCATAAATATATTCAGGATATGAAAAAATAGGAATGTTTAGTTCTTTTGCCTTTGCTAATTCAGGATTGTCTTCTCTTGCGTGCATTCCTAAAATAATTGCATCTAAATCAGAAGTAATTTTAGACACAAACCAGCCCATTTCATTGGGCAGTAAATTATATTTTGCTAAGCGCTCTTTACTTGGGCTAAAAATGGCATCATCACTTCCTGTTACATCAAATCCTTTATGGTGAAGCGCTAAAGCCATATTATGCATGGCACTTCCGCCAATCGCAATTAAATGTATCTTCATTTTGGAAAAATTTATTAGAAATAAAAGTAGAAATTAAGAGCAATTGTTATCTTTGACAAACCGAAATTTACTAACATGCAATTGTACACAATAGACACAGGGTTTTTTAAATTAGATGGTGGAGGAATGTTTGGAGCTGTACCCAAAGTGATTTGGAGTAAAACAAATCCATCTGATGAGAATAATTTATGTCCCTGGGCTATGCGTTCACTTTTAATTGAAGATGGTTCAAGGCTTATTTTAATTGATAACGGAATAGGAGATAAACAAGATGATAAATTTCTAAAACATTATTATCTCCATGGTGATGTAAATTTACATTCATCTTTAGCAAAACACGGTTTCTCAGCTGATGATATAACTGATGTATTTCTTACCCATTTACATTTTGATCATTGTGGGGGTAGTGTAAAATGGAATAAAGATAGAAGTGGTTTTGAGATGGCTTTTAAGAATGCAAAGTATTGGAGTAATCCGGATCATTGGAAATGGGCTACTGAGCCAAATAATAGAGAGAAAGCTTCTTTTTTAAGAGAAAATATCATTCCAATCCAAGAATCTGGACATCTAAATTTTGTAGAAAACGAGAAAAACATATTCCATAATTTTGATGCGCTTTTTGTAAACGGACATACTGATGCCCAGATGATTCCTCATATAACTTATAAAGATAAGACTATAGTTTTTGCAGCTGATTTATTGCCAAGCACAGGACATATACCTTTAGCTTATATCATGGGCTATGATACCAGACCTTTACTTACTTTAACAGAAAAAGAAAAGTTCCTAAAAAAAGCTGTAGAACAAGAATACATTCTATTTTTACAGCATGATAACTATAGCGAATGTTGCACTGTTGAGCAAACCGATAGAGGGGTTAGGTTAAAAGATACTTTTAAACTAACAGAGATTTTATAATATGAAGAATATTTTTAAAAACCATCCTAATGCTGTAGGACAAACTTATTTCCAGCACTTTTTAAAATCTTGTAGTTTTGGAATACAATTAATTGGCATAGCTATTCGAACATTCATTCACGCTATATTCCCTTGGTGTTTTGAATATAGCACTAGCGATAGCATTTCTAAATTAAATGATGCTTTACAAGCTAGATAGAAGGCTATTAATTCAGATAAGAATTAAATACATCCCAACTATTAGTAAAATTACTGGTTTCATCAAATTCTTTTCTTTCTGATGCTAGTATGTAAAGGGTAATTGTTTTACCATCTTTCTCCGAAATCAAAAGACTTTCATAATCATTAATATCAGCATCTTTAGGCAATGTTTTTAGATAGCCAATCTTTTCTAATGAGGATATTTTTTTTTCAGACATGTATTGAGTTATTCAGGCAAACTTAAGAATTCTTTTCTTAATACGAAAATCCAACTGTTTTGTTGTTAATATTCTACTATTTTTGCAACATGCAAACGGAAAAAAGATATAATGATTTTTCTTCTTTTATCAAGAAAAAATTTGGGGCTAGAGTCCAAAAAGTATGCATAAATGCTGGTTTTACCTGTCCAAATAAAGATGGAAGTAAAGGAATGGGTGGCTGTACCTATTGTAATAATAATACTTTTAATCCTGATTACTGCAAACCAATTAAGCCGATAAAAGTACAGATTGATGAGGGTATCGCATTTTTTTCTAAAAAGTATAAAGCACAAAAATACTTAGCATATTTTCAAGCATATACAAATACTTATGCTCCACTTGCTGATTTAAAAAAAATGTATGAAGAGGCATTGGATCATGAAGATGTTTTAGGTTTGGTTATTGCTACTCGTCCAGATTGTATTAAAGATGAGGTGTTGGATTATCTTCAGGAGTTAGTAAATAAAGGGGTTTTTATAAAATTAGAGTTCGGGTTAGAATCTACAAATAATGAAACCCTAAAAATTATAAATAGATGCCAGACTCATGAGGATGCAATTGATGCCTATAAAAGAGCAGCTGGTAGAGGTATTCATCTAGGTGGACATTTAATTTTAGGTTTGCCAGGAGAAACCAAAGAGGATATGTTAGAACATGCTCGTAAAATTTCAGATTTACCTATAAATACATTAAAAGTCCATCATCTTCAAATTGTAAAGCATACTATGATGGCATATCAATTTAAGCATACTCCAGAGATGTTTACATTTATGCAACTAGAAGAGTATATTGATTTAGTAGTAGATTTTATCGAATTACTGAACCCAAATATTATTTTAGAAAGATTCTTTAGTGAATCACCAGCTAGCATGTTGATACATCCAAAATATGGCTTAAAGAATTTTGAAGTAAAGCATTTAGTTGAAAAACGCTTAGAGCAAAGAAATGCTGTTCAAGGAAGACTATTTCAAATCTCTCATTAACTTTTCGATCCCCAGCCAAATTAAGATTACAGGCCAGTAGGTCCTAATTAGCTCTGCTATTGAAATATGAACATAATTTAGATTGTCTAATAGGAAAACAATACCTATAACAATTAATAATATAGAGATTCCAATGCTTTTTTTCATCTTTTAAATTTTAAGAATTACTTTTGTGAGCGTAAAAATAATAAAATATGTCAGACGATAAGAAAATAATTTTTTCAATGACTGGACTTTCCAAGTCCTATAACAATAATAATAATCAAGTATTAAAGGACATTTATCTTTCTTTTTTCTATGGTGCAAAAATTGGTATTATAGGACTTAATGGTTCGGGTAAATCAACACTTTTAAAGATCATTGCTGGAGTAGAGAAATCTTATCAAGGTGATATTACTTTTTCAGATGGTTATAAAGTAGGGTATTTGGAACAGGAGCCCAAACTTGATGATAGCAAAACTGTAATGGATATTGTAAAAGAAGGTATGCAAGAAGCTGTAGATGCTTTGGCAGCATACAATGCTATAAATGATGCTTTTGGATTACCTGAGAATTATGAGAATGCTGATAAGATGGAAAAGTTAATGAAACATCAAGGAGAACTTCAGGATAAAATTGAAGCCCTTGGTGCTTGGGATATTGAGACCAAACTAAATATAGCAATGGATGCTTTAAGATGTCCAGAGTCAGATGCTCAGATTTCGGTGCTCTCTGGAGGAGAAAGAAGAAGAGTTGCTCTTTGTCGTTTATTATTACAAGAACCAGAGATTTTATTATTGGATGAGCCAACAAATCACTTGGATGCAGAATCTGTTCTATGGCTAGAGCAACATCTCTTAGAATATAAAGGAACCGTAATTGCTATTACCCACGATAGATATTTCTTAGATAATGTTGCGGGTTGGATTCTAGAATTAGATAGAGGAGAGGGAATTCCTTGGAAAGGGAATTACTCTTCTTGGTTGGAACAAAAAACAAAAAGATTAGCCCTAGAGGAAAAAACAGAAAGTAAAAGAAGAAAAACTCTTGAAAGAGAATTGGAGTGGGTGCGAATGTCACCAAAAGGAAGGCAGACAAAATCAAAATCTCGTTTGAGTAATTATGAAAAATTATTAAGTGATGAGGGTAGAAGAAAAGAGGATACTATAGAATTGTATATTCCTCCAGGTCCAAGATTAGGAAATAATGTGATTGATGCAGAAGGTGTAAGTAAAGCTTTTGGGGATAAGTTATTGTATGAAAATTTAGAATTTAAATTACCTCCAGCTGGTATTGTGGGTATTGTAGGACCAAATGGAGCAGGAAAAACAACTTTGTTTCGTATGATTATGAAACAAGAAACTGCCGATTCTGGTACATTTAAAGTAGGTGAGAGCGTAAAAATTGCTTATGTAGATCAGCAACATGCTGATATTGATTTGGAAAAAACAATTTGGCAGCAAATAACTGGTGGACAGGAGCAAGTGAATGTTGGAGGCAAACTTATGAATTCAAGAGCTTATGTTGCTAAATTTAACTTTAATGGTTCTGATCAAAACAAGAAAGTGGGAGTACTCTCAGGTGGGGAGCGTAATCGTTTGCACTTAGCCATGACTTTAAGGCAAGAGGCAAATGTGCTTTTATTGGATGAGCCAACAAATGATTTAGATGTGAATACATTAAGAGCATTGGAGGAAGGGCTAGATAATTTTGCAGGATGTGCGGTTATTATTTCACACGATAGATGGTTTTTGGATAGAGTTTGTACTCATATTTTGGCCTTTGAAGGCGATAGTAATGTAGTTTATTTTGAAGGTGGTTTTTCTGATTATGAGGAAAATCGTAAGAAACGTTTGGGGGATATTTCGCCTAAGCGTATCAAATACCGTAAATTGAAGAGGGATTAACTTTGGAACTTACTTTGGGGCTTTGTAAAGCAAAATCCCAGCTAATACCATATAACAGAGGTTAGGAATCCAAACTGCTAGTGCAGGAGCTAGGTTACTATTTGTAGCAAAGGTGATGCTCACTTGCATAAAAAGGAGATAAGTAAAGGCAATGAGTATCCCAATTCCTAAATGGATACCAATCCCTCCTTTAACTTTTCGGCTCGCAATAGCTACAGCAATTAAGGTAAGTATTAGAGAGGCAAAAGGAAAAGCAGTCCTCCTGTGTTTTTCAATTTTATGGTATACTAATTGTTCACTTCCTTTTAGTTCTTCTTCAGCAATATAATCATTAAGTTCAAACATATTCATAGTTTCTACAAGGCTTATTTTTTTTGTAAATTCTCTAGGGTGTAAGTTGAGCGTAGTGTCCAATTTATTTCCCTGAGTTATATTTTGTTTATCCTTTAAAAATTCTCTTATCTCATAGTTGTTTACTTGCCATTTTTGACTGATACTATCAAACTGCACATAATCTGCTTTTAATTTTGAACTCAGCTTTCCTTCTTTAAAGTTTTCTAAAGTAAATTTATAACCAATTTCTCTTTTGGAGTTGAAACTTTCCATATAGACATACTGACCTGGCAGTATTTGCAGATGGATATTTTTTTCACTTAAAAAATGTTTGTTTTTTAGGTATTTGTTTTCAAAATTAATTCTCTCGCTATTAGATGGTGGAATAATAAAATTACCAAGTATAAATGATAAAAAACCCAATATTACCGCTGAAATAATAAAGGGTTTTAGTAAGCGGTTAAAACTCATTCCACTATTTAATATGGCAATAATTTCACTATCATTAGCCATTTTTGAAGTAAAAAATATAACCGAAATAAAAATAAATAGAGGACTAAAACGATTTCCGAAAAAAGGGATAAAATTAAAATAGTAATCTACAATAATAGATTTTACACTTACTTCATGTTCCAAAAAATCATCTATCTTTTCTGAAATATCAAAAACGATAACAATCAGTAATATCAATGCAATAGTAAAAAAGAAAGTACCTAAAAACTTTTTAATAATATACCAATCGAGTTTTTGCATTTATAAGCGAGTGTCTAATTTCTTAACCATCTTATTTTTCCAAGAAGTAAAAGTTCCTGTTTCTAATTGTTTTTGTGCTTGTTCCATTAACCATAAGTAAAAACGGATATTGTGTAAGCTCGCAATTTGTTTTCCTAAGAGTTCATTACTCTTAAACAAATGTTGAACATATGCTTTTGTATAAGAGTTGTCTACAAATGATGTTCCTTCTGGGTCTAATGGGCTAAAATCATTTTCCCACTTTTTATTTTTTAGATTGATTGTTCCTTCTGAAGTAAAAAGCATTCCATTTCTAGCATTTCTTGTTGGCATTACACAGTCAAACATATCAATTCCAAGGGCTATATTTTCTAAAAGATTGGTAGGAGTTCCTACCCCCATAAGATATCTTGGTTTGTCCCATGGTAATACTGAACAGACTGTCTGGGTCATTTCATACATCATATCGTGAGGTTCTCCAACTGAGAGCCCTCCAATTGCATTTCCTTCTCTTTCAAAACTAGCAATTTTCTCAGCTGATTGTAAGCGTAAATCTTTGTAAATACTTCCTTGTACAATTGGAAAGAAGCTTTGTTCAAATCCATACTTTCCTTCTGTTGAGTCAAATCTTTCACAACATCTTTTTAGCCATCTGTGAGTCATGTGCATGGACCTTTTTGCATAATCGTATTCGCAAGGGTAAGGGGTACATTCATCAAAGGCCATAATTATGTCAGCACCTATTGTTCTTTGCACATCTATGGCATATTCAGGAGTAAAAAAGTGATAACTACCATCAATGTGGGATTGAAATTTTACTCCTTTCTCTTCAATTTTTCTTGTTCCGGATAAAGAATAAACTTGATAGCCACCACTATCAGTAAGTAAGGGTTTGTCCCATCCTATAAATTTGTGTAATCCTCCAGCCCCTTGAATAATATCAAGTCCTGGTCTTAAATAAAGGTGGTAGGTATTTCCTAATATTATTTGTGCTAAAGTGTCCTCTAAAAGCTCGTGTTGATGCACTCCCTTTACCGTCCCTGCAGTACCAACTGGCATAAAGATAGGAGTCTTTATTATTCCGTGTGCTGTTTGAATTTCTCCTAATCTAGCTTTGGACTCTTTATCTGCCTTTAATAATGTAAACTTCATGGAGGCAAAAGTAATTAATTTAATAGTCTAGTATCTAATATCTAAAATCTATTGTTTATTTTCGCTGAGGTAATTACTGATGCTATCGCTTCAATTTATTGAAGAGGAAAGTCCGGACACCATAGAGCAACATAATGGGTAATGCCCATCTATCGTAAGGTATGGACAAGTGCAACAGAAAGCAAGTACAGTTAGGCTGTAGTGAAACCAGGCAAACTCTATGTGGTGCAATACCATGTATATCAAGATTTAAGAGCTGCTCGCTTTTTCTTGAGGGGTAGGTAGCTTGAGGCAATAGGTAACTATTGTCCTAGATAAATGATAGCACTCTTAGGAGAACAGAATCCGGCTTACGTGTAATTACTAATATAAGGCCGACACTTAGTGTCGGCTTTTTTTATCTTTGCTTTATGAAAAGTATGTTATTTTTTGTTTCTTTTTTCTTTGTTTCTGTTTTGCAGGCTCAAGATACTTTAATGCCAATGATTCTTTTAGATGATGTGGTAATTTCAGAAAAAAATAATGGTTTTTCAGTAGAAGATTTTGTCGGATATGTAAAAAGCGATACTACTTTTTATATGGGCTTTAAGCATTTGCGTTATTATACTCATAAGTATAAAAGTGAGCTTAAAATATTTGATGCAAAAGGCAAGAAGATTGGCACACTTAAAAAAGATGGGACTCATTATTCTAATGGTAAAAAATGCTGGATAGTGAATGACTTTATTTTTGATGAGGGAAAGATTTTTAAGCGGAATGGAAAGTATCAATATTATACTCCAGAGGCTTTTGATGAGGTATTTTTTCCTAAAGATACTATTGCTGTTAGTTTGAAATTGTCTGATGATAAAAATAAAGGAGAGAGCCAAAATATGCGAGATGCAAAAACAGTGGGTTTCTCCATTGGAACAGATGATGTGGAGCAATCAAAAGGAGGAATATCCAAAAAATTAGCCATTTTTGATATTGAGATGCAACAATATTATGATTATACTATTGGACAAACAACTTATAAGAATAGAGATTGTTATTCATTCACTATAAAAGTAAAAAAAGATTTATCTGCAAAAGATGAAAAAAAAGCACTTATCAGAAAAGTTGTTTCTTATTTTGACAAGCAGAATTTTAATGTAATTTATAGAGAATATAAATTTGTTTATAGCAACTTGTTTATAGACTTAGATATGGATATAACGGTAAATATGGATTATGTTAATGGCAAACATGTTCCGACAGATATTTTCTATAAAGGTTTTTGGGATGTTATTTTGTTTAAACCAGAAAGAGCAGAGTTTAAGTTACAGAACACTAATTTTTTAGTGCACTAAAGGTTTTTGTGAGTTCCATCACAAAAAGCGCCTTTTTTAGAATGTTTGCAGCCACACCATGCTACTATTTTATCTTCTTTTAATTCAATAATATTAGGAGAAAATCCTGTTCCTTTGTGAGAGCCATCACAATAGGGATTTTTAGTGCTTAACCCACAAGTACAAAATGCTTTCTTGCCAGATTTTTCATTAACTACATAAGGTGATTTTTGTGCAATTTTTGGTAATTGGTTCATGTTTTTGATTTTATAGCAAATATAAAAAAATAACACATATTTTGCTGCTAAAAAGAAAAACATGTTATATTTGCAGCCCAGAAATAATAAAGAAATAAAATCATGCCAAAAAGAACATTTCAACCATCTAACAGAAAAAGAAAAAACAAACACGGTTTTATGGATCGTATGTCAACTGCAGATGGACAAAAAGTATTAGCTAGAAGAAGAGCTAAAGGAAGAGTCCGTTTGACGGTTTCTGACGAAATGGGTCATAAATAAAAAATGATTTTTAGAATAAATAAGAGGTGTTGCTTTTGCAACACCTTTTTTTTTAATTTTTTTTAAAAGTAAATATTGTTAATATATATTCCTACTTCTAGATAAAAAGAAAAACTAAAAATTTGTAAATTCGCACACATATAAAAAAGAAAATGCCAAAGAATAAGTTATTAAAATCAGTATTAATTATAGGAAGCGGACCAATTGTGATTGGGCAAGCTTGTGAGTTTGATTACTCGGGTTCGCAAGCGGCACGATCATTGCGTGAGGAAGGAATTGAGGTGTCTTTAATTAATTCTAACCCTGCAACTATTATGACCGATAAAGTGGTTGCGGATCATATTTACTTAAAACCTCTTACTGTTGCCTCAATTGTTGCGATATTAGAAGAAAGAAATATTGATGCTGTATTACCAACAATGGGAGGGCAGACTGCATTAAATCTTTGTATTGAAGTTGATGAAAAAGGAATTTGGAAAAAGTATGGCGTTGCTATTATTGGAGTTGATATTGCTGCTATCCATATTACTGAAGATAGAGAGCAGTTTCGTAAATTAATGGAAAAAATAGATATTCCAGTTGCTCCAGCTCGTATTGCCACTTCATTCTTAGAAGGAAAAGGAGTGGCTCAAGAACTAGGATTTCCATTAGTAATTCGACCTTCATTTACTCTAGGAGGTACAGGAGCTGCATTTGTTCATACTAAAGAACAGTTTGAAGATTTACTCTCCAAAGGATTGCATGCTTCACCCATTCATGAGGTGCTAATAGATAAAGCAGTATTGGGTTGGAAAGAGTATGAATTAGAGCTTTTGCGTGATGCTAATGATAATGTAATCATCATTTGTAACATTGAAAACTTGGATCCTATGGGAATTCATACTGGCGATTCTATTACTATAGCTCCTGCTATGACGCTTTCTGATGTAACTTATCAGAAAATGCGTAATATGGCAATTAAGATGATGCGTTCTATAGGAGATTTCGCAGGAGGTTGTAATGTGCAATTTGCTGTAAATCCGGATAAGTCGGAGGATATTATTGCTATTGAAATTAACCCTAGAGTATCGCGCTCATCAGCATTGGCTTCCAAAGCAACTGGTTATCCTATTGCAAAGATTGCTAGTAAGTTAGCAATAGGTTATACTTTGGATGAATTATACAATCAAATTACCAAAACTACTTCCGCTTGCTTTGAGCCAACTTTGGATTATGTTGTTGTAAAGATTCCTAGATGGAATTTTGATAAATTTAAAGGTTCTAATAATGAATTGGGTTTGCAAATGAAATCAGTGGGTGAGGTAATGAGTATTGGAAGATCTTTCCAAGAAGCCCTGCAAAAAGCCTGTCAATCTTTAGAAATTGGGCGTAATGGTTTGGGTGCAGATGGCAAAGGGAAAACGGATCAGGATAAGATTTTATACGAGCTAAAGCATGCAAGTGGAGATAGAATTTTCAGGGTGTATGATGCCATTAGAATTGGTATTCCTACTAAAAAAATTCATGAAATTACTAGAATTGATTACTGGTTTTTGCATCAGATTGAAGAATTGGTAGTTTTAGAGAAAGAGATGGAGAAATATACTATTGAAACTATTCCAAAGGATTTGCTTTTAGAGGCAAAAATGAAGGGCTATGCCGATAGACAAATTGCATATTTAGTTAAATGTTTGGAGAGTGCAGTTTATAATAAAAGAAATGAGCAGAATATTAAAAGGGTCTATAAATTAGTTGATACTTGTGCCGCTGAGTTTAAAGCTCAGACGCCTTACTATTACTCAACTTTTGAACTACCAAAAGAAGAGAATGGTGTTGAATTTGCTGAAAATGAGAGTGAGGTTACGCCTAGGAAAAAGATAATTGTATTAGGATCTGGTCCTAATAGAATAGGTCAAGGAATCGAGTTTGATTATTCATGTGTGCATGGGGTATTAGCAGCTAAAGAATGTGGTTATGAAACTATTATGATAAACTGTAATCCTGAAACTGTTTCTACTGATTTTGATACAGCCGACAAGCTCTATTTTGAACCTGTTTTCTGGGAATATATATATGACGTTATTCGCCATGAGAAACCTGAAGGCGTTATTGTGCAGTTAGGAGGGCAAACAGCACTTAAATTAGCTGAGAAATTAGATCGTTATGGGATTAAAATTATGGGAACTTCATATCAGGCTTTAGATATTGCTGAAGATAGAGGAAGATTCTCAGAGTTACTTAAGCAGCATAATATTCCATATCCAGAATTTGCAGTAGCCGAAACAGCAGAAGATGCTATTGAAATTTCTAAAACTTTGAATTTTCCAATACTGGTTAGGCCATCCTATGTTTTAGGAGGTCAAGGGATGAAAATTGTAATTAATGAAGAGGAATTAGAACATCATATTGTCAATTTACTTAAGGATATGCCAGGTAATAAAGTGCTTTTAGATCATTATTTGGACAAAGCAATTGAGGCAGAGGCTGATGCCATTTGTGATGGAGAAAATGTTTATATTATTGGAATGATGGAACATATTGAACCATGTGGAATTCACTCAGGAGATTCTTATGCTGTATTGCCCACTTTTGATTTAAGCGACAATGTGCGTCAACAAATGATTGATATTACCAATAAAATTGCCATTGCTTTAGAAACCGTAGGATTAATAAATATTCAGTTTGCTATTAAAAATGAAGTAGTTTATGTCATTGAAGCTAATCCAAGGGCATCAAGAACTGTTCCATTCATTGCAAAAGCCTATGATGAGCCTTATGTAAATTATGCTGCTAAAGTTATGCTTGGAGAGAAGAAACTCAAAGATTTTGATTTTAATCCAACTAAGAAAGGCTATGCAATAAAGGTTCCAGTCTTCTCGTTTGATAAATTTCCTAATGTAAATAAGGAATTAGGACCCGAAATGAAATCAACAGGAGAAGCTATTTATTTTATTGATGATTTGCAGGATGATTATTTTACAAAAGTGTATTCTGAAAGAAACTTGTATTTAAGTAGATAATATGGGATTGCTTAGATTTCTATTATGGTTTTTCTTTATCTATTATTTAATAAAGATAGTTGCTAGATTAGTAGCTCCTTTTTTAATAAAACGTTTTGTAAATAAAATGCAAGAAAGAGTTAATCAGCAATTTAGTCAACAGTACCAGAGGCAACAAAAACCACCTCAAGAGGAGGGTAAAGTTACTCTTGAAAAAACAAATAATACAACCAAATCAAAATCAGATAATATAGGAGAATATGTTGATTTTGAAGAAGTTGATCAATAATAAAATTATGGAAAAACTTAAAAAACTAAGACCTCATTTAATAGTATTGCTATTATTTATGAGTATCTCATTTGTCTATTTTTCTCCACTACTTGAAGGTAAGATGTTGGACATGCACGATATAAAGCAATGGCAAGGAATGAGTAAAGAAGTTGTTGACTTTCATGAAAAAACTGGTGAGAATGCTCTTTGGACAAACTCCATGTTTTCTGGAATGCCAGCTTATCAAATTGCTACATGGTCGGATGCTAATTTAATTCAATATGTAGTTAAAGTCATTACTTTAGGTATGCCAAGGCCAGCTAGTTTATTGTTTTTGTATTTATTAGGATTTTACATCTTACTTTTATCATTAAAAGTAGATTATCGATTAGCTGCTGTAGGTGCAATAGCTTTTGCATTTTCTTCTTATTTCTTTATTATTATTCAAGCAGGCCATATGACAAAAGCTCATGCAATTGCATATGTTCCCATGGTAGTTGCTGCAGTGCTTTATACCTATAGAGGAAAGATGTTATTAGGAGGAGTTTTAACTGCTCTTACGGTTGCATTAGAAATTTATGCGAATCATCTACAAATTACTTATTATTTGGCATTAATGCTTTTAATTATTGGTTTAGTTCAGTTTGTTAAAGATTTGAAAGCCAAAAATCTTGTTGATTTTGCAAAGCGAACAGGAGTCTTGCTTGTTGCAGCCTTATTAGCTTCAGGTACGGCCTTTACTAACTTAGCAGCAACCATGGAGTATGGTAAAGATAGTACCAGAGGTAAATCAGAATTAACTACAAATCTAGATAATAAAACAACAGGATTAGATAAAGATTATGCAACACAATGGAGTTATGGAATTGCAGAAACCTTTACTTTGTTAATTCCTAATTTTCATGGAGGAGCTTCACAAGGAGAGCTAACTACTGAGTCAGAAACATATCAAGCTATTAAAAGTACTCCAAATGCTAAGCAACTCATAAAACAATTGCCTCTTTATTGGGGAGATCAGCCAGGTGTTTCAGGACCAACTTATGCCGGCGCCATTGTTATCTTTTTATTTGTGTTAGGATTATTCTTTGTTAAATCTGAGATGAGAATTTGGTTAGTTATGGCGACAATTATGTCTATAATGCTCGCTTGGGGAAAGAATTTTATGGGATTAACTGAACTGTTTTTAGACTATTTTCCTGGCTATAATAAATTTAGAGCTGTATCTATGATTTTGGTAATTGCAGAATTTACCGTACCTCTTTTAGGTTTTGTTGCATTAAATAAATTTTTAAGTTCTGATAAATTAGAAAATGAAAAGGAGAAATCACTAAAATTAGCTTTTTATTTTGTGGGAGGTATTACTTTACTTTTCGCTTTAATACCATCACTATTTTTTGATTTTGTTGGAGGACAAGATGCAAGTTTAGAAAAAAATGGTTGGCCTATTGATGCTTTACAATCTGATAGAGCAGGACTTTTAAGTGCTGATGCTTGGCGCTCCTTTATTTTTATAGCACTCACCTTTGGAACTCTTTGGTTATTTCTAAAAAATCAACTACAATCAAAATATGTTATTTTTATTGTAGGAGTTTTAGTTTTAGCAGACATGTGGACCGTAAATAAAAGATATTTGAATAATGATAATTTTGCAAGTAAGAGAAAGGTAGAAAAGCCTTATCAAGCATCTCAAGCAGATCAGCAGATATTAAACGATAAGGATCCAAATTTTAGAGTATTTAATCAGACTGTGAGCACTTTTAATGATGCTAGCACTTCTTATTTTCACAAGTCAATAGGAGGCTATCATGGGGCAAAATTAAAACGCTATCAAGAGCTTATTGAGAATCATATTGCAAAAGGCAATATGGCGGTTCTTAATATGCTTAATACCAAGTATTTTATTTCGCAACAAGGCCAAGTACAGCAAAATCCTGGTGCAATGGGAAATGCTTGGTTTGTAAATAATGTAAATATAGTGGCGAATGCTGATGCCGAAATTGCTGCATTAAATGGATTTAATCCTGATTCTACTGCAATAGTCGATATAAGATTTTCTGACCAAATTATTGAGAATCTAGATAATTCAAATGCTACTATTACCTTAGAAGAATACAAACCTAATTACTTAAAATACACTTCTTCTTCAACAAAAGATGGGATAGCTATTTTCTCTGAAATCTATTATGATAAAGGATGGAATGCCTATATTGATGGAGAATTAAAACCTCATTTTAGAGCTGATTATGTGCTTAGAGGAATGCAGATTCCTGAAGGAAATCATTTAGTAGAATTTAAGTTCGAACCATCAACTTATAAAACTGGAGAAACCGTAGCACTTGCCTCTTCAGTCACCCTATTGTTACTTTTAGCTTTTGTTTCTTTCAAGGAACTAAGAAAAATGTAAATGGGAATTATTAGAAATCAAAGTATAAAGAATTCCATTAGCTTTTATATTGGAATGGTTATTGGTGCTATTAATACGGTGATTATTTACCCAAATGTTTTTAAAGATAATCCGGAACATTTTGGATTAATACAAATTTTGCTTGCATACGCAATTTTAATTTCTACTCTTACAAATTTAGGAATTCCTAATACTTTTGTTCGTTTTTTCCCTGCCATTAAAGAAAAGGGACAGCTGTATTTCTTAAGTTTAATCACCCCACTTTTAGGTTTTGTATTTGCACTGCTCTCTTATTTTCTTTTTAAAGAACAGCTATTTGAACTGTTAAATGCAAGTGAATTACTCAAAGATAATTTTTTCTATATTATCTTATTAGTCTTTTTCATAGGATTTTATGAAGTACTGACTTCAATTTCTCGCTCCTTTTTAAGCGCTACAACTCCTGTTTTTATAAATGAAGTATTTTTGAAGTTTTATAGTATCTCTGTTCTACTCTTATACTGGTTTGGGTATGTTAATTTTACCACTTTTTTGCAGATTTATTTGTTTGGCTATTTCCTTAAATTTGCCATCTTATTACTTATTCAGTTTTTTAATAATAGATTGACCTTTTCTATTTCATTAAAAGATTTACAGCTAAAAGAGATTCTTAGATATGGTTTGTATGTCTTAGTTGGGGGTATTTCAATAATAATCGTTACACGTATTGATATTATGATGATTGGCTCAATGCTTGATTTGGAACAGGTTGCATTTTATACAATCGCTTTCTTTATTGGGAATGCAATAATGGTCCCTGCAAAATCTATTGCCGCAATATCTATTCCTCTTATAGCTAAAGCTTGGGAAAAAAATGATTTAGATGAAATTCAAACTATTTACTCAAAGTCATCAATAAATCAGTTAATAATTGGAGGCGTATTTTTCTTATGTATTTGGCTTAATATTGATGCAGTTTTCTCACTACTCCCTGAAAAATTTCAAGCAGGAAAATGGGTAGTTTTCTATATAGGCTTGTCTCAATTATTTAATATGTCTGCTGGTTTAAACGGGGAAATAATAATTAACTCAAAGTATTATCGATATGATTTATTTGCAAGTTTATTTTTGGTATTTGTAACTATTGCAACCAATTTCTTATTTATACCAAAATATGGAATTAATGGAGCTGCAATGGCCACAGCAATCTCAATTTTGCTATTTAATTGTATTAGATTTATTATTATAAAAGTAAAGATGAATATGCACCCTTTTAGCTTAAAAACTATTTATACTGTCTTATTGCTTTTTGTGATATATTTCCTCCTTTATTTTTTACCTAATTCGGGTGAAACTTTTCTTGATATTATTGGGAGATCATTAGCCGTTCTTCTAATTTTTATTCCATTAGGATATTATTTAAATTTATCTGAGGATATAAATAATTTACTTTTGTTAAGCATTAAGAGAATAAATCTATTTTTGTTTAAAAATGAGAATTAATGTTTAAAGGAATAAAATATTAGCAGAAGATGATGTCAAAAAAAGATAATGAATATTGGAATACTTTTTATTCTAAAAAAAAATTGATTAAAAAACCAAGTTCATTTGCTTTTGAGATAGTTAAGTATCTAGATTCAGATAAAAAGTTATTAGAATTAGGATGTGGAAATGGAAGAGACAGTTTCTTCTTTGCTAAGAATGGTATTCATGTGATTGCACTTGACTTGTCAAATCAGGTGATAGATATTGATAGAGAAAGTAGTGAAGACAGCAACATTCAATTTTTGATTAAAGATTTTACACGATTAAATAATAATGAATTTGGTTCTCTAGATTATATTTATTCACGATTTACTTTACATAGTATAGATAAAAAAGATTATCTAAGAACAATTGAGTGGGTATCAAATAACCTTAACCAAGAAAAAGGGTTATTTTTTATTGAGGCTAGAACTATAAATGATCCGTTGTATGGTGTAGGAGATCCTGTTGAGGATGATGGTTTTATTACGACTCATTATAGAAGATTCTTTAGAGTTAAAGACATGATAACTGAATTAAAAGATTTAGATTTTAATCTGATTCATGTCTCAGAAAACTATACTGACTCTTGGTATAAAGATGATAAAGCCGTTGTAATAAGAGTTATTTGTGAAAAGAGATAATTTTTTAGGTTTTTTGCTATTCCTTTTCTCTTTTGTTGTTCCAAAACAAAAGAACTTAATGATTATGGGGGGAGGAGATGCTAAAGTATTTCAAGGAAATCCTAAGTATCTTTTGCTGTATTTAAAAAACAATAAAGATTTTTCTTGCTATTGGTCTGCCAAATCAAAAGATGTAATAAGTGAGTTAATTCGGAAAAGAATTCCTTATATAAATCCATATTCTATTAGTGGATTTTTTATGCTGCTTAGAGCAAAATATCATTTTATTGAGAAATCATCTTATGATACATATTACTCACATAGAATTTCAGGTTGGTTTAATTTTATTCAAACATGGCATGCCATTCCTACAAAATTTGTAGGCGTGGATGCAGCTATTTTTTTAAAAGAAAATAAAGAATATTTGTATGAAAATAAATTTTTTAACAGATTCCTTAAGAAAATTAAATTTTTTTCTAGACAACGCTATAAGTATATTCTATCTCCTTCAGATTATGCTTCTGATATATTTAAAGGTGCATTTGAGAATAGTAATATTATAAAAACGGGTTATCCAAGAAATGATATTTTTTTTAATAAAGATCTTGTAACAGAAGATTTCAAAAAGAGTTTTGAACTGGATAAATACGATCGTATTTTTTTATACGCACCTACTTTTAGAGATACTAAACTTACTGTTTCTCCATTCAGTGCTAAGATTTATGAATTGGATCACTATTTAAAACAAACGAATAGTTGTTTAATTATTAAGAAACATCCATGGGAAAAAAACTTGCAGCTTACTAGCGATTTAACCCATATCATAGATATATCTAAGAAAGATATTGATGTACAAGAGATCTTAATTCATACAGATGTATTAATTACAGATTACTCCAGTGTTTTTTTTGATTTTATGTCTACAAAAAAACCAGTTATTTTTTATACTTATGATTATCAAGACTATCTTTCTAAATGCAGGGGGATGTATTATGATTTTAAGCAGGAAATTCAAGGCCCTTTTGCAGATGATGAAGAAAGTTTGATTAACTATATTAAAAGTTATGAAAAATGGAGCATAAATCCTGATTATATAAAAAAGTATAATCTTGTACTTGATAAATTTAACTCATTTCAAGATGCTAATTCTTCAAAACGGCTTATAGATTTTTTGTATCCAATATAGAAATGATACTCATTTTTTAATATTAGGTTAGGAAATTAAAAAGAGCATACATCACTTTGTTGATGAGTAGCTTTTCTTATCATCCCAATACTAACCCACCATCTGAACTTAATCACCATTATTCCTTTTGAGAGTTGTCCTTTGAACAGGTAAATAAAAAATAATCCAAAAGATCCAATCCACTTATACAATTCTAGTAACCAGCGTTTTAATGGAGAAAATCCTGCTTCTTTATTTACTCTAATTATTTCACTAATTCCTATACCTATTGCTTGCTGCTTAATAAAATCAATTGTTAGTCTACTATCTGGTACAACATGATGAGCAACTATTTTTGGAAAGTATAAGATTCTAAAGCCCGCATGCTTCATTCTTATGAATAAATCCTTTTCTTCACCGCCAATTAGGTTTGTTCCTACCCTTCCTAATGTAACATTAAAGTTACCTATTTCATCAATTGCTCTTTTTGACATACCCATATTAGCACCTATCGGATAATGTTGGTATGAAAATTCACTCACTATTTCTCCTTTATCAATTACAGACATCAGAGGCATTAGAAAAGAAGACATCCAATTCGGTAAAGCTGATTCAAGGAAAGGAACTATTTTTCCTCCAAATCCTATTGAATCAACCCCATATTGTTTTAAATAAGTTTGTAGATTGGTTACGTAAGTTTCTTCAATGAAAGCATCATCATCAATAAATACATAGAAATTCCCAATCGACTCTTTAATTCCACGATTCCTTGCAAATGAAAGACCTTGATTTTCTTCAATAAAATAAGAGCACTGGATTACTTTGTGTTGTTTTGAAATGAAATCACTAATGATATCATGACTTTGATCATTAGAGTTGTTATTGATAATTATCAATTCATAAGAAGCCTTATCTGCTGTTTGATTCGCAATACTCATTAGGCACTTATCAATATATTTTTGCCTGTTGTATGTGCAAACTATTATTGATATCATTTTAGCAGGATAATGTTAGTTTCTTTTTCTCCCAATCCCAAGCAGATTTCATAGCTTGCTGTAAGCTTTCTTTAGCCTCCCATCCTAATTTTTCTTTTACTAAACTGCCGTTAGCATATATTTGCTCAATATCTCCATTTCTTCTAGCTCCTATAGAATAATTGACTTTGATGTTATTTGCTTTTTCAAATGTATGAATTGCATCTAGTACGCTAATACCAATTCCTGTTCCTACATTAAAAGCATGTTTCCCCGGATTCACAATTAAGAAATTTATTGCCATTACATGTGATTTTGCTAAATCAACTACATGAATATAATCACGGATACAAGTTCCATCAGGAGTGTTGTAGTCATCACCAAAAATAGTTACCTTTTCTCTTTTCCCTATTGCAGTTTCCGTGATAATTGGTACTAGATTTGATGGTTTGTCTTTTGAGCAATCACCAATTAAAGCTGATTTATGCGACCCAATTGGGTTAAAATATCGCAAAGCCACACTACTACAAATAGCCTCTAAAAGCATTTTTTCACAAAGCTGTTTTGTTTCTCCATAAGGAGATTCTGCTTTTTTAAATGGAGCATTCTCATCAACAGGTAAAATATCAGGCATTCCATACACAGTGCATGATGAAGAGAAAATAATATTTTTGATATTATTTTCTTCTATACATTGCAATAAAACTTTTAAAGATCCTAAATTATTGTCATAATATTTCTGAGGATTTTGTACAGATTCTTCTACAGCTTTATAAGCTGCAAAATGAATAACTCCTTCCATTTTTCCTTCTTCTAAAAACACTTTATCCATGGCCATTTTATCAGTGGAATCAACATTGTGCCATTTTATTTTTTTCTCAAGTATTTTCTCAATTCCAGTAAGATTTTGTGTTGATGTGTTACACAAGTTATCTATTATTATCGGAGTGTAGCCCGCTTGAACTAGTTCAACAACTGTGTGTGAGCCAATATATCCTGCACCTCCAGTAACTAGAATTTTTTTCATTAAAGGGCTCTATTAATTCCTATTAGCCATCTCATTTGAACAAAGTCATCATCAGCTGCTGGAGCTCTATTTAAGAACAATGGCATGTCAAATCGAATAACTAATGGGTTTACCATTTCTAAAGGTCCAAAGTTCCTAAATGTATATGTGAATCCTATACCAGCATCAACTCTTAGGTCAGAAAAAGATTCTTTATAATTTTCTTTTGTAAGTTGTTCAGATGTTATAATACCAGCATCAGCAAAGAGATAAGAAGAAATATTGTTTTTCCTAATCGTATAAGGCAAGTAAGCAGTAAAATCAATCTCAGTATTGAATGCACCGCCACTTGTTCCGTTATAATTAAAAGATGCAATTGTACTATCTGCATTAAATTCAGGGGCTAAATATCCAGTATAACCTCTAAGATTTAAGCCTCCTCCAGAATGAAAATGATTTGTAGTATAAGCATAATTCATATCATCTGATGTTACAAATCCATCAGCTTGTGTGAATTTGGAATTCATCAGTTCTTCATTATTTGCACCAGCTAAACCCAATTTACTTTCTTCTGCCCAATTGCTTCCTGTTCCAATTTGAAAAAATGCACGAGTAGTTATTTTCAACTTTTCTACTTTGTTGTTATTTTTTGCAGAAAGCGATAAAGTATTATAATCATAAGCGCTCCCTAAAGAAGAGGATCTAAGTTCTAAGTTTAGTTTTCCATTACCATATCCATATTTATAGTTATGTTCAAGATCAACATCAATCCTATTGTTCATTTTTCTTAAGTCCCAAGCTTTATTTATAAGATAATCCCCATTAGTGCGGTAAAGCGATAAAAAGTCAACAGTCAGTTTATTATTTCCTTTGCCATCCGATTTTTTTATACTTATTTTATTGGTATAAAGTCCTGCTATAAATTGTGATTTTATCTTTAATCGACTATTTAATGTGATGTTATCTAAATTAGTATTATAAGCTAATCGATACGAGTAATAGTCATAATCATTAGGATTTAAAATGCTGTCTTTTTGCAAAGTTCCGGTATTAAACCAAACTGTTGCATCAATTAAATGATGATGATTCATATAACCTCCATTTAGGTTTAAGCCCACTTTCATACCATCATAATTATTCCACCAAACATCAGGGCGATATTTTACTTCATAATTTTTCCAATCTGGATATTGCCATAATTGATGATCAAAACTATAAGTAGTATTGCATTTTGAGTTGTTATCTGGCATATAAGCATCAGCTAATCGATTTGTAGGGTCAATAATAACTTCTGCAATTCCTGAAGGAACATCAATTGTTGTTGAATATTCAGGATGAAGTAAGTCCCATCCGTGCCATTTAGCTAAAACTGTTGCATCTGTCTTTTTAATAAACCAATTATTAGGAATATGATAATCATGAGTGTCTCCATTTTTTGCAATAACTCTGAAATCAATCGGCATCTGCATGCCTGATTTTCGATTAAAAGTCACTACATTATCTTTTGCTTTTACAGAGTAATCAATTCTTTTAGTTGTTTCTAGCCATTGGTCAAAAAACCAATTTAAATCTACTTTAGTGTATTGAATTATTGAATTTCTAAAGTCTTCATTATATGGATGGGCTATTTTCCAAGTAGCAAAATAATGTTTCATAGCATCAAGAAAAAGCTCATCTCCTAAAACGTATTGCAAATTATAAAGCATGGCTGCCGTTTTGTAATATACATGTCTATAGCCACCGCCATGTCCTAAAGCGCCATCAAAGTGATCTGAATGGGTTGATATTACAGGATCCCTATATTTTGTTGCGTCATTTATGTATGCAAAATATATTTCTTCATCAATTGCTTTTGTTGGTTTTTCAAAATGAGCTTTGTATTTATTTGTAGCTTTATTTTCAACTACATAGTCACCATCAATTTTTATCAAACCCCAAGCAGTTAAAAATTGAGTAAATCCTTCATCCAATAAGGCTCTATAGGTTTCATTATTACCAACCTGCCCAAAGAACCAATTATGTCCGATCTCATGAACTAAGAGATCTCTGTATTCAGGATCTTCCCCACCATCTAAAGTTAGCATTGGATACTCCATTCCATCTCTTGCATCAGCAACTATCATTTTGTGATAAGTGTACATTCCAAAATCTTCTGAAAAAACTTGTATACACTTTGCAGCATATTCAGCTGCATTTTGCCATCTACTTGCATGTGGTTCTTGAGCTAGAGAATAACAAACTTTATCTTTCCACCAAGCTTCCCCTATACGGTATGTTGGGTCAGCTGTAAAAGCAAAATCATGTACATTTTCGGCATGAAATTTCCATATTTTTCTCTCTCCTTTTTTATATGGCGTAATAACTGATGGGCTAGATTTCCACGGTTTATCTTTAAAGTTTTTAATGTCTAGCTTTTCTCTTAATTCTTTTGGTAATACTTCCTCTCGATTTAGTAAAAATCCTGTTGCTTCAACAACAAAATCAGAAGAAAAGTCTAATTCTACATCATACGCCCCAAAATTACCATAGAATTCTTTGCCTAGATGTTGATCCCTTGTCCAACCAAATTTTGCATCATATACGCAGATTCTTGGATACCAATGCACGCCATTATAGTGTTTGTAACCCCAAGAATTAAAAATTGCCATTCTTCTTCTAACATCACCATCATCAAAATAGGTTTTAAATTTAATATCAAACGTGATACTCATATTTGGTTTTAGAGTAGTTGGTAAGTATACTTTTAAAATAGTATTATCTAGCTCAGTAATCACATTTATCCCATTAACAGTCATTTTATCAATAATAGTTCCTAGTTTCCGAGATTCATATTTTCCATATTTTGGATTTTCTCCATTTTGTGATTGCAGTTCATCAAGGTAAGAGTCGGGCTGAAATGCATTTTGATACAAATGAAAATAAACAACATCCAATTCATCAGGGGAATTGTTTGTATAGGTTAATTGCTCAGTAGCAGTTATTATATCCGTTTCTTCATCAACGGTTGCTTTAATATTATAATATATATCTTGCTGCCAATAAGCTTTATGAGGCATCTTATTTTTCCAATAATTAGGATTATCAGTATTCTGGTAGGTATTTGGTGGCGCTAGAGGATTGTATTTTTCCTGAGCATAAGTAAGTGTGCTAACTAACAGTATAGCAATAATTAAAGCCTTTTTCATAGTTTAAAATTTGTTGTGCAAAAGTACGATTACTATTCTAATTTTCCCCTTTTCCTTTAACATTTGCAATACTTGCATTAAGTTCAAAACCAGTTAGTAAAATAATAGAATTAAAGTACATCCAGATTAAAATAATCATAAGAGTTCCGATAGAGCCGTAAATCTTATTGTATTGTGAAAAATGATTGATGTAATAATTAAAACCAATAGATGTAATAATGATGCCTAAAGTAGCTAAAATGGAACCTGGAGTAAAAAGTTTCCATTTACTTTTTATTGATGGTCCTAAATGAAACAAAATAGAAATTCCAAGTAATAATACAAGTAGTATTGTGAACCATTTTCCGTATAAAATTAATCCTCCAGCATACTGAGTAATGAGTTTATATTCGTTAAGATAGCTTACTACAAATTTTCCAAAGATGATTAATCCCATAGCAATAATTAACATAAATGATAGGAGTAAAGTCAATCCAAGAGAGAGTATCCTTTGCTGAATAATTGGGCGATTCTCTCTAATATGGTAAGAAGCATTAAAAGCTTCAATAAGCGAATTGATCCCATTTGTTGAGAAGTAAAGTGCTAGAAGAAATCCAATAGAGAGTAACCCCCCTCTAGTATTGTTTATTATATCATCAAGTGCATTAAAAGTTATTTCATTAGTTGAGGGTGGTAAAACGACATTTAATAACTCCATCAAAGTTTCTTGCAATCCAGTAACAGGTATGTAGGGGATAAGTGTGAGAAACACAATTATGGATGGGAAAAACGCTAAGAAAAAGTTAAAAGCTAATGATGATGCTCTTGTAGTAATTGCTCCTTCCATTAAGCCTTTCCAAAAGAAAATCGTGACATCATAAATACTAAGGCCAGAAAAACCAATTGGTTTTATTTTTTTGGCAATATTTAGAATAAAATTAAGCATTAAATGGCTTTTAAACTTAAATCAAAATTTAGTACAGAATGAGTTAGTGCTCCAACAGAAATAAAATCAACTCCACATTTAGCATATTCTGCAATATTTTCTTCTGTTATTCCCCCACTTGATTCGCTTTGACATTTGCCTCCAATTATTGCAACAGCTTTTTTAGTGGTTTCATAATCAAAATTATCAAGTAAGATTCTTTTTACTCCTCCTTGCTGTAGAATTTGATTTACTTCATCAAGATTTCTTGCTTCAACAATTATTTCAAGCTTTTTATTGTTGTTTTTTAGGTATTGTTTTATCTTGCTAATTGCTTGAGGTATTCCACCTGCAAAATCAATATGATTATCTTTTATCATTATCATATCGTAAAGCCCGAATCTATGATTACATCCACCTCCAATTTTAACAGCCCACTTTTCGATAGTTCGATTAAGTGGTGTGGTTTTTCGAGTGTCTAATAACTTGCATTTTGTATGGGCGATTAAGGAATTTAAATAATTTGTTTTAGTGGCAATAGCACTCATATGTTGCATGCAATTAAGCACTAAGCGTTCAGCCGTTAAAATAGAAATAGAATTGCCCTCTACTATAAAAGCAACATCACCAAAGCTTACCTTATCGCCATCCTGTAATTTTGTCGTCATTTTTAAGGTGCTATCAACCTCTTTAAAAATCATTTTTGCAAGTTCTATTCCAGCAATAATTCCCTTATCTTTTACTAATAAATGGGCTTTACTTGTAGTGTCTTTTGGAATACAACCAAGTGAGGAATGATCGCCATCACCAACATCTTCAATTAGTGCATTTTTAATAAAGTTATGAAGGCTTTTCTCTATCATACAAGCAAAATTCTTAATATTGCCAAAAATACAAAAAATGAAGATTGTATTACTTGCTATTGGAAAGACAAAAGAACAGTATTTAATTGAGGGTATTTCTCAATATCAAAAACGTTTGCACCATTATACTCAATTTGAATTGCTTGAGATTCCAAACATAAAAAATGCAAATAATTTATCAGATTCCGAATTGCTAAGAAAGGAAGGAGAATTAATTTTACAACAGCTACAACCTTCAGATCATTTGGTGCTTTTGGATGATAAAGGTAAAGATTTTACATCCTCTAAATTTGCAGAAAAGCTACAAGCATGGATGCTTAGTGGTAAAAAACGATTGGTATTTGTTGTTGGGGGTGCTTATGGTTTTTCTGAGCAGGTGTATCAAAGAGGAAATGAAAAATTATCTTTATCAAAAATGACTTTTTCTCATCAGATGGTACGCTTGTTTTTTGTTGAACAAATGTATAGAGGCTATACGATACTGAATAACGATCCTTATCATCACGAGTAAATGAAATTAGTTTTTGCAACCAATAACCCAAATAAATTATCTGAAATAAGAGCTTTAGTTACCTCTGGAATTGAGATTTTGAGTTTGAAAGATATTCATTGTAATGAAGAATTACCCGAAACCAATCCTACTTTAGAGGAAAACGCTTTACAAAAGGCTAAATATGTATTTGATAATTATGGGTTTAATTGTTTTGCTGATGATACCGGACTAGAAATTGATGCTTTAGGTGGAGAACCAGGAGTTTATTCTGCCAGGTATGCAGGGGAGGATTGCAGGGCAGAAGATAATATGAATAAAGTACTTGATAAATTAGATGGAATAAAACAGAGAAATGCTAAATTTAGAACAGTAATTGTACTTATTATTGATGGAGAAGCAACTTTATTTGAGGCTGAGTGTAAGGGAAATATAACAAACACAAAAAGTGGGGCAGAGGGTTTTGGTTACGACCCTATTTTTATCCCAAATGGTTTTGAAAAAACTTTTGCTGAAATGTCTAAAGCTGAAAAAGGGAAAAATAGCCACAGAGGAAAAGCAGTAAAGAAATTAGTTGGTTTTTTATCTACAAATTAATCTCTTTTGGTATAAATTTACTTACATCACCGCCATTTTTAATGATATCCCGAATAAGCGTTGAGGAGATGTGAGATAGTTGAGCAGGAGTAATAAGAAATACAGTTTCGATATTTGAATTAAGGTCTTTATTCATTTGTGCAATATTTTTTTCGAACTGAAAGTCATGAGAATCTCTTAATCCTCTTAGTATAAAACTAGCATTTTCTTTTTTGCAAAAATCAACTGTTAATCCTTCATAGCACTTTACTTCAATTTTAGTGTTGTTAGCATACACATCTTTTATCCATTGCAAGCGCTCTTCAATTGAGAAGTATTCATTTTTCTCGGAATTGATACCAATAGCAATAATGATTTTATCAAAAAGTGGAAGTGCTCTATCAATTATCGATTGATGCCCGATTGTAAAAGGAGAAAAGGAGCCAGGAAAAACTGCAATCTTTGTCATGTTTCAAAAATAATACTTTAAAATGAAAAAAGGCTAAAATGAACTGCCCCATATTTTCTAACTTCAACATTATCATCATCAAATACAGTTCCTTTATCGTGTTCTATGATAAGTAATCCCTCTTTTTTTATCAGATTATTTTCAAAAATAACTTGCTTTAATTGCTGATAATTCTCATAATCATATGGTGGGTCTGCAAAAATAAAATGGAACTTTTCTTTGCAATTTTGAACATACGTTAATCCATCAGATTGAATTGCAGAAACATTTAGATTAAAACTTTCTGCAGTAGTTTTTATAAATTCAACACAACTACTATTATAATCTATTGCTAGGGCTTTTTCCACACCTCTAGATGCAAATTCAAACGCAATGTTGCCTGTTCCAGAAAATAGATCGAGCATGGTTTTTTCTGTAAAGAAATACCTGCTATCTATGATACTAAAAAGAGCTTCTTTTGCTCTATCGGTAGTTGGTCGTACAGTTAAATTATTTGGTGGGTTTATTTTTCTTCCTTTATGAGTTCCTGCTACAATTCTCATAGTGATTGACTAAATAGTCCGTAAAACTGATGTTCTGGCAATTTGTTAAATTCTGATGAGAAGTTTAAATGATTTGGCCTTGAACCAAATTCAATATTTCGGATATATTCATAGAGTAATTGATGATTTTCATCTCCCTTGATTATTTCTCCAAAAAGTTTCACATTCACAGTTTCTGTATCTAGTTTTAGCTGTTCAAAGGTAAATAGTGTGAAGTATAGCATATCTTCTTTAGTGTCAAAACTAAATCCATTATTGAAAAGTAATTTTCCGTTTTTAAAAGCAGTAATATTTAGAATACCTTCGCTAATATATAAGTAGGCATTTTGGTTTTTATTTTCAAACTTACTGAATTGCTTAATAAGGCTTGATTGCTCCGCTTTTTGTGTTGCATTTGGAAAAAATGTAAAAACAATATCACTAATCACGCTTGGTATAGTGTAAACAAGATGGGCATCAATTTCAGGTAATGGATCTGATTTTATGATATCATAAACAGCAGCACTTAATTCCAGAATCTCTTTTGAGTTTTCTGAATTGAAAAGCTCATTTGGAACTAAAGTACAGGGGAAATTAGTAAATGTAACTGATGAAGATCCAAAGTTTAATTTTAAGATTTCTTCTTTATTTATGATGGCTATAATATCTTCATTAACAGTAAAGTCGTTGAAGTACTCCACATTATTTGTGCTACTGTTAATTATGCAGAATGAAAATTCTTTTAATCCAAGTTGAACACAAAGTTGATACTGCTCAGTGAGATCAATATTAAAAGTGCTTGCTTGTATGCTATTCGCTTTTCCAGTTTCCATTTAAAGATGCTTCTGTCATAGATCCTACTCTTAAAAGTGCATCTAAGTCATAACTTTTATTTTCAGCATCTAATCCTGTAAATACAGTTCGGTAATCAGTAGAGATTTCAAATACTTGAATCGTTAAATCTCCTTGTTTTTTAATTTGTCCAGCATTTATAGTGTATGTAGCATCAGAATGAGGAATAGTCGCTAGTTTAGTTATATCTAAAGGAAATTTATTATTTCTACTATCCATATAAGTAGGATCAAATACGTTCTCTTTTGCTAGTGCAAAAGAAGCATCACGACTAATTATACCAAGACTAAGTGCTTCAACTTCTGTTAATGAGTCTGGAACTTCTCCATCTGCTTTTACAATTGCAATAGAATCATTCTCTAAAAAATAGATTAAGCTTTTAAAATCTTTTGCAAATTCACCTTTAGCTTGTTTGTATTTTACTTGTAATTGTCTTAAGTCTTTTAGTTTTTGAACATTCTCAGCTATTCTAATTTCTGCATCTTTTTTGAAGTCAACTTCACTATTTATACTGTTGTATATAAAATAGAATAGTATAATATTTAAAGGAATTAAGATCAGGGCAATAGTTTTTGCTTTCATGTTCTAAGTTTTTAGTGTGGCAAATTTATAATTTTTACTTATATAACAACTGATGCTTATTAAAATTGTTTCTTTGTTTAAAATTTAAATAATGATGAAGATATTGTCAAAAATTATTTTTTGGCTGATGGGTTGGGAAATTATAGGCACTTTTGATTATCCTAAAAAATGCATAGTTATTGCCGCACCTCATACTTCTAATTGGGATTTTTTAATAGGAAGGTGTTATGGATATATTAGTGGAGTTATTCCAAACTATCTTATTAAAAGTTCATTTTTTATTCCAGTTCTTGGAACTCTATTTAAATGGAATGGCGGTATACCTGTTTATCGTGATGAAAAAAATAATATAGTGGATCAGATTGTGGAAAGGTTTAACAATACAGATCATTTTATTTTAGCAATTGCTCCTGAGGGAACAAGATCAAGAGTAGGGAAATGGAAAACAGGTTTTTATTATATTGCTCATAAGGCAAGGGTTCCAATTTTACTTTTAGCTATTGATTTTAAGAATAAGAAAATAGGAATTATTAATTCCATCACAACTACAGGAGATATAGAAAAAGATTTGCTTTTTATTCAAGACCAATATAAAGATATTCAAGCAAAAATACCTGAAAATTATAATCCTAAGATTTTCTAATTTAACGTCTTGAAAAAATGTTAAAAAGACGCCACTTATTTTTTATTTAGCAATCAATTTACTTTTTTAAAAGACTATTTTTGTGCTCTAAATAAATGGATAATATGTCATCACAAGCAACACTTACTTTAGCTACTCTTGAACAAGCCCAAGAAATGGGCTTAAGAATAGAAGAATTTGATAAAATTAAGCAGATTTTAGGAAGAACGCCTAACTTTACTGAATTAAGTGTTTTTGGGGTAATGTGGTCGGAGCATTGCTCTTATAAGAACTCAATTGTTTGGTTAAAAACACTACCAAAAAAAGGCCCTCATATGTTGGTAGAAGCAGGAGAAGAAAATGCAGGTCTTGTGGATATTGGTGATGGTTTAGCCTGTTGTTTTAAAATAGAATCTCACAATCACCCTTCAGCATTAGAACCCTATCAAGGAGCGGCTACAGGAGTTGGAGGTATTAATAGAGATATCTTTACAATGGGAGCTAGGCCAATAGCTCAACTTAACTCTTTGAGATTTGGTAATATTCAACTAGACAAAACAAAATGGTTAGTTAAAGGCGTAACTAAAGGAATTGGTGATTATGGAAACGCATTCGGGATTCCTATCGTTGGAGGGGAGGTTTTCTTTGATGATTGTTACAATACCAATCCATTAGTAAATGCTTTTTCAGCAGGCATTATGAAAAAAGGCAGTATGATTTCAGCTACTTCATCAGGAGTAGGAAATCCTGTATTTATAGTAGGGTCAAGAACTGGAAAAGATGGCATTCATGGAGCATCATTTGCATCAAAAGATATATCAGAAGATTCAATAAATGATTTGCCGGCTGTACAAGTTGGAGATCCCTTTCAAGAAAAATTATTACTAGAAGCTACTTTAGAATTAGCAATGACTGATGCAATAGTTGGAATGCAAGATATGGGGGCTGCTGGTATCACATGCTCTTCAAATGAAATGTCAGCTGCAGGAAAACATGGTATGGATTTATGGCTAGATAAAGTTCCAACTAGGCAAGCAGACATGAAAGATTGGGAAATTTTGTTGTCAGAATCACAAGAAAGAATGTTGGTTGTTGTTAAAAAAGGAAAAGAGGATGTGGTAAATGCTATTTTTGATAAATGGGATTTATCTTGTGAAGAAATAGGAGTAGTTACCAAAGGAGAGAGAGTAAGGTATTTTATGCATGGAGAGTTAGTTGGTGATCTCCCGTGCCGTGATTTAGTACTTGGAGGAGGAGCGCCAGTTTATCATAGAGAGTGGAGCGAACCTGAGTATTATCAAGAATGGAAAAAGTTTAATATTGAAAGTATTGAGCAGCCATCAGATTTGGTTAAGATAGCTAAATTTTTAACTGGTCATGAGAATATTGCTTCCAAAAGATGGGTTTATGAGCAGTACGATTCTATGGTTGGTACTATTAATATGAGTACAAATTATCCAACTGATGCTGGTATTGTAAATTTAAAAGAAACCAATAAAGCTCTTGCAATGACGGTTGATTGTAATGCCAGAATGGTGAATGCCGATCCAGAAGAGGGTTGTGCTATGGCTGTTGCTGAGGCTGCGCGTAATATTGTTTGTTCAGGAGGTATTCCCTCTGCAATTACTAATTGTTTGAATTTTGGAAATCCTTATAATCCAGAAGTGTATTGGCAGTTTGTTGGGGTAATTAAAGGGATGGGGAAAGCTTGTAAAAAATTCAATACCCCAGTTACTGGTGGAAATGTTTCTTTTTATAATCAATCGGCAGTTGATGGTGTTGAGGTTCCTGTTTTCCCAACTCCCACTATTGGGATGTTAGGTATTGTTGAGGATAAGAAACACATCACTTCATTAGCGTTTAAAGGAAAGTCGGATTTAATTTATATGATTGGGAAAAGTACAAATGATATTTCTAGTTCTGAGTATTTGGCCTCTTATCATGGAGTAAAAGAGTCATCAGCTCCTAAGTTTGATTTAGATGCTGAATATGATCTTCAACAAACAATTATAAAATTAATTAGAGCAGGAGTTATTGAATCGGCACATGATGTTGCAGATGGAGGATTATTCACAACATTACTAGAAAGTTCATTTACTAATAATTTAGGATTTGAAATTGTAAGTTCTTCAGAAGTGAGAGAAGATGCTTTCTTATTTGGAGAATCGCCATCAAGAGTAGTGGTATCGGTAACTGAAACTGGGGAAGATGCCTTTTTAGATGTATTAAAAGATTGCAAAATACCATTTATATTATTAGGCCATGTTACTAAAGGTAGAATTACTGTTGATGATACAAACTTTGGTAAGATTGATGAGTATAAAAAAATCTATAACAATTCATTAGCAGAGAAACTGAGCAAGTAAAATGATTTCTTCTTAGTTTAAATTAAGTGTAATTTAGAAAGTTAGTATTAGCTTAGCGTTAAGTTGCCTAGAAGTAAGATAATTTGGAACTGCATATTGTCTTCCTGTAATATCAGCTACCCAAAGGTAAGAAACAGTATTGTTTATATCTAGAAGATTGAATACCTCTGCACTTAGCCAGATACTTTTAAAGGCATTTAGCCACTTTAATCTGCTTTTCTTTTCTTCTGATTTTAGCACTGCTGAAAAACCAATATCTACTCTTCTGTAATCAGGAATTCTTAAGATGTCTTGGTATTTTTCTGCTTTTGGAGGACCAAATGACAGGCCAGTTCCATATACTAAGTTCAAGTGCATTTTATAATTTGGGTTGCCAGGAATGTAATCCTGAAAGAACATGGAAAAGTTGACTCTTTGATCGGTAGGTCTTGGGATAAATCCAGCTTCAGTTGTGCTACCATCAGTATTGGTTATAAAATCACCTACTATATCTTCTTCTGTTTTCATAACAGATAGACTAACCCAGCTTTCCACACCACTTACAAACTCTCCATTTATTTTCATATCAATACCCCTTGCATAACCATTCGATAAATCATTCGCTAAGTACTGAATTCGAACATTATCTACTTTGTAAGGAATTAGGTTCTCTAAATTTTTGTAATACACTTCAGTTATCCATTTAAAAGGTCTTCCCCAACTATAAAATAGATAGTCGGCACCCAGCACATAGTGAGTAGATTTTTGGGCTTTTATATTGCGGTTGAGAGTTCCTTCAGGAGTGCGTAATTCTTTGTAAAAGGGGGATTGGTAATAAATTCCACTGGCTGCACGAAATACGATATCTTTCTTCCAAATTGGGGCATAAGCTAAAGATACTCTTGGGCTCATTAGTAATTCCTCATTATAAGTCCAGTAGCTTCCTCTAGTACCACCAGTGATTGTAAGATTTCCTATGTCTTTAGAAACTTGGATGTATCCTGAATTTCGGTAGGAAGATAAATTGATTTGAGTTTTTAAAAGCTCACTCATTATTATTTGCTGATCTGGGTTTGCAGTGTCACCAATATTATCATCAGGATGTGGGAAATTGAAAAAAGCAGAATCAATTAGATTCCATTCAGATATTTTATCTTCAATTTCCTCTTTTTGGACTCTGAATCCCCAATCAAATTTTAAGGACTCATTATTGTAATTTCCTTTGTGTGAAAAATTTGTTACGTTTGCATTTAAGCTATTTCTAGCGTGATTGATGTATTTTCCAACACCTCTATCAAAAGCGATATCCCCAAAATTATCCGATCCTAGATTGTTTTCTAATTGATACAACCAATATTCACCCAGGATGTCAAAATTTTCTTGCTCAAAAGTTCGGAATGCTGAGGTGGTAAATTGCAATTGTAATTTAGTATTTGGCTGGTAGCTCGTACTTAGGGCTCCAAAATAGGTTTGGTATTTATCTACTTCTTGTCCTTCAAAATAGATGGTAAGTTTTAAGGCTTCATTTACTGTTCCAAATTCGGTATCTCTATTTTTTGGAACCATTTTATATTGGTTAGAACTGATGTTTCCTAAAAAACTGATTTGCCAATTGGTGTTTAATTCGAAATTTACAAAAGTTTGAATATCAGAAAATTTTGGGCTGTAATCGGCCTCTGTGTCTAATGAATTCAATAAATATTGACTTGTTTTGTGTCTAGCACCTATGAGATAAGAAAGCCTTCCATTTTTAGTTATCCCTTCAAAATGTGCAGCACCTCCTAATAAACTTAATTGTAAAGTTGCGGCATTTTCTCTTGGTCTTTTGTAAGTGATATCAAGTACTGATGACATCTTATCTCCATATTTGGCATCAAAACCACCTGCTGAAAATAGGATACTACTTACCATATCGGTATTTACAAAACTCAGGCCCTCTTGTTGGCCTGAACGCACTAAAAATGGTCGATAGACTTCAATTCCATTTACATAGACTAAGTTCTCATCAAAATTTCCTCCTCTAACTGAGTATTGGGAACTGAGCTCATTGGCCGAGCTAACCCCCGGTAAAGTTTTAAGTATGGCTTCAATACCACCACTATTTCCAGGCAATACACTTACGTGTTTGGGTTTAATTCTGCTAAAACTTTCTTTTCTACTTTTTTGATCGGTTATTATTACATCTTCAAGTAGTGTTGAGGAAGTTTTTAACTGAATATTTAGTGTGTAGTTTTGGCCTTCTTTTAGCATTGGAATTCTTATCTTTTCCATTTCATAGCCAATAAAACTATAAACAACTACTACCGATCTATTTGGAGGAATTTCTAAACTGTATTTTCCATTTTCATCAGAAATGGCGCCCATACTTTGATTGAGGATTGAAATATTTACAGAGAGTAAACTATTATTTTGCTCATCAGTAATTGTTCCATTAATGGTCTGGCTATATCCTAAAACGGAGAATAACAGCAATAATAGAAGTAACAGCCCTTTGTGCATAGCTTGCAAAAATAGAATTATGTAGGCTAATTAACTCTAAAAGGAAGTAGTTATTATAGTTTTCGTTTAATTTTTCTATTTTTACAATTATGAAAAAGGTTCTTATTTTATGTACTGGTAATTCTTGCCGCTCCCAAATGGCAGAAGGTTTGTTAGCCAGCTTTTTATCTAATACCAAGGTATATAGTGCCGGTACAAAACCAGAAAAAGTAAATCCCTTTGCAATAAAAGCTATGGCCGAAATAGGTATTGATATTTCAAAAAATACTTCCAACCATGTTGATGAGTTTATAGCTATTGATTTTGATTATGTATTTACCGTTTGTGATAATGCCAAAGAAATTTGCCCTATTTACCCCAAAGCAAAGCAAATGATACATAAAAGCTTTATGGACCCTGCAAATGCTAGTGGAACTGAAAAAGAGCAGTTAAAAGTCTATATTCAGGTTAGAGATCAGATAAGTGATTATTTTAAAGCCTTTGCTAAGAATAACTTAGCTAATAAGTAAAGCCAGCTTTATACTTTGTAGTATTTCCTACATTATCCATTACTTCTAAGGAAAAGTTATGTTTTCCTTTGCTTAAATTTTTATCAATATCAAAGCGCAGTAGGTTTGTTTTGTAATCATAATCCATAAGTATCCATTTGCCATCAATCTCACCTCTGTAAGATTTTATGCCACTACCCGAATCTTTTATACTTAACTTAATAGAAGTTTGGTCCGTAAGCATTTTTTCAGCAGAAATGTTTATCGCTTTTATTTCAGGATTTATGGAGTCAGCAACAATACAGAAATCTCCAAATTCTTTGGGTGTAGTTTTTAAAAAACCATTTACCCACTCTCCACCAATATACACAAAATTTCCTTTCATATCAGTAGTGGCTATATAAGTCTTAGCTTTTAACCTATCTGGAATATTGGCTTTTAGTTCTAGAGTATATTTTTCGTGTACTGGAGTGTCATTAAAATGAATGTGATGCACTTTTCCAAAAATTCCTGATACTGAATTAGTAGTTTTATAATGAAACATAATTGGCTCATACAAAGAAAATGCTTCCATTTGTAGCTTGATATCTTCTTTTTTAAAGGTATTTACTTTGTCAAAACTAAAAGATGTATTTATTGTGTCTTTTGGCAAAGGACATCTCATTAAAAAGGAATTATTGGTTGCCATTACTTTAAAACTTAAATTTGATGTATTGCCATAAATATCATTAACTTCTAATTTAATTTGATGAGTTAATGTATCCTTAAAACTGATAATTCCATTATTTATTAAATTCGAATAATTTGTTAATTTGTTGTTAGGTAGCTTATAACATCTGTGATATCGGTTTTTGCTTTTTGTATATTCACAATAATCTATATGAGCATTGAGATATCTGTTGGTATTAAAATCCAACTCATCAGCTGTAAATTGATAATATATGGACTTGTCAATAGTTACTTTAATCGAGTATACCCCATTTTTATTAGAAGCATTATCTGCTTGATCATAAGTAACAATTCCTAAAGCAAAACCTCCATTTATTGTTGGTATTTCATTAATAGCATAAGTATTATTTTTTTTACTGATAGTGTAGATTTTACTTTTGTTGTACCCATTAATTAAAGTTGTGTCAAAAGCATATATTTTTAATTTTTCTAATACTGGTGCCATGTTATCGGTAATATCAAATCCAAATTGCAAAGGGTTTATTGGATGTTCACTTTTTGTATCCCTTATTTCAAAATGCAAGTGAGGGCCACCACTGCCTCCACTATTTCCAGAGAGTGCTATTATTTCGCCTTGTTTAATTTGTAGCGCATCTTTATTAGGAAAGAAATCAATTTCAAAACTTTCTTGTTTATAGTGTTCTTTTTTTACGATACCATCAATTTTTTGGCTAAATTTTTGCAAATGAGCATAAACGGAGGTGTGACCTGTTTGTGGATGTGTTATGTAAATTGCTTTGCCAAATCCTGAAGTTGAGATTTTAATTCTAGAAATATATCCATCAGCTATTGCTTTAACTTTATGACCTTCAACTTCTTGAGTTCTTATATCAATCCCAGAATGAAAGTGATTGCTTCTTAATTCTCCAAAGGTTCCTGAAAGCAACATTTTAAAATCAAATGGTGGGGTGTATTTTTGGGCTAAAACATTTTGATTTACTAAGAGAATAACTATTAATAAGAAAGGTTTGAAAAATGTCATTAGATACTTTAAATTATGATTGGTAAAAAAGTTCAACAAATATAACATCAAAAAAGTAGCATTATTATATTAAAATAGCTAAGTTTGTAACAATTATTTTGATGTGAAAACGATTATAAATAGTATAGAGGTTAAGCTTGAAAAATTGATTACAAGGCTTAGCCAACTTCAACTTGAAAAATCAGATTTACAAAAGAATAATGATGCTTTAAATGCAAAATTACAAGAGCAAGAAAAACAAATTGTGACTTTGCACGATAAAGTAAAACTCATGAATATCTCTAAATCAGTTGATGCAACTAAGGAGGATGTAAAAGCAACAAGATTGAAGATTAATGAGTATGTACGGGAGATAGATAAATGTATTGCATTATTAAATAAATAGATCAAAAGTGGGCGAAAAATTATCAATTAAGTTACATATTGCTAACAGAATTTACCCTATGAAGATTGAGCGTAATTCAGAAGAATATATCAGAAATGCTGTCAAAAAAATTGAAAGCAGACTTAAGTTTTATGAAGAGAATTACGCCATTAAGGACAAACAAGATTTACTTGCTATGTGCCTTATAGAATACGCTTCAAAATTTGAATCTGTTAATAATAAAAATGTTGTGGAAGATGATAGTTTAACTCAGAAGTTAAATGAAATTGAAGCCATATTAGATAGCAATATTTAAACAGTTCTTTTAAAATAATATTATCCCGTATTAATATTTTTGTTAAACTCAACACTTAAAGTATTGGGGTTTGACTCGAAACGTTAAAAACAGGCCTCAACCCTTTTGGGTTCTCAATGGAGACAGTGGAAGTTTGCAATATTTTGGCATCCCTATTCATGTTTTTTGGAGTTTTTCAGTAATTAATACGGGATTTTTTAATAATTAAAATAAGAAATAATGATAGAAATAATAATAGGGGTAGTTGGATTAATTCTTGGTGGTGGTGGCACTTTTCTGCTCAGCAGAAAATTAAATTCGAGTAAAGCAAATTTGATTATTGAAGATGCTAAAAAAGAAGCTGAGCAAATAAGAAAGGAGAAGCTTTTGCAAGCAAAGGAAAAGTTTATTGAGCTTAAATCAGAACATGATAAAGAAATTTCCAGAAAGAATAATGAAATCAATAATGCAAATCAAAGAGTAGCTCAAAAAGAGAATACACTAAATCAAAAATTAGCAGAAGTTAATAAGAAAGATGCTAGTTTTAACCAGCGAATGTCTGATATTGATATTCAGAAATCTGTTTTAGAAAAAAAGCAAGCAGAAGTAGATAAATTACATAAAAAACAAGTAGAGCAATTAGAGCAAATTGCTAATTTATCAGCAGATGCAGCAAAGAAAAAATTAATTGAATCTTTACAAGATAAAGCTAAAACTGATGCTTTAGAGATTATTCAGACTACAATTGAAGAAGCAAAACTTACTGCAAAACAAGAGGCTAGGAAAATTGTTATTCAGACTATTCAAAGGATTGCAACTGAAGAGGCTGTGGAGAATGCGGTATCTGTTTTTAATATTGATAATGATGCTGTAAAAGGAAGGATTATTGGTAGAGAAGGTAGAAATATTAGAGCTATTGAAGCGGCAACCGGAGTTGATATTGTAGTGGATGATACTCCAGGAGCAATTATACTTTCTTGTTTTGATTCTGTTAGGAGGGAGGTTGCTCGTTTATCACTACATAAACTAGTTACAGATGGTAGGATTCACCCTGCAAGAATTGAGGAAGTTGTAGAAAAAACAAGAAATGAAATTGAGGAGGAAATAGTTCAAATTGGTAAAAAAACTACTATTGATTTAGGAATACATGGGTTACATCCTGAACTTATTAAAATGGTTGGTAGAATGCGTTACCGCTCGTCATATGGCCAGAATTTGTTACAACACTCTCGTGAAACAGCTAATATGTGTGCTACTATGGCTGCTGAACTCGGTTTGAATACTCAGTATGCTAAAAGAGCAGGATTGCTTCACGATATAGGAAAAGTATCTGCTGATGATGCTGAAACCCCACATGCTATTATTGGGATGCAGTTAGCTGAAAAGTATGGCGAAAAACCTGAGGTATGCAATGCAATTGGGGCTCATCATGATGAGATAGAGATGACATCCTTAATTTCACCATTAGTTCAGGTATGTGATGGAGTATCAGGGGCAAGACCTGGTGCAAGAAGAGCAATGACTGATGAATATATTAAAAGAATTAAGGAATTGGAAGAAACAGCAATTTCATATCCTGGAGTGTTACAAGCGTATGCTATACAAGCAGGTAGAGAGTTAAGAGTTGTAGTTGAAAGCGAAAAAGTTACTGATGAGGCTGCAGCAAAGTTAGCTTTTCAAATCTCTGATAAAATTCAAAATGAAATGACTTATCCAGGCCAAGTAAAGGTTACTGTTATCAGAGAAACCAGAGCGATTAGTTACGCTAAATAGTTTTAGTTATAATATAAAAAATCCCACTAATGAGTGGGATTTTTGTTTTATAATATAATTTTTTTTAAAGCGAAATAATTTCAAAATCTATTTGAAGATTTTTTGTCCATTGTTTGGTTTCTTCTTCATTTTCATATGGACCAATAAATACTTGATAAACTTTTTCAGTACTATTTGATTTATTTGGCAGATAAAAATAATCTGCTTGAAATCCTTTTACTTTTAAATCATTAACCATAGCTTTAGCGGAGCTTTCATCTTCAAATGTTTCTGTAATTGCAATATGATTTTGGCCGTCAAAATTTAAGGTATATTTTATTTCTGCTATATTGACTTCTTTAGTATCAGTTTTTTCTGATGTTAATACATTTGAATTTTCATATGCATAAAATCCACCATATCCAAGACTTCCAATAATTACAACATACTTTAACCATCCGAATGACATTGGAGTTTTTTCTTTCTGAGGTGTTTCAGTTTGAAGTGTTGGAACTTCTTTTACTGCTTCCTTCTGCTTCTTTGGTGGATTAGGAGTGTCTTTTTTTTGTTTAATCTGAGTTAATCTTTCTTGAAGAATTTTTAACTTTTCATCATTTGTCTTTTCACTCATAGTATTGATGTAGATTAGTAGGCAAATATATTCTTTTAATTACTGTTTCTTAGCAATAAATCAAAAATTTCTGACAAACTAATGTTAGCGACTTTTAGCTGTTTTGGAATGATACTTTCTTCAGATAGTCCTGGTATTGTATTTATTTCAAGGATATATGGTTTGTCATTTTGAATAATAAAATCAACTCTACAGATTCCAGAAAGATTCATTTTTTTATAGATATCAATTGTCGTTGTTTGAATCTCTGAAGTTAGCTGATTGCTTATTCTTGCAGGAGTTATCTCTTGTGATTTTCCTTCATATTTTGCTTCATAATCAAAAAAATCATTTTCACTTACAATTTCAGTAATAGGCAATGCATTTGCTTGTTTTCCATCAAAATAAACGCCACAACTTACTTCCGTTCCATTAATAAAACTTTCGATAATTACTTTATGATCATGTAAGAAGGCGTCTTTTAAAGCTTTTGATAAAGCCGCTTTTTTTGTAACTTTTGAAATTCCATAACTTGACCCAGCGCCATTTGGTTTTACAAAACAAGGCAGCCCTACTTTGTCAATAATTTCAGTCTCTGAAAACTTCTTATTTGAATAAATTAGCACAGAATTTGCGCATCTGAAGCCGAGTTTAGTTAGTGTAATATTACATTCAAATTTATCAAATGTTAAAGCAGAAATTTTAGCATTACATGAACTGTAAGGTAAATTTATGCTGTCAAAGTAATCTTGTATTAAGCCATTTTCTGCTGGAGGACCATGTAGTGCAATAAATATTTTATCAAACTTTATTTTTGCTTTTCCCTTAATGTATGAGAAATCAGAAGTGTTTATTTTTTGATTGTCAATTGTATATTCTCCATTCTTTAGATGTACAATTATTCCCTTATATTTGGTAGTGTTCAAATGTTTTAAAACAGTCTTTGCACTTAATAATGAGATATTGTATTCAGCCGAATCTCCTCCCGTTAAAATTGCTATCTTTTCCATTCTATTTTATAAAAACAAACCTAAACTATTTTTATTATTTATTCAACACTGTATAGTCATAATTTTTATATTTGTAAACCGTTAATTTATCATAAATGTTGAAATTTTTTAAAGATAAAAGTGTGCAGAAGCAGTTGCTTTTTGCAGTGATTACTCTTTTTACGTTGTTTTTTATTTGGTTAAAGTGGTTAAATAATTACACAAATCATAATGATGTTGTCAAGGTACCTGACTTTGATGGTATCCATATTAAAAGTTTAGATTCTTTAGTTGATGCTCATGGATTGAGATATGAAATAATTGATTCTATTTTTGAAAAATCAAAGCAAAAAGGAGTGGTAGTTAATCAGGATCCTTTACCAAATACAATTGTAAAAGAAAATAGAAAAATTTATTTAACAATTAACTCTTTGAATGCTAGAAAGGTTAAGTTTCCTGATGTCGTTGATTTAACTTTGCGCCAAGCTGTTAGTAAACTTGAAAAGGATGGTTTTGATGTTGGAGAATTAGAATATCGAGCTGACATTGCAGAAAATAAAGTGTTGATTTGTAAAGTAAATGGAATTGCAGTTAAATATAGACAAGAGTTATATTATGGCACTACTATTGACTTAGTAGTTGGGCAGGGGCTTAGTGCTGAAAAAGTTGCTGTTCCTAATCTTATTGGTTTATCCAGGATTGAAGCAAGTAGTATTCTTCAATCGGTTTCTTTAAATGTTGGTTTGGAGTCTTTCAATAATGAGGTTGCTGATTCAAATTCGGCAGTTATCTACAGGCAATATCCTGAGGCTGGTGATGCTAAAGAAATTAGTATAGGTTCTTCAATAGATTTATATTTTCAGATAGAAACAGATTCCTTATAATGAAAAGGTTTTTTGTATTTTGTTTTGTTTTTTCTTCTATTTTATCAAGTGCTCAAGAGGTTATTTCTAATTTGATTTCAAATCCTTTGTTATTAAAGACTGAATTTATAAGTACAACAAATAAATCAGCTGTAAGTTTGCCTTTTTTTGACGACTTTTCTTATGATGCATCAATCGTAAATACTGACTTATGGAATCAGAGTAGTGTATTTGTAAATAGAAATTATCCTATAAATCCACCAACAATTGGGGTAGCTACTTTTGATGGCTTGGATGAATTTGGCTTGGCTAGAGATTTTACTCAGCTTAATAGTTCAGATCCTTCAGATACGCTTTTATCAAAAGAAATAGATTTATCCGCTTTAACTAGTGTATATTTTTTGTTTTATTATCAAGCAAAAGGAATAGGAGAAATGCCAGATTTCCAAGATCAACTTGTTTTAGAATTCTTAAATGATACTTTAGCATGGGAGCAAATTTGGTCGTCAGATGATACCCTATTGCAAGAATTTACAAAGGTAGTAGAAGTGATCAATGATTCTAGGTTTCTACATAATGCTTTCCAATTTAGATTTAGAAATTATGCTACAATTTCTGGTAATTTTGATCATTGGCATCTTGATTATGTAAAAATTGATCAATTATTAAGTGCTACCGATACAAGTGGCTTAAATGATGTTGCATTTGTATACAGTTCACCTTCATTTTTAAAAAGATATTCTGAAATGCCTTGGACCCATTTTTTAAATAATGAGGCGTCTGAGTTAAAAGATTCTATTGATATCAAGCTAAGAAACAATGACGCTAGTACCAATGTTGATTATCAATATAATATTTTTGAAAATAACAATCAGATTTTTCATTATCCTACAATAGGAGTGAGCCGAAATGTCTCGGTTTTAGATTATGATACAATAGGAAATTATTCATTTTCAAGCCCTCCAATTGACATTCAAAGTAATGTATTTAATTCTTTTCAGGCTGATAGCGCTACTTTTGTTGTTCAAAATATTATTGGTACAGCTTCATCTGATAGCAAGTTAAATGATACGTTATACCATATTCAGAATTTTCATTCCCACTTTGCTTATGATGATGGTACAGCTGAATCGGCTTATGGAATAAATATAAATGGGGCAAAATTAGCTTATGAATTTAAGTTAAATAGACCGGATACTCTAAGAGCTGTACAAATGTATTTTCCTCAAATGTTAGATACTGTGAGTGATATAGAATTTAATTTAACTATTTGGGAAAAAATAAATGGTGTGCCTGGAGATACACTTTATTCACAAACTGTTTTTCCTGTTCACACTGAAAATGGGGCCTATCATACTTATTATATTGAGCAACCATTTCAAATTGTAGGCAGTTTTTATGTGGGTTGGAAGCAAACAACTAATGATTTGCTAAATATAGGTTTGGATAAAAATAATCCAGCCAATAATTATATGTTTTATGATGCAGGTGCCGGTTGGACAATGTCATCTTATCCAGGAAGTTGGATGATAAGACCTATTTTTAGTATGAATGAGATTGTCTCAAGCGTAATAAATACCAATTCCGAATTTAAAGTTTATCCAAATCCAGCTACATCAGAGCTATTTATTGAAACAGCCACTCCAAATAATAGCATCTCCATTTATTCTTTGCAAGGTATTTTGGTTAGTAAGGTTTTTACAAATTCTAATGTGACCAGCATAAATGTTAATGATTTGTCATCAGGAGTATATTTTGTTGAATTATTTAATGATAAAGGCAAAAAATATCAAAAAATTATAATAAGTAATGATTGATAATCAAGAATTTGAACATTATAAGTTTGTTGCTGATAAAGGTCAAAATCCACTAAGAGTAGATCGTTTTTTACTAAACTTTGTAGAATTTGCTACACGAAATAAAATTCAAAATTCAATAAAAGCTGGAAATGTTAGAGTAAATGACAGTATTGTAAAAGCAAATTATAAGGTTAAAGCTGAGGATGTAGTAACTGTAGTGTTAGATTATCCTAAAGAAAAAAATGAATTACTTCCTCAAGATATTCCTTTAAACATTGTTTATGAGGATAAGGATTTACTGGTTGTAAATAAAGAGGCAGGAATGGTTGTTCATCCTGGTTATGGAAATTATGATGGGACTTTGGTAAATGCAGTAGCTTTTCATGTTAGTAATTTACCAAATATGGGAGAGGAAGACCGTCCAGGATTAGTTCACAGAATAGATAAGAATACTTCAGGAATACTTGTAATTGCCAAAACTGAACGGGCAATGATTGATTTGGCTAAAAAGTTTGCTGAAAGAGATTTAAACAGGAAGTATATTGCTTTAGTTTGGGGTAATGTTAAAGAGAATGAAGGCACAATAATAGGTCATATTGGAAGGAATTTGAAAAACAGAAAAGTAATGGATGTTTTCTCTGATGGAGTTCATGGAAAACATGCAGTTTCCCATTATAAAGTTTTGGAAAGATTTGGATATACCACTTTAATTGAATGCACCTTGGAAACGGGTAGAACTCATCAGATTAGAGTTCATTTTAAGCATATTGGCCATCCAGTTTTTAATGATGATGAATATGGTGGGGATGCTATTTTAAAAGGAACTACTTTTACAAAATACAAGCAGTTCGTCCAAAATTGTTTTAAAATTTGTTCTAGACAAGCACTTCATGCGAAATCTTTAGGATTTACACATCCCACTACAAAAAAAGAAATGTTTTTTGATTCTGAACTAGCAGAAGATATGCAGCAACTCATTGAAAAATGGCGTAATTACGCCACTCATCAACAGCTTTAGTATTTTTTTATTGTATTATAGACTGTATCTCTTTCAATAGCAGTTCTGCCTACATCTTTTATTAATTTAACAATATCTTCAGTACTCATTACTGGATTTTGATCTTCCACTCCAGCCATAGAATAGATTTTTGTTGTATCATCAATTGTTCCGTCTATATCATCTACTCCAAAAGCTAATAGGTTTTGAGTGGTTTTTTTACCAATCATTGGCCAGTAGGCCTTTAAGTGATTGAAATTATCCAAAAAGATTCTTGAAAAAGCATATAATCTCATATCATTAACTATACTTCCTTCATTAATATGTGACATTTGATTGTTCCCGTTTCTGTATTTTAAAGGAATAAAAGTATTAAAACCACCTGTTTTATCTTGAAGCTTTCTTAATCTACTTAAATGATCAATTATATGGATGGGTTTTTCAATATGCCCATAGAGGATAGTTGCGTTAGATGGCATTCCTAATTTATGGGCAGTTTCATGTATTTCTAACCAAGTTTCACTATTGCATTTATCAGCACAAATTTCATTTCTAATATCTTCATCAAATATTTCTGCTCCACCTCCAGGTAATGAATCCTGTCCGGCATCTTTTAGCATTTGCAAGCCTTCTTTATAACTTACTTTCGCCTTTCTGCACATATATTCAAGCTCAACTGCAGTAAATGCTTTTATGTGTATATCAGGGCGAATTTCTTTTATTTTACGTATAAGTTCAATAAAATAATGAAGTCCCATTTTAGGATGAACTCCACCAACTAGATGTACTTCAGTAATGCCTTTTGACTCATAAGTCTTTAGTTTTTCAACCATTTCTTCAATAGTAAATTCCCAAGTATCTTCTTTCTTGCTTAATTTCCTTGAGTAGGAGCAAAATTTACAATCAAACACACAAATATTTGTTGGTTCAATATGTATGTTTTTGTTAAAGAATGTTTTATTGCCATTCTTTTTTTCTCTAATAGCATTTGCTAAACTGCCTAATAATGGGAGAGAAGCCTCAGTATAAAGCAAAAGTCCTTCCTCATTAGAAATTCTATTTTCATTAATTATTTTTGTAACAATTGGCTGTAAGTTTGCAGCAACAAAGTCAATAGTTAATGATGTGTTAAGCATTATTTTGAAACGATAATCTTCTTAGTAATTACTCCTTTTTCTGTATAAATACTAATAAAATAAATTCCATTACTAAGTTGACTTATCTCTAGTTGATTATTGTTTATATACGTATTTAAGACAACATCTTTTCCAATAATATTACAAGCTGATATAGCAATAATTTTTTCAGAGGTATTAATAAATAAATCGCCTTTTGTAGGATTAGGGTAAATATGGAGATTTATATTTGGGGCTAAATTATTTATAGAAGAAATTATACCGCTACAATTTGTAGAAACGTTTGAGTTTTTAAGATTTAATCTTCCGCCTTGCCAATCTTGTTTGTTTAATGTTGAAAGCATCACATCTACCTGCCCTTGAGAAAACATCCAAGTGTTAGCGGCATAGGACATGTAATTTTCATCCATATCTAATACATTAGTGGTAAATGCATTGGAATAAGATAAATCATTACAGGTATTATTAGTTGTGCTTGCAGTTACAGCGCCAAAATAAATGTCTTTAGTAGCAGGAGTGTCATCAACATACCCTCCCCAGTTCGTGTCATCATTATCACAACAAATAGGATTCCCTTGAGAATCGGTATCTTCACAAAAAGTATGCATAAGCCCAAAATAATGGCCAATTTCATGTGTTGGGGTTCTGCCATCAGATGAGGGCGCTGCTACGCCTACAGTTCCAAAGTATCTGTAATCAACTACAAGGCCATCTTTGTAATCGTTAGAAGAGTTGAAATCTGCTAGTAGACCAGGAAGATATGCATATCCAAGAGTCATTCCACCTCCTAATGAGTTAGTAAGGTCACAAACCCAAATATTTAAATATTTTGAAGGGTTCCAACCATCTATTCCTCCACATGATGTTTTTTTCATGCCATTTGATTGATGGCAAGTAGTATTGCTATCATCATCAGCATCCCAGTTAAGTTGAGCCGTTGCAGTTCTTGTTATACCACTGGTAGAATTTCCATCAGGGTCAGTAGTTGCTAAGCAAAATTTTAAATTTGGGTTACCTGCATAATTAACAAAAGTATTTCTTGGTGGGTTTGGAAACTCAGAATTTGTTTTACTATAATCTTCATTTAAGATTCGTAATTGATCTTCAATTTGTGCATTTGAGATATTTGTTCCAGAACCAATATTAGGATGAGTTGTTCTGTGTATAACATGCACAACAACTGGGATTGTGATTGTTGTTGTATCAGAGTTAGTTAACTCTCTTGTATTATTTTTTGCTTGTAAATAATCAGGATTGTTTTTTAATTCTTCTTTTACAAGCTTAGTAGTCATGCATTTTTTTGGATTTACTTGACCAAAAATTAAATTGCTTGATATCAATAAAAGTGTCAGGATTATTATATTTTTCATTTTAGTTTGTTTTTTTAATATGGGTTGCAAATATAGTTCTTATAACTTTATAAAAATTATACTTATTTGCCAATAAAGTTATTATCAGATAATGTTTTTAGAAAAGCAATCAGATCTTGTTTTTCCTGATTGGTTAGTTGGAGTCCAATTCCTAACTTTTTCATTAATGGATCTACAGTTGATGAATACTTTCCTCCAGAGTTATAATGTTCAATAACCTCTTCCAAACTAGAGAATCTACCATCATGCATGTAGGGTCCAGAAAATTCAATATTGCGTAAAGTTGGAGTTTTAAATTTTCCATTATCAGAAAGATTTCCTGTTACTTTTCCTAATCCTAAATCAAGAAATGGCTCGATATCTAATCCGTTATTATGAAAACTATTATCCATAAACATTTGAGTGCCATGACAATGAAAACAATCTGATTTTTCGGAATTAAATATTGCATATCCGCTAAATTCGGATGGTGTTAGCTGGACTTCTCCACGCAAATACCTGTCAAACTTGCTATTTACTGAGATAAGAGTTCTTTCAAATTGTGCAATTGCCATTACAACATGATTGGAATCGATATAATCAATATTAAAGGCTTGTTTGAAAAGTAGTTTATATTCAGAGTTTGCATTTAGTTTATTTTCAACATTAGGCCAAGTATCATGCATCTCAATAATATTAATAACTGGCTCAAATGCTTGTTCTTCCAATGTTAAAGAGATTCCGTCCCAATTAAAACTTTTATGCCATCCTAGATTTATTAATGCAGATGCATTTCTTGTTCCTTGAATATTATCAATACCTGTGCTAAATTGATTGGGGTCAGAAAAAGAAGAAGCTTGTTTATGACAACTAATACATGCTTGAGTGTTATCAGCACTTAGAATAGGGTCTTTAAATAACTTTTCTCCTAATGTAACCCCTTCAACTGTCATTGGATTGTTGGCTGGGATATTCATATTAGGAAAACCGGGTGGAGTTTGAATAAAATAGGGTGTGGTACTAAAATAAATACAACTTCCATCATCCGTTATTACATTAGGATTATAATTAAAAGCAGTATTATCAGTACAACCACTTAGAGGAGCTAAATCTTTCTTGCAAGAAAAGAGTAGGATGGACCCAAGTAGAAGAAATGCCCACTTTTTCATTATTGACTAATAATTACTGAGAAAACATCAGCCACTCCATTAGCTTGTAATAAAGCTTGAGCGTTTGGATCCTCCATTATATCATCTTCTAGATTGATTGTATGTGGATTAGAGTACCAGTTATTGATTTCCATATTTATGGTTATGGTTTTTCCGCTTTCTATATTTGTTGAAATAGGAAAGTTTTTTGTAAATGAGAAGTCTAGTCCGTTTGTACCTCCAGTATGTGTTGCATATCCTTGAAAGATAGTATTATAATCACCTTCTAGTTGCATATAATGATAACCTCCTCCTAAGAATTCTGGCCAAGCAAATGCAGGAAAGAAACTCTCATTTAGAAATAAATTAGTAACATTTTTTATAGCATTTAATCCCATAGTAAATGATATAGCATTATAGTTTTTATTGGTAATCTCTGGAATATTTAGAATTAAGCTTGAAGCGATTGAAATGTCCACATAATGAACTTCATCTAATAGGGTGCTAGTGCCATCATCAGCATGCAAAGTAATATCTGAAATTAAGTACCTTACTGTTTGTACATCATAATTATCATTTGCTTGATTTGTATATATCATCTGATTCAAAATTATAGGATTTCCATCTACAGTTTGAGTGAAATGAATCTTTAAATTACTTATAGGTGCGTAATTACAACCTCCATCATCTACACTAGCATCACTATTATAGTTTAGAGCAGTAGGATCCATACATCCCTCTTCTTTTTTACATGAGAAGAAAAGGAGAGTAATCAATAAAAGAAAAAAGTATTTATTCATAATATTTTATTTAATGCAAAATTAGTCATTTTTCAATACAAACAGTAGTTTTAGATTAAGTTATAAATAGCTGATTTCTTTTTTTTTACTGATAAAATAATCATCTTTGCTTTTGATGTTAACTACCACAAAATATATTGATGTAATACTTCCTTTGCCACTAAAAGGTGCTTTTACCTATTCTACCGATGAAGATGATTTATTAATAGGCCAAAGAGTTGTTGTACAATTTGGAGCCCGAAAGTTATATACAGCAGTTATAAAGTGTATTCACACTAAAAAACCTGTTGATTATGTTGCAAAACCCATTTTAGCAATATTGGATGAAGCCCCAATTGTAAATTCTTTTCAGCTTAAATTTTGGGATTGGGTTTCGGATTATTATATGTGTAATTTGGGTGATGTAATGAATGCTGCTTTGCCAGCATCTTTCAAATTAGCCAGTGAGTCAAAAGTAATTATCCATGCTGATTTTGATGGCGATATGGATCATTTTTCTGCACATGAGCTCATCTTATTAGATGCATTGTCGAGCCAAGAGGAGCTGAGCATACATGAGATATCAAAACTCATCACTATTAAAAATATTTTTTCTTTTATTAATGAACTTATCAGAAAGGAAATCATACAGATAAAAGAAGATTTACACGATAAGTACAAAGAGAAAGAAATAGGAATCGTAAAATTTATAAGCTCTGAGAAAAAGCTTGACAATATAGAGCTAAGCCCAAAGCAAGGAGCTTTTATTGCCGCTTATCTACAATTAGAAAAGCAATTTAAAAATAAAAAATGGCCAGTTTCTGATTTACTAAAGGAAATTGATTTTAGCAGGGCAATCTTTAATACTCTAGTTAGTAAAGGAATTTTTAGTGTTGAAAAGGAAAGTATTAGCAGATTGCTAAAATCGAATGAGGATTTAATTGAAAACAAAGAGTTGGCTGATTTTCAAAAAATAGCACTTGATCAGATTAAAGCATCTTTTAAGCAAAAGGATGTTTGTCTTTTGCATGGGGTTACTTCATCAGGGAAAACGGAACTGTATATCAAACTCATTGAGGAGCAATTAAGTAAAGGAAAACAAGTGTTGTACTTGCTGCCTGAGATTGCATTAACCACTCAAATTATTAAGCGTTTGCAAAAACATTTTGGCAATAAAGTAGGAATTACTCATTCCCATTTGAACAATTCAGAACGAGTAGAAATATGGAAAGCAGTACAAGAGCAAGATAGTGGGCAAGTTCAATATCCAGTAATGCTAGGGGCTCGGTCAGCTTTATTTTTACCTTTTGATAATTTAGGACTCATCATTGTGGATGAGGAGCATGATTCTTCCTTTAAACAGCATCAATCTTCTCCAAGATATCACGCTAGAGATGGGGCTATTTATTTGGCCCATTTGCATCAATCGAAAGTAGTGCTAGGTTCTGCCACACCTTCAGTAGAATCGTATTATAATGCCAAAAAAGATAAATATGGATTGGTTGAAATGCACAGTAGATTTGAAGGCATTGCTTTGCCCAAAATTCAAACTATTGATATAAGAAAAGCCCATCTTAAAAAACAGATGACTTATCAGTTTGCCCCTAAAATGCTAAGTGCTATAGATGAAACTTTAAAGCAAGGAAAGCAAGTTATCTTATTTCAAAATAGAAGGGGTTATTCGCCTGTTTTGAGCTGCGAACCTTGTGCCTACACTCCAAATTGCACTCAGTGTGATGTAAGCCTTACTTATCATAAATGGAACAAGCAGTTAAAATGTCATTATTGTGGTTATACCCAGCAATTACCTAAAATTTGCCCAAGTTGTAGTGCTTCAAATTTTAGCGATAAAGGATTTGGAACCGAGCAAATTGAAGAAAGTTTAAAAGTGCTTTTTCCAGGGCACCTAAGTAAGCGTATGGATTATGATACCACCAGAGGAAAACATGCCCATCAAAAGTTGATTACCGATTTTGAAAATGGGAAGATTGCCATTTTGGTAGGAACCCAAATGGTAACCAAAGGCTTGGATTTTGATAATGTAGCTTTGGTTTGCATTTTAGATGCCGATAGTATGTTGCATTTTCCTGATTTTAGATCTTATGAAAGAGCTTTTCAACTCATGATGCAAGTAGCAGGCAGGGCAGGGCGAAAAGGAGAGCAAGGCCAAGTTTTAATACAAACCTATGATGAGGAACATGAAATTTTTAAACTGCTAAAGAAACACGATTTCTCCACTTTTATTAAAAGACAAGCCCAGGAAAGAAAATTATTTAACTACCCACCTTACAATCGACTTATAGGGATTACTTTAAAACATAAAAACCAAAGAAAGTTGGATGAAACAGCTCAGCAGTTGGTGGTTATGATGCGCAAGAGTTTTGGAAACAGGGTTTTGGGACCTGAATATCCGGCTATATCTAGAATAAGAAATTATTACCATAAGAATATACTGCTAAAAATTGAGCAAAAGGGTTCAATTGCTAGTGCAAAAACGATACTAAATACTATTATTGAGAATATGCAACATCATAGTGATTATAAAGCCGTTCGTTTTATAATTGATGTTGATCCCGTTTAGAGACAAGCCTCCCACACGCTCTCTTTAGGTGCTGGGGCAATAATAGTAATGGCCTGTTTTGTTACAGGGTGTATAAACTCTAGTTTTTGAGCCAATAGGTGTATGCTAGCATCTTTGTTAGAGCGCTTAGCTCCATATTTTAAATCTCCTTTAATGATGCAACCTATATTGGCTAATTGTACTCTAATTTGGTGGTGTCTGCCCGTTTTTGGTTTAATTTCTAAAAGGTAAAAATTGTCCAATTTTTTTAGCAGTTTATAATCTAGTACTGCCTGCTTTCCTTGTCCTGCTTTTGTTATATAGGATTTGTTTTCCTTTTCGTTTTTCTGCAAGCAATTATCCAAAGTTCCAAAGCTATTAGCTGGAGCATTATCCACCACCGCCCAATAGGTTTTTTGTACTTCTTTGTTTTTGAACTGCTCGTTCATTCGGCTAAGTGCTTTTGAAGTTTTGGCAAATAACACAACTCCTGAAGTGGGGCGATCCAACCTGTGTATAGTTCCTAAAAATACATCTCCGGGCTTGTTGTATTTATGTTTAATAAATGCTTTTACAAAATCCGATAGGGGAGCATCTTCTGTTTTATCTGCTTGCACTATATCGCCTGGTTTTTTGTTTATAGCAATGAGGTGGTTGTCCTCATACAATACTTCAAGCATTAGTACTGCTCTTTCTCATTAGGGAAATCTGTTGATTTTACATCAGCTACAAAGCGTTTTACAGCTCCTGTAATATCATCATAAAGATTCAAATATCGTCTTAAGAATCTAGGGTTAAACTCATGATTCATCCCTAGCATATCATGCAGAACCAGCACCTGTCCGTCTACTCCACTTCCTGCACCAATTCCAATAACTGGAATAGTGATGCTTTCAGCTACTTTTTGAGCTAATTTAGCCGGTACTTTTTCTATTACTAAAGCAAAACAACCTGCTGCCTCTAATAACTTTGCATCTGCTAATAATTTAGCAGCTTCATCTTTTTCTTTGGCTCTTACGCTATAATTTCCAAATTTATAAATGGATTGAGGTGTTAAACCTAAATGACCCATTACAGGAATTCCAGCAGTAAGTATTCTTTCTACGGATTCAATAATTTCGCTTCCACCTTCTAGTTTTACCGAATGGCCTCCACTTTCTTTCATTATTTTAATGGCAGAGCTTAAAGCTTCTTTAGAATTTCCTTGATAGGATCCAAAGGGCATATCCACTACAACTAAAGCTCTAGTAACTCCTCTAACTACTGATGAGGCGTGATAAATCATCTGATCAAGAGTAATAGGAAGTGTAGTTTCGTGTCCTGCCATTACATTAGATGCCGAATCACCAACCAAGATGACATCAATCCCACCATCATCAATAATTTTAGCCAGGGTGTAATCGTAAGCTGTAAGCATGGAGATTTTGTCTCCATTTTGTTTCATCTGTGTAAGAGTGCTTGTAGTTACCCTTTTGTAATCTTTTTTTACTGCTGACATTTTCATTTAGTTAAAGTTACTACAAATGTAGTTGCAAATTTACAAAATATGGCTTTATTTTCTCATTTAAAGTGATAACTTTGCCAACATGAAAAAAATATCTTTAATATTTAGTGCTTTTGCTGTCCTTTTTACTGCTTGCGAAACTGATTTTGATGTGAATGCAAAATGGGAAGAAACTACAGTAGTTTATGGGCTTTTAGATGCAAGTTCTGATACTCAATATGTAAGAATTAACAAAGCTTTTCTTGGTGAGATGGATGCTTTGCAAATGGCTCAGTATGCCGATTCTATTAATTTTAATCCAAATGATTTAGAAGTAAAATTGCATAAATTAGAAGAATATTCTAATGATACTTTAAGTTCAATTACACTTGATACCACTTTAATAGATAAAGAAGATGGTCTATTTGCTACTGATAATAATATTATTTACAGAGCTGTAACTCCTACTGGTTTTCTAACTAGTAATAATAGATATGCAATTACTATTAAGAATCTTAATTCAGGTAATAAAGTAAGCGCAAATACAGAGGTAATTAGTGATTTTAGCTTTAAAAATTTTAATTCAGCTTTTAAATTTGGGTTTTATAATCCTGATTTAGCAGATAATTCAAAGTTTTTATCAAAAACTATTGAATGGGATGAATCTGAAAATGGAGCAATTTATCAATTAGATATTAAATTTAATTATTTAGAAAATGGTGTCACCAAGACTTTAGTATGGAGTCAGCCTTTAGCAACTTTTACTGGAAGTTCTATGGAGGCTAAAATAGAAGGTGTGAAATTTTTCAACTTTTTAAGTCAAAATTTAACAAATGATACTACTGTTGTAAGACAGTTTTTAGATCTTGATTTAGTAATGACAGTAGCAACAGAAAATCTAAAGACATATATTAAAGTTAATGAGCCTATAACGGGCATTGTTCAACAAAGACCTGAGTTTACAAATATAAATAATGGTATTGGAATTTTTTCTTCAAGATATATTCATATTAGGTATAGTATAGGTTTAACTGAAGACACAAAGAATTATCTGATTGATGAATTAGATAGAAGCTTCTAATAAACTGACGCTCTGTCAGTAGTACTTCTTCAGTATTCATCTAGTAAGTTATTTTTTTGTCAGTTTTGTCACCCTATTTACTATGGTATTATAATTGCAATAACAGTGTATCAGAAAACAATTTTTAAAATTTAAAACAAAAAGAAATGAGTAAAATTATTGGAATCGATTTAGGAACAACAAATTCATGTGTTTCTGTAATGGAAGGGAATGAGCCAGTGGTAATCCCAAATGCTGAAGGAGGAAGAACAACTCCTTCAATTGTTGCTTTTATTGAAGGTGGTGAACGTAAGGTAGGAGATAGTGCTAAAAGGCAAGCAATTACTAACCCAACAAAAACTATTGCATCTATAAAAAGATTTATGGGTGAGAGTTTCTCGTCTATGGCAAAAGAAATTAAAAATGTTTCATATAAAGTAGTAAAAGGAGATAACAATACTCCAAGAGTTGATATTGATGGTAGATTGTATACTCCCCAAGAAATATCAGCAATGATACTACAGAAAATGAAAAAAACTGCTGAAGATTATTTAGGTACTACAGTTACTCGAGCTGTTGTAACTGTGCCGGCTTACTTTAATGATGCCCAAAGACAAGCTACTAAAGAAGCTGGTGAAATAGCAGGTCTTAAAGTAGAAAGAATTATTAACGAGCCAACAGCTGCTGCACTTGCTTATGGATTAGATAAAGCTGTTGAAGATAAAACAATTGCAGTCTTTGACTTAGGAGGTGGAACTTTTGATATTTCTATTCTTGAATTAGGAGATGGAGTTTTTGAAGTAAAATCAACAAATGGAGACACACACCTAGGGGGTGATGATTTTGATCAAGTAATTATTGATTGGTTGGCAGAGGAATTCAAAAAAGATGAAACTATGGATTTAAGACAAGATCCTATGGCTTTACAAAGATTAAAAGAAGCAGCAGAAAAAGCAAAAGTTGAGCTTTCATCTTCAACTCAGACTGAAATCAATTTGCCTTATATTACTGCAACTGCATCAGGACCTAAGCATTTAGTTCGTTCTTTAACAAGAGCACAATTTGAGCAATTAGCTGATAAATTAATTCAAGCGACTATTGCCCCTTGTAAAAAGGCAATGAAAGATGCTGGAATGACTGCTTCTGACATAGATGAGGTAATTTTAGTAGGTGGTTCAACAAGAATTCCTGCCATACAAAAAATTGTTGAAAAAAACTTTGGGAAAACTCCTTCAAAAGGGGTAAATCCAGATGAGGTTGTAGCAGTTGGAGCTGCAATTCAAGGCGGGGTATTAACAGGTGATGTTACTGATGTTTTACTTTTAGATGTTACACCACTATCACTTGGTATTGAAACTATGGGAAGTGTTATGACTAAATTAATTGAGGCAAACACTACTATTCCTACTAAAAAATCAGAGGTATTTTCAACTGCAGCAGATAATCAACCTGCTGTTGATATTCATGTATTGCAAGGAGAAAGACCAATGGCTAATGATAATAAATCAATTGGTCGTTTTCAATTAGCTAATATTCCGCCAGCACCAAGAGGAATTCCTCAAATTGAAGTAACTTTTGATATTGATGCTAATGGGATTTTGAATGTTTCTGCAAAAGATAAAGCAACCGGTAAAGAGCAAAATATTAAGATTGAAGCTTCTTCTGGTTTATCTGATGAGGAAATTAAAAAAATGAAACAAGAAGCGGAAGCAAATGCTGATGCAGATAAAAAAGCAAAAGAAACTGCTGATAAAATCAATGGAGCTGATGCAATGATTTTCCAAACTGAAAAGCAGCTTAAGGAATTTGGTGAGAAATTATCAGCTGATAAAAAAGCCTCAATTGAAGAAGCTTTAACTGAATTGAAAGCAGCACATGCAAGCAAAGATTTAACGGCTATTGATACTTCAATGGAAAAAATCAATACTGCATGGACAGCTGCTTCTGAAGAGATGTATAAGGCATCACAAGAAGAGGGAGCTGCTGCTTCAAAAGCAGGAACAACTGAGAATTCTACTGATGATGTAACAGATGTGGAATTTGAAGAGGTGAAAGAGGAAAAATAATCCTTTTACATAATATTTATTAGAGCCCTGCATTTTTGCAGGGCTTTTTTTATATTTGCAAAATGAAGAATGTCTTATTATGCTTAATTTTTCCATTTGTTATAAATGCTCAAACTGCAGTTATTAGTGGAAATGATACTATTTGTGATAATGCTCAAGATGGAGCTGAAGTAAGTGTGTCATTTAACGGAATTAGCCCATTTACTTTTGTGCATGCAATTAATGGCGTTAATCAAGCTACAATTACTACTACTGTTAACCCACATATCATTACTACTTTTTTGCCGGGGACTTACACGCTTACTTCTTTCTCTGATGCTACTAGTTTTGGCTTAGTTTCTGGAAGTGGTTTAGTTACTGTATTAGCAAGTCCTACAGCGATCATTCATTTACAATCAGATACACTTTCTATAATTTATCCGGTTGCTAATTTTGTTAGTCAATCTATTGGTAATATTGTGAGTTGGAGCTGGAACTTTGGTGATAATACTACAAATGCATCTTCCCAAAATAGTACTCATAATTATCAAGATTCTAGTGCTATTTATTCAGCTAGTTTAATAGTGGTTGATGATCAGGGATGTGCAGATACTACAACAAGAACCGTTTGGGTAAGAGATGAGTTTTGGATTTACATTCCAAATTCATTCACTCCAGATCTTGATGGTATAAACGATAACTTTTGTATTGAGTATAATGGGATTAGAGAGAATACTTTTTTGTTTAAAGTATTTAATTCCCAAGGCGATTTAATGTTTCAATCAGCCAATCCTTTAGAGCTAAAATGCAGTCTAGGTTTCGGGTGGAATGGTAAATCTCTTGAGAATATAGATTTACCTTTAGATATTTATGCTTATGAAATTTATTTTCAGGATTTTGAGGGATGGAAACATCAAGAATATGGAACTGTAAATTTGGTTAGATAAAAATAAAGACATGAAATTATTAGAAGGTAAGAATGTAATCATAACTGGTGCTAGTAGGGGTATTGGAAAAGGTATTGCTGAGGTATTTGCAAAGCATGGAGCAAATATTGCTTTTACTTACCTTTCATTAGATGAAAAAGCAAAATCGTTAGAAAAAGAATTATCAGTAAATGGGTGCAAGGCTAAAGGTTATAAATCAGATGCATCTGATTTTGAAGCAGCGCAGCAACTTGTTAAAGATGTAATGGATGATTTTGGAAGCATTGATGTATTAGTGAATAATGCTGGAATAACTAAAGATGGTTTGTTAATGCGTATGTCAGAGGAAGATTTTGATAGTGTGATGAATAACAATATGAAATCCGTTTTTAACATGACAAAAGCTGTTGCAACTCCTATGTTAAAGGCAAAGTCAGGTTCTATTATCAATATGAGTTCGGTTGTTGGAATTACAGGAAATGCTGGTCAAGCTAATTATGCTGCATCTAAGGCCGCAATTAATGGTTTTACAAAATCTATTGCCTTAGAGTTAGGCTCAAGAAATATCAGATGCAACGCAATTGCTCCAGGTTTTATTGAAACTGAAATGACTGAAGCCTTAGGGGAGGAAACAGTAAAGCAGTGGAGAGCTCAAATTCCATTAAAAAGAGGAGGAACTCCTGAAGATATTGCCAATACAACTTTATTTTTAGCCTCTGATTTATCTTCTTATATTACAGGTCAAGTAATTCATGTTTGTGGCGGTATGCTAACATAATTACATGTTAGGAATCCATTCAGATTTTCCATTTTATTATCCTGTAATCTGCATTCTTTTGGGTGTAGGTTATGCCTTTTTTTTATATAAAAGAGACAATAGTATTACTTCAACCAAACTCACTTGGGGGTTGTTTATTTTTCGAACCATTTTCATCAGTATACTCGCTTTTTTAGTATTGAATCCTGTTGTAAAATCAAATATCAATACTAAAGAAAAACCCATCATTATAATCGCTAAAGATGATTCTCAGTCTGTAAAAGAAAATATTAATGACAAGTTGCAATATTTAACAGATAACTTAAATGATTTTGAGCTATTTACCTACTCATTTTCTGATAAAATAAATGACGGTTTTAGTCAAAATAATAAGGGTTTAAAAACCAATTACTCTCAATTATTTTCTGAGCTTAGTAATAAGTTTGAGAATAGAAATGTGGCGGGTATTGTTATGGCTTCAGACGGCTGTTATAATACAGGTTTGAATCCTGAGTATTTAGCCTATGATTTTCCTGTTTATAGTATTGCTTTGGGAGATACAGCAACCTATAAAGATGTTAGAATTGATAATGTTGTAAAGAATGATATCGCTTTTTTTGGCAATACTTTTCCTTTAGAAATCTCTTTAGCTTCAAGTTTAACTAAAAATGAAAATAGCAAACTTAAAATTTGGAATAATGGGGTAAAAGTGCATGAGGAATCTGTAACTTTTTTAAAAGATATAAATTACAATAGTTATACTGTTTATCTTCCTGCAAATAAGGTTGGCTTACAGACCTACACTATAGAGGTGGATGTATTAAAAGCTGAAAAAAATAGTATTAATAATGTATTAAAGGTTTATATTGATGTAATTGATTCTAGGTACAATATACTTATCTTAAAAGATGGGAATTCTCCTGATTTGGCAGCCTATAAAAGCACGATAGATAAAAATCAAAATTACAAAATAGAGGTAAAAGACATCAGTGATAATATTGCAATTGAAAAATATCAATTAGCAGTAATTTTTGGGATTAACAATATCCCCTTTATTATTGTGAATAATGATATCCCCTTAATCATTTTTAATCCAACTCAATCACATTATATTAATTTTAAATCAGCTGTTAGATTTACTCCTAAAGGTGGCATAGAAGAAGTAAGTTCATATAAGAATCAGAACTTTTCAAAATTCTCATTTTCTTCAGAATTATTACGTTTAATTGCAGATGCTCCTCCTTTGTTTTCTTCATTTGGAAAATATGATTTTGAAGGCAATATTGAATTTGTGTTAAATCAAAAAATAGGAGCTTTTGAATCCAATAATCCAGTAATAATGATTCAGGAGTTAGATTCTAGAAAAGTATCTTTTGTATCGGCTGAGGGTTGGTGGAAATGGAAGTTATATGATTATTCCTTTAACAAAACTAATCTTGCTTTTGATGAGTTGTTTTTAAAATTAAGTCAATACTTGATTTTGCAAGAAGATAAAAGTCTATTCCGTTTGGAATATGAAAAACAATATGAAGAAAATAATGAGGTTGTTTTTCGTGCAGGATTATATAACGAAAGTTACGAATTAGTAAATAATAAGGAAGTGGATTTACAACTTATTGATCAAAAGGGTAGAGTATATAATTTTCAGTTTTCAAAAGAAAATAATGAATTGGTGGCAAATCTAGGAATTCTTGAAGTAGGCACTTATAAGTTTACTGCCAAGGTTAAAGGTACTAATTTGGTAAAAACAGGAGTATTTGATGTAAAAAAAATACAATTGGAGCAATTAGGATTGTCTGCAAATCATCAAGTTTTAAAAAAGATAGCCGCCCTAAGTGAGGGTAAAGTGTTTTATTTAAATGATATTCAAAATTTAATAGAAACTATTAAAAATAGTGAAAAAAACAAAAAGATTCTTCATTCCAAAGAAAAGCTAGAAGGCTTAATAAATATTTCTTGGATTTTATTAGCTTTGCTTATTCTTATATCTGTTGAATGGTTTATTAGAAAATATAACGGGTTAATTTAATGATACAAAAAATAGTTGTTGGGTTTTTAATTACTTCAGTACTCAGTTCCTGCGTAAGTTCAAGCGTAATTCTTGATGTGCAAAGGCCAGCGGATATTACAGTTTCTCAGGATATTCAAAATGTTGTGATTGTAAATAGATCACGTCCATCAAAAGAAAATCTAACTGGTAATATTGTTGAAGGTCTTATTAGTGGTGAAGGAATAGGGCATGATAGAAATGGGGCTGAGTATTGTATGGAAGGATTGTCCACTATGCTTTTAAAGTCTGAGCGGTATAACTTAAAGAATTCAGTTGCTCTTGAGCTTAAGGGAACCGGAACGGCTGTTTTTCCCATTCCTTTAGATTGGAATGAGGTTACGAGTATTTGTGATACTTATGATGCTGATGGCTTATTAGTTTTAGAAACATTTGATTCTGACTCAAGAACTATAGTAGGAAGTCCTATCACTAGCACAAGAAAGGTAAAAGGAGTGAAGGTAAAAGAGATTAAATATCCAGCAACTTTAATTATGGAGATTCAATCTGGCTGGAGAATTTATGATATTAAGAATAAAATTATAGTTGATGAAAATAAATTTACTGAGGTAAAAGAATTTGAAGCTTATGGCTTTTCTCCTGATGATGCAGTAAGAAATTTACCATCTAAAAGTAGTGCGATAAGAGAATCTGGGATTTTTGCTGGTCAGCAGTATGGTTTTCGAATTTCTCCTATGTGGGTAAAAGTTAGGAGAACCTATTTTACCGGCAAACATGATGATTTAAAGTTAGCAAAATCATATGTAAAACGTGGTGATTGGGATGCAGCAATTGAAATTTGGAAGAAATTAGTAAATCATTCGGATAATAAGATTGCTAGAAGATCAACTTATAATATGGCTATTGCTTCAGAGATAAAAGGAGGATTAAACACTGCAATTGAATGGGCAAATAAAGCAAAAGAATTAGGAGAGAAAAAAGCGTATAACTATATAAATGTGTTGCATATTCGCAAAATGAATGAAGAAAAATTGAAACAACAGTTAAACAACTAAAAACACATAAGTATAGAAATCTGTGTTTAAAAAGGCAGCTTATAATGGGTTTATGATTAAGTACTTTACCCTTTTTAACTAGTAGAGAAACTAGCGCTTTTTAAAAAATTTACAGTTGGTGATTTTTCTTTTATCAGAACAATAATATTTTGTATTATTGCGTTAGAAAAACTTATTAATTAATTTAAATAAAAAAGAAATGAAAAGATTAACACTAATTATGTTAGTAGCTATGGTTCCATTTTTAAGTATAGCACAAAAGAAAGGGAATAAAGATAAGGTTGAGACCACTACTTCAAATGCCTCTTATGAATTTATGGTTATTAATGGTCATGACATAACGCATATGGCAACTCGAAATCCTGCTGCTATTTCTGACGACAGAAATGAAACAGAACAAAAGATAAAAATTAGTTTTGATTTCGGTGGTGTTAGAGCACCAGAAGAATTGAGTGAGATGCAATATAGATCAATGGCTCATGCGGTAAATGTTGCTGCAAAATATGGTTGGGAATTTATAAATGCTACTATTGTTAATGCAGGTGAAATGAAAATGCATTATTACTACATGAAAAGAAAAAAGTAATTGATTGTTGCTAATTTACAAAGAGCTCTACTGAAAAGTAGGGCTTTTTTTATTGCAATTTTCCGTTTAAAATTACTTTTTCAATAATATTTTCTCCAAAGCTGTAAGCTAAATAAGCATAGCTAGAAATTGGTTTTGTAATAAATAGATTTGCTTTTTTACCTATTGCAATACTTCCTAATTCCTTTTCAACTCCCATGGCATAAGCCGAATTTATAGTGCTGGCATTAATAACTTCTTCTGGGGTCATTTTTAGTTTTATGCATCCTAATGATGCTACAAAATTCATATTTCCGCTAGGTGAAGATCCAGGATTGAAATCAGATGCAAGTGCAATAGGCAATCCTTTAGCAATCATTTTCCTTGCTGGGCTATAAGGAATACCTAAAAAGAAGGAACAGGATGGTAATATTGTTGGCATGCAATTACTACCTAAGAGCACATCAAAATCCTCTGGATTCATTTGTTCTAAGTGGTCAACAGAAAGAGCCCCTAAATCTACTGATGCTTTTACCCCACCAATAGTATTAAACTGATTGACATGTGTTTTGGCTTTTATGCCAAATTTATTTGCAGCCTCTAATAATCTTTTAGTATCCTCAATAGTAAAATATCCTTTTTCGCAGAAGATATCTACATAATCAGCTAGATTTTCTTTTGCTATTTTTGGCAACATTTCATCTATTACCAAATCCATATACCCATCTTTATTGTCTTTAAATTCTTTTGGTAGGGCATGAGCTCCTAAAAAAGTGGCTTTTATGGTGACATCAGAAGCTTCTTTTAGGCGTTTGATTACTCTTAGTATTTTGAGTTCTGATTCTAGCGTTAAACCATAGCCACTTTTAATTTCAATAGCTCCCGTTCCCATTTTTATTACTTCATTTAAACGAGCCAGCGCACTTTCAAATAATTCGTCTTCAGTAGTGTTTTGTAATTTTTCAGCAGAATTAAGTATTCCGCCACCTTTTTTGGCTATTTCTTGATAGGAGAGGCCCTTTATTCTGTCTACAAATTCTTCTTCTCTGCTTGCTGCAAATACTAAATGAGTGTGGCTATCGCAAAAGGTTGGAAAAATCATTCCTCCTTCAGCATCAATAATTTCAGTATTGCTCCAGTTGTCAATTCCACTCCAATTGTCCATACTTCCAAATCCGGTGATAATGCCATTTTCAATTTCTACAAAAGCATCTTTAATAGTACTGATATTTTTCATATCAGCTCCAGCAACCCACTTTTTCGGTGTGCTTTCAGTTTGTATTAATTCTGCAATATTTTTTATTACTATTTTCATAGTTATATTTGATTGGGTAAAAATACAAAATTCACTCCAATCAAATATGTTATATTTGCCCTATGGGAAATACCATTGGTAAGATTTTTAAATTAACAACTTTTGGAGAGTCGCACGGGGTGGCTGTTGGAGGTATTATTGATGGTTGTCCTGCTGGGGTAAAAATTGATTTTGAAAAAGTTCAAAAGCAATTAGATAGAAGAAGGCCAGGACAAAGTAAACTTACAAGTTCTAGAAAAGAAAGTGATACAGTGAAATTTCTTTCAGGAATTTTTGAAGGAATAACTACCGGAACCCCTATTGGTTTTGTTATCAATAATGAAGATGCTAAGAGTAAGGATTATACTCATATTAAAGATGTGTATCGTCCTTCTCATGCTGATTTTACCTATCAAAAAAAGTATGGAATAAGAGACTATAGAGGAGGGGGGCGTTCCTCAGCAAGAGAAACTGCAAATTGGATAGTTGCTGGGGCAATTGCTCAACAGGTTTTAGCTAATGTTGCTATTACGGCTTATGTATCATCAGTAGGAGATGTATGTGTTTTGCAGCCTTATCAAGCTTTGGATTTTTCTAAAATTGATACTAATAGTGTTAGATGCCCAGATGAAAAAGTAGCTGAGCAAATGATAGGCAAAATTGAAGAGGTGAAAAAGGCAGGAGATACCATTGGAGGTACAATTATGTGTGTTGCTAAAAATGTTCCCTCTGGATGGGGCGAACCTGTTTTTGATAAATTACATGCTGATATTGGAAAGGCCATGCTCAGTATTAATGCCGTAAAAGGTTTTGAATATGGAGGTGGTTTTTGTGCCGCTCAAATGAAGGGCAGTGAGCATAATGATGTGTTTTTAGAAGATGGAAAAACAAAAACAAACTATTCTGCTGGAATACAAGGAGGAATTAGCAATGGAAATGATATTTATTGCAGAGTTGCCTTTAAGCCAGTGGCTACAATTATGCAAAAGCAAAACACTATTAATTCAACTGGGGATGCTGTGGAAATTGAGGGTAAAGGAAGACATGATGCTTGTGTAGTTCCAAGGGCGGTCCCTATAGTAGAAAGTATGATGGCACTTACTTTGGTAGATGCTTTTTTAAGAAGTAAAACGAATAAAATATAAGATGAAAAAAGGACTACTTGTATTACTTGCTTTGCCTTTTATTGGCTTTGGCCAAACTCTGTATAATCCTCAAGATTTATATGATAGCCCAGGAGGTTTTTTTGATGAAGATTCTCTAAGAGTAATTAATTTAGAGTTTTACAATTCAAACTATCATGCCTATTTAGTGAATGCTTGGTATTATAATCCAGATGAACTAATTCCTGCTAAACTTATATTAAATGGAACTACATATGATAGTGTTGGGGTACGCTACAAGGGTAATTCTACATTTTGCTTACCAAACGATAATTTCAACCCTAAAGTGCCGTATAATATTGACATGGATTATTTTATTGATGGACAAGAATTGCTAGGATATAAAAAGATGAAGCTGGCTAATGCATACATGGATCCTACATTTGTAAAACAGATAATAAGTAGCAATATTTATATGAGATATTTGCCAACTGGTGAATCTAATTTAGTCAAACTCTATTCTCAAGCTAATTATGTGGGTCTTTATGTTAATGATGAATCTATTAATAAAGAATTTTTAAAGAAACATTTTGATGAAAAATCAGGACCCTTATTTAAATGTGATGATATTAAAAGATTTTGTGATACTGCTAATGCACCATCTGCAATGCCTCCTAACTTATACTATATGGGTAATGATTCAAGCTTGTATTATAATAGTTATGATATGAAGTCAGATTATGGATGGGCTGAACTTATGGAGTTAATTAGAACAATTAAAGATGATTTTACTAATCTAGATAGTGTCTTAAATATAGATAGAACCCTTTGGGCTTTTGCTGTAAATCAGGTGATTCAAAATTTAGATTGTTACAATACCTATTACATTCATAATTATTATTTATATCAAACAAAAGATGGCTTGTTTCAAATGATTCCTTGGGATCTTGATAATAGTTTTTCAGGAGCAATTATGGGTTTTGATTATTGGACTCCTTCCAACATTTATGAGTATGATCCTTATTTTACGGGGCCTTCATTAGCAGGAACAACACCATCTTGGGAGCAGAGGCCATTATTGTATAAATTATTAAATGATCCCTACTACAGAAAGATATATACAGCACATATGAATACTATTATTGAAGAATCATTAGATGTAAATGTAATAAGTGCTACTATTAATAATTTACAGGCTTTAGGGCAGAATGCGGCATCACAGGATAATAATAAAATTTTCTCAATGAATGAATATTATATTAATGTGAATACTCCATTATGGGCAAGTTTTGGTTGGGGTTTTGGTGGAATATTGAGTACTGTTGATGAAAGAAAACAATACTTGCTTAATCATCCCGAAATATCTCTAGTATCTCCAACGGTTGATAATGTAATGATAACTAATAATTTGGTTACAGCTGAGGTTTTAAATGCAAATACTGTGGAATTAATGGCTACAACAAGTGACTACAATTCAAAATTTCAATCTTTTATAATGCTAGATGATGGTAGTAATGGAGATGTAGTTGCTAATGATGGTACTTATTCAGCAAATCTACCTTTTCAATCTAGCGGATTGGAAGTAAAATTTTATATTCGATCAGAAAATAATGATGCTATTAAACTTAATCCACAAAGAGCAGAATATGAGTTTTATGTTTATTCTCCTGTTAGCGAAATAGCAAATGTTAAGCCAAATACAAATAAAAAACTGCTTAAAGTAACTGACCTCTTAGGTAGAGAAACAAAAGCCACTAACCAACTTCTCTTTTACATCTTTGATGATGGAACAGTAGAGAAAAAAATAGTTATTGAGTAAACTAAGATTATGAAAAAACTAGCATTACATTGGAAAATAATAATTGGAATGGGATTAGGAGTAGTTTATGGCCTAATTGCCTCCAATATGGGTTGGATAGATTTTACCAATAACTGGATAAAACCTTGGGGGGTTATTTTTGTAAATTCATTAAAATTAATTGCTGTTCCATTGGTGTTTGCTTCTTTAGTTAAAGGGGTTGCATCCTTATCAGATATTTCCAGATTAAGTAGAATAGGAGGAAAAAGCATAACGCTTTTTTTAGCTACAACAGTTATTGCCGCAACTATTGGTTTGCTTCTAGTAAATACAGTAAATCCTGGAATTGGTTTTGATACAAAAGATACTAATGAGTTAACTCCAAGCAGTCAAGAAGGTCTAAATTCAAAAATTACGGCTGCTGAAGGGGTAAAAGAAGCAGGGCCTTTGCAATTTTTAGTAGATATTATTCCTACTAATATCTTGGAATCGGCTAGTAATAATAGCAATATGTTGCAAGTTATCTTCTTTGCTATTTTATTTGGGATAGCTATAGTAATGTTGCCTAAAGAAAAAACAGTGTATGTCAAAGGTTTTTTTGATGGAATAAATGATATTATTTTACAAATTGTAGATTTCATTATGTTAGTAGCCCCTTATGCAGTATTTGCGCTCTTGGGCGCTTTAGTAGTTGATTTTGGAGCAAGTGCTACTTTATTTATAGCTTTGGGTAAATATTCTCTTACAGTTATCGTAGGATTGCTTTTAATGTTGTTTTTAGTCTATCCTTTAATTATTAAAATATTTACAAAGGTTAAGTATGTTAATTTTTTCAAAGGAATTTTTCCTGCTCAGATGTTGGCCTTTTCTACAAGTTCAAGTGCAGCAACCTTGCCAGTTACTATCCAAAGATGTGAAGATAATTTAGGAATCTCAAAGGAAGTTTCTTCATTTGTGCTTCCATTAGGAGCCACTATCAATATGGATGGAACTGCACTTTATCAAGCAGTAGCGGCAGTATTTATTGCTCAGGCCTTTGGTATTGATTTAGATTTAGGCCAACAATTAACTATTGTGCTTACAGCTACTTTGGCCTCTATTGGTGCAGCAGCTGTACCAGGTGCTGGGATGGTGACGTTGGTTATTGTTTTGGAGGCAATTAATGTGCCAGCTGCAGGTTTAGCTCTTATTTTTGGGGTTGATAGAATACTTGATATGATGCGTACGGTTGTAAATGTTACTGGAGATGCTGCCGTTGCAGTAGTTGTAGCATCTACAGAGGGTGAATTGAGTGAAGTAACTCAGCAGGAATTAATGAGTTAAAATGCGAATAATTCTTTTTTTCTCTTTTTTTTTCTCTTTTCATCTTGTTTTTTCTCAAGAATGTTACCCTGAGAAAAACAAGGATAAAAAATTAGTTAAAAAGATTGAAAAACTTATTGAAAAAAGATCTTATTATGATGCTATTGACGCTTTGCAAAACACAAATCAAGCAGCAGTTTTTTTTGAGTTAAAAGCTGAAATTTTATTTAGAAGTGGAGATTTTTTTAATGCTGAAACTCAGGCTTTAAAAGCTATCGAGCTTTGTCCGGATAATTTTCCAAAAGCATATTATTTTTTAGGTGAAATCGCTTATAAAAGAAAGGATTATGTAAATGCAGATATTTACCTTAAAAAAGCAATTAATTTACAAATTGGGGATCCTTATTATTCGGATGCCATTATGCTTTATGAAAATGCAAAAATACTTGCGCAAATTATAAATAATCCTGTAAAGTTCAATCCTCAAATCGTTAAAGGTGTTTCAACTCAAGATGATGAGTATTTACCCATAATTTCCCCAGATCAAGAATTGTCATTTTTTACCAGAAGATCGGATAAAATGAGCTTACAAGATATTACAACTACTACTATTGAGGAGTTTGTTTTTAGTAAAAAGATAAATGGCGATTTTGAAGTTGGCCAAGCACTTACTTATCCCTTTAATCTAGAAAGTAATGAAGGAGGAGCGTCCATTACAATTGATAATAAAATATTGTATTATACAAAATGTATTAGAGATAATAAAGGATATAATAATTGCGATATTTATTATGTAAATAGAGAGAATGGCGCTTGGTCAAATGTTCAAGAATTTCCAAAAAATATATCCAAAATTGACTCTTGGGAATCTCAGCCAACTGTTTCTTCTGATGGAAAAACTATTCTCTTTTCTAGTGATAGGAGTGGGGGTTATGGAAAAATGGATTTGTATGAAATAAGTAAAGTAAATGATACTTGGACTAGTGCTAAGAATTTGGGTTCGGCTATTAATAGTAATGAAAATGAGAAATCCCCGTATTTACATACAGATGGAAAAACCTTATTTTTTGCATCAACTAATTTTCCGACATTAGGAGGATTTGATATATTCTACAGTAGAAAAGACTCTTTAGGAAACTGGCAAAAACCGATAAATATTGGTTATCCTATCAATACAGTTGCTGATGAGATTTCTCTTTTTGTAAGTACTGATGGGAATCAGGCTTATTTTGCATCTAATAATCTGAATGGGATTGGGGGTTGGGATATTTATTCTTTTGGGTTATATGAGGGCGCTAAGCCAGAGAGAGTCCTTTTCTTAAAAGGAGATTTACTAGATGAAAATAAGCAAATTATAGAAGATGTTGATTTAGAGATTAAGAATTTAACAACACAAGAAATTACAACTATTAAAGTTGATGCAGGCGCTTACATTTCTTCTCTTACATTAGCTAAAGATGATGATGTTTTAATTACTATAAAAAAGGAGGGTTTTGCTTTTAATTCCACTTATATCTCTGCTAATGACACTTCTTTTAATTCCCCTGCTGATTTAAACTTTGAGATGCAATCATTAGAGCAGGGAAAGTCTTTTAGTATTGAAAATATTTACTTTGATAACAATTCTTATGAGCTAAAGCGTACTACTAATGAGATTTTGATAGAGTTTGCCAAATATTTGGAAGTAAATAATACCTTGATTATTGAAATAAATGGTTTTACTGATAATGTTGGGAATCAGGCATACAATCAGCTGCTTTCAGAAAATCGGGCAAAAGCTGTGAGAGATCTAATTTTATTACAAGGAATATCTGAAAAAAGAGTATTTTATAATGGTTTTGGGGAATCTTATCCGATAACTAGTAATGATTCTGAAAAGGGTAGAGGACAGAATAGAAGAACAGAATTTAAAATAATTAGTCAATAAAAAAATCCTGCAAATAGCAGTATTCCTTATGTGATATATTTTAGCGTCTAGTTTCTAACTTCTTTAATTCTAGCTTTTTTACCAGTTAATTCTCTTAAGTAGAATATTTTAGATCTTCTAACTTTACCTTTTTTATTTACTTCAATTTTTTCAATTAATGGTGAGTTTAAAGGGAAAATTCTTTCTACTCCTACTGAGTGAGAAATTTTTCTAACAGTAAAAGTTTCAGTTGCTCCAGCTCCTTTTGTTTGGATTACATCTCCTTTAAATAGCTGCGTTCTTTGCTTGTCTCCTTCTTTAATTGTATAGTATACAGTAATGTTATCGCCCGCTTTAAATGATGGAAAATCTCTACTTATAGTTAGCTCTTTTGCGATTGTTTCAGTAATGTTCATGTTTCTAGTATTAGGTTTGAAAATCGGTTTGCAATATTACGGATATTTTTTAATTCGGTATAAAATAAAATAAACATTTTTATTCTAATAAATCAGGCCTTCTTTCCTGTGTTCTTTTAAGCGATTTTTCTTCCCTCCATTGGGTAATTAGTTTCTCATTACCAGAGAGTAATACTTCAGGGACTTTCATTCCTTTATAGTCAGAAGGCCTTGTATATATTGGAGGCGCAAGCAGATTGTCTTGAAAAGAATCGGTTAATGCGGATGTTTCATCACTCATTACTCCTGGTATTAATCGAACAATCGCATCTGTTAGTATTGCTGCAGCCCCCTCTCCTCCAGTAAGGACATAATCTCCTATACTTATCTCCTTTGTTATGTGCAGCTCTCTTACTCTTTGATCAATGCCTTTGTAATGGCCACAAAGCAGTATCAAATTTTTATGTGTGGATAATGTATTGCAAATTTGCTGGTTCAGAGTTTCTCCATCAGGAGAAAGATAAATAACTTCATTATAATCTCTTTGGACTTTTAGTGTGCTAATACAATCGTCAATAGGTTGTATGCACATTACCATTCCTGCTCCTCCTCCAAATTGATAATCGTCAACACTTTTTTGCTTATTGGTTGAGTATTCCCTAAGGTTGTGAATGTGGATTTCGACAGTATTATTTTCTTGCGCCCTTTTTAAAATTGAGTACTCAAAAAAGGCAGTAAAAAAATCTGGAAAAATTGTAATGATGTCTATTCTCATTTTGCAAAAATACAAAATCAAAATCAGATAATTATTGCAATAAAATCATTAAAAAAAGGAATGACACTATGTCATTATAAAGTATTAAATAATTTATAATCAGATATTTATAGTATTTAAATAAATAGATAATTCACCTATATATTTTTAGAGTCTAAATTGTTGTGATGCATTTTATTTTAGCAGAATTACTGCTCATTTTTGCTAACATATGTTGAAATCTATTTTTTAATAGTTCTATTTTTTGTTCTTATTTTTTTATTTTTAAATTTTATTAAAATAAGTTTATGAGTAAAAAAATATCGTTTTTTTTTAGTACTGGTATTTGTTACTAATTTTGCTTTTACTAATTTAAATGATTCTAAAATTAGTTTTTATGATTCAAAATTACTAAAAATTAGTTTAAAATAATCTTTTGGCTTTTTTCAGCTGATTTAAGAATGTATATTCCTGGTTTTAAATGAGATATATTAGTAGTATTACTATTTGTCATTAAAACTAGTTTTCCACTAATATCATAAACTGATATAGTTGCATTCGATTCAATTGTTTTGCTGAGCGTATTGAATATAAAATCATTTTTCTCAGATAAATTGATTGTTGAATTAACTATAGCTTCATTAAAAGTTAAACTTGCAGAATGATAAGTGTCTCCTGAGTTGTTATTATTCCCATTCGCTCCTATATATGCTCCGTAAAAAGTAACAGCTCCCGTTCCTGAAGTTGGGGCTTGCCAATCCATAGACCAGCTTTTATTATTAGTACCTGAGCTTCCTGCAGATTTATGGGTTATTGCAGTATTACTATTTACAAGTTGTGTTTGAGTGCTATTTGTAACCAAGAAAGTTCCTGTTTTGGTTCCTCCAGTATTTTTTTCGGCAGTGATTTCAAATCCAAATTTATTTATTCCAGTTTGAGCAACAGTTGCAGTAATGGTGTATGTAGTTCCTGGAACATACCCCGTTGAAGGAATATTGGAT